>JBIISV010000009.1:0-25896 GCA_044340835.1 Polynucleobacter sp.
TAATCAGCCCACCGAATCTACCGACGAAGGGCAAGCCCCAATCTGCAATAGTGGCTTCATCTAAATTGAGGGCAAGCCGGTTGAGCTCATTTCCGGTGGCGCCAGAGGCGAGTAATGCCGCAATGACGCTACCAGCACTACTACCCACCACGATATCGGGCCGAATCCCTTGGGCTTCGAGCGCTTTGATGACGCCAATATGGGCGAAGCCACGCGCTGCTCCTGCCCCAAGAACTAGGCCGATAACTGGCTTACGACTACCCATTAGGCTGCACCCGGTGAGGCTAGAACCCCCAAGGAGAGCCCCTAAGCCAAGGCCTAAGCCCAAAAAGCGACGTTTTGAATTGGTCTCTGAAGTTGGGGGTGGGGCTAAGGGGGTATTCTTGTGCATATAGCTATTGTATTGAGCCTCCCTTATAATGGCTGAAGGTGAGCGAAAAAGACTTCGTTTCATTGCGGGCAGCTCTTCCAGGAGGATTTTCGAAGATGCATTGCCTGTTTAGCTAAAGAGCGCCACCAGAACACCACCAACCCATTACTGAAGTACATTTTTATAGTCTCATCAGGTTTTGACCTGATAGCCCGAATTTTATGGATGATCACAATAAACGCGTAATTGAAACAGCCCTCTTGTGCGCGCAAGAACCACTGACAGTTGCCGATCTGACGCGATTATTTGCCGAAGATATTGCCCCTAATGAGATTGATGAGGCTTTAGTAGAGCTGCAAAAATCTTGGGAAGATAAAGGGATGGAGTTGGTGCATATTGCAACTGGCTGGCGCTTTCAGAGTCGTTTGGCGATGCGTGAATATCTTGATCGTCTCACTCCAGAAAAACCACCAAAGTATTCTCGTGCGGTAATGGAAACCTTGGCGATCATAGCCTATCGCCAGCCCGTCACACGCGGCGAAATCGAAGAGATTCGTGGTGTTGCGGTGAGCAGTAACGTCATGAAGCAATTAGAGGACCGTGGTTGGGTTGAGGTGATTGGTCACAAAGAAACTATCGGTCGCCCAGGTTTGTACGCCACTACCAAACAATTTTTGGATGACTTGAGTCTCACCAATTTACAAAGTTTGCCAATGCTAGAAGATGCTGCGCCGATGGCTGCTGCTGAGCACTTAGGCCAAGCCGTAATCCAGTTTGATTTAAGCGCTACCGTTGAGACAGTGATTGAGTTGGACGAAAATGGCCAGCCTCTGATTCAGGCGGAGAGTCAGGAGATTGTTGCAGTGACTGATGAAGTTGTAGCAGAAGAAGTAATAGCAGAAGTTACCCCAGAGTCTGAAGAAAAATCAGACGAACAAAAATAATAATTAATGACAAGCTCTAACGAAAACGATTCATCCCCGATACAAGCAACATCGGATATTCCCTCAAACCCAGAGTCGACACCTTCCCCTACGGATGGTGTAAAGACTGAAGGGCGTGAGGGTGGACCGCGCCGTCCGCGCCGTCAAGGTGCTGGCCCTGGTAAGCATCCTTTTAATAAGAAGCGCCCATTTAATAAAGACCGACCTCGTCGTGAGGGTGGTGAGCCTCATGGACCGCGTGAAGGTGGAAATAATCAAGGTACCAAAATTGCACCCAATCCAGCAGAAAGTGAAGCTTTATTTGCATCCGTTGTTTCTGGAGAGTTTGATGCCGCATTAGATGCTCCTGAGGCTGTTGAAGTAAAATGTCCAGATGGCATTAATGAGAATGAAATTTCTCATCAGACGGGTGCTGAGCGTCGCGCTCAACGCGTACGTCACGATGAGGATGCGGATGCTCCTAGTGAAGATGAGATGAGTAGTTTGCAATTTGCAAATATCGATGATTTACCACTGAGCTTGCGTGATGAAGTCTGGTCTGACCTAGATGGTCTAGACGACGACGCTGATGATGAAGATACCGTCAAGTTACATAAGGTATTGGCGGATGTTGGTATGGGATCGCGCCGTGATATGGAGGACTTGATTATTCAAGGGCGCGTATCTGTGAACGGCCTGCCAGCCCATATTGGTCAGCGCATTGGACCTACTGACCAAGTGCGTATCAACGGCAAGCCAGTCCATCGCAAGATTCAGACTAAGCCACCACGCGTTATTTTGTATCACAAGCCTTCAGGCGAAATCGTGAGTCAGTCCGACCCCGAAGGTCGCCCAACCGTCTTTGATCGCCTACCCAAACCACGTCAAGGCCGTTGGATTGCAGTGGGACGTTTAGACTTTAATACTGAAGGCCTATTACTTTTTACAACCTCTGGTGAATTGGCTAATCGCTTGATGCATCCTCGTTACGGTATTGAGCGTGAGTACGCTGTCCGTATTTTGGGTGAGTTGAGCCAAGAAAATACTGCTCAATTAAAAAGCGGCATTACCTTAGATGATGGCCAAGCTAAATTCTTGCGCCTATCCATGGGCGGTGGTGATGGTGCAAATCGTTGGTATCACGTTGCCTTGACTGAGGGGCGTAATCGTGAGGTACGTCGCATGTTTGAGGCAGTTGGCCATACAGTTTCTCGTTTACTGCGCACCCGCTATGGCATGTTCCTGTTACCTCCGCGTCTGCGACGCGGTAAGTGGGAAGAAGTTTCTCCAGAAGGGGTTGCTAGTCTGATGAGGTCGGCTGGCCTAAAAATGCCCCAAGCACAAGATAAAGGTCGTGGACCGGCGTCAGGGGCGCACGGACGAGATCGTCATGCGGCTTCTGGTGAAGATTTTCAGCCAGATCCGATGCAAACATCAGTTTCGTATTGGGGCTCTCGCGATGCCTTGACTCAGGCTAGCGGTCATCATGGCTTAACCCATCAAACTAGAGGCGATAAGCCTGCTGGCGGTCGCGGTGGTGGATCAGGCGAGGGGCGCGGTCCTTTCAGGGGCCGTACTAACGCTGGCAGACCAGGGCAGGGATCTGGACAAGGCGGTCAGGGTGGTCAAGGTGGGCAGGGACAGAATCGCAATAAAGCCAAGAAAGTTCATCATGGACAGTCGGCTTTTGTGACCGCCAGCCCTCAAAATCCTGGAAATGGCCCTAAACGGGGTGCGCCAAAAGGGCGTAAACCTTTTAATAAAGGACCGAGAAAGCCTCGAAATCCAAGCGAAAGCTTCTGATTTTGATAGGTTTTCCACTAAATCAGCTATAATTTTGGTCTTACAGCATTTCCTTGCTGTTTTAAGTAGTTACCGACTGATGTTGCGATCAACGTAAGTCGGCCTGTTCTGAATTTCGAGAATATGGGCTTCAAAGCCCATTTTTTTTTGCCGTTTTGGATTGAAGGGTTGTCGTGAAGGATCAGCGGATTATTTCTGCAGAGCTAGAAAACTTAGGGTACGCGCTAGTAGAAATCGAGCGCGAAGCCGGAGGTTTGCTGCGTGTCACGATTGAAAACCCGGATTACGAACGCTTGATTACGGTTTTGGATTGCGAAAAAGTCAGTCATCAACTGAGCTATACCTTGCCAGTGGAGAACATCCCTTTTGAGCGTTTAGAGATTTCTTCTCCAGGATTGGATCGCCCAGTGAAATATGCTGCGGATTTTGAGCGCTTCGCCGGAATGGAAGTGGATCTGAAGTTGCGTGTTGCTGTTGGTAATCGTAAGAATTTTCGTGGTGTGTTGCAAGGTTTGCTGAGTGGTGAATTGGATTCACCTGACGCGAAATTTGGTTTGTTGTTTGAAGGCACTGATGGTGCTGAGTCTCAATTGGAGTTTTCTTTAGCCGAGGTCGATAAGACTCGGTTGGTCCCTGTTATTGATTTCAAAGGAAGAAAGTCATGAGCCGAGAAGTTCTCATGTTGGCAGACGCCTTAGCGCGTGAAAAGAACGTAGATCAAGCGATTGTGTTTGAAGCGTTAGAAATGGCGTTGGCATCAGCCACTAAGAAACGTTATCCAACGGAAGATGTGGATATTCGTGTATCGATTGATCGTGAGTCTGGTGAATACGAAACCTTCCGTCGTTGGTTGGTGGTCCCTGACGAAGCGGGTCTTCAAGAGCCGGATAAAGAGATCTTGCATTTTGAAGCCCTTGAGCAATTCTCCGACATGGAAGTTGGTGAATATATCGAAGAGCAAATCGAGTCCTTAGCCTTTGGCCGGATTGGCGCGCAAGCTGCAAAGCAAGTGATTCTGCAGCGTATTCGTGATGCTGAGCGTGAGCAGATTTTGAATGACTACCTTGAGCGTGGCGAAAAAGTCATGACTGGTACCGTCAAGCGTGCTGACAAGAATGGTTTGATTATTGAATCCGGGCGTGTAGAGGCATTATTGCGTCGCGATCAAATGATTCCAAAAGAGAACTTACGCTCTGGCGACCGCGTACGTGCTTACATCCTTAAAGTAGATCGTGAAGCCCGTGGCCCACAGATTGAACTCTCACGTACTTGCCCAGACTTCTTGATCAAGTTATTTGAGAATGAAGTTCCAGAGATGGAGCAAGGTTTATTAGAGATTAAGGGTGCGGCTCGTGACCCTGGCATCCGTGCAAAGATTGCTGTGATTACCTATGACAAGCGTATCGATCCAATTGGTACTTGCGTTGGTGTTCGTGGCACACGCGTTACTGCAGTCCGTAACGAAGTAGCAGGCGAAGCAGTCGACATCGTGCTGTGGTCTGAAGATCCAGCGCAATTTGTGATTGGTGCTTTGGCTCCGGCTCAAGTGTCCTCTATTGTGGTTGATGAAGAGCGTCATGCAATGGATGTGGTGGTCGATGAAGAGAACTTGGCAATTGCGATTGGCCGTAGTGGACAGAACGTTCGCTTAGCTAGTGAATTGACTGGTTGGCAAATTAACATCATGACTCCAGAAGAGTCCGCTGAGAAAACTGAAAAAGAAGCTGCTTCTGTACGTCAATTGTTCATGGACAAATTGGACGTTGACCAAGAAGTTGCTGATATCTTGATCGAAGAAGGCTTCAACACCCTAGAGGAGGTTGCTTACGTACCCCTTTCTGAAATGTTGGAGATCGACTCTTTTGATGAAGACACCGTAAATGAATTACGTACTCGTGCACGTGACTCTCTTTTGACAATGGAATTGGCTAAAGAAGAGCGTGTTGGTGAAGTCTCACAAGATTTACGTTCCCTAGAGGGAATGACTACAGAATTGATTGCAAAGCTTGCTGATAATCAAGTACATACCCGTGACGACTTAGCTGAACTGGCTGTTGATGAGCTAGTTGAGGCGACACAAATTGACGAAGAAACCGCGAAAACGCTCATCATGAAAGCGCGCGAACATTGGTTTACTTCATGAGAGGAAGTAGTACATGGCAACAACAGTAAAAGTACTCGCTAAAGAATTAAAACGTACTGCGCCAGACCTTCTAGAGCAATTGAAGGCGGCCGGCATCGAAAAAGGTTCTGAAGACGACAGCATTACCGAAAAGGACAAGACTGTCCTGCTTGAGCATTTGCAAAAAGAGCATGGTAGTGCGGATACAGGTAATCGCAAAAAGATTACTTTAATCAAGCGTGAGAACTCAGAAATTCGTCAGGCAGATTCTGCTGGGCGTACCCGCACCGTTCAGGTTGAGGTTCGTAAAAAGCGTGTGCTAGTTAAAGCGGGAGATAAAGCGCCTGAAGAGACTCCTGCTAAAGAGACTAAAGTGGCTAAAGAGGCTGCCCCTGAGGCCCCTGCAAAACCTATTCTTTCTGCAGAGGAGTTGGAGAAGCGTGCAGCTGAAGCTTCTCGTCAAGCGGAATTATTGGCACGCCAAGAAGCCGAAATGAAAGCGGCAGAAGATGCTCGCGAAAAAGAGGCTGCTGCTCTTGCTGCTACAACTGAATCTGAATCTGTTGTTGATCAAGCTGCTAAGTTAGGTGCTGATGATGCTGCAGCGGCTAAAGCGGCTGACAAGAAAGCAAAAGCAGACAAGGTCGCCAAAGAGATTACTGATACTAATAAAGCGCAGTTAGCTGATATAAGCAAAAGGCGTGCTGCTGCTGAGGCTGAAGCTTTAGCTATTCGTGACATGATGAGTACGCCTTCTCGCGTTCTTAAGGCGCCAAGTGAGGTCGCTGCAGAAGAAGCTAAAAAAGGTACCTTGCACAAGCCTGCCAAGGTTGAAGGCGCTGATGATAAGAAAAAGGTAGTTGCTAAAGTTGGTGGCAAGACAATTAAGTCCGCAGAGACTTCATCTACTTGGCAAGAAGAAGGTGCTAAGAAGCCAGGTGGCCTCAAGACTCGCGGCGATAGTTCGGGCGGTGTTGGTGGTTGGCGTTCCGGTGGCGGCAGAAGAAAGCAGCGTCAAATTGCTGAGGCTAACGTCGACACTAACTTTCAAGTGCCTACTGAAGCTATTGTGCGTGATGTCAATGTCCCCGAAACCATTACGGTTGCTGAGTTAGCTCACGCAATGGCCGTGAAGAGTGCTGAAGTAATTAAGCTCTTAATGGGTATGGGTCAGATGGTGACGATTAACCAAATCTTGGATCAAGACACTGCGATGATCATCGTAGAAGAGATGGGTCATAAAGCCCATGCTGCCAAATTAGACGACCCAGATTTAGATCTGGGGACCTCTGGTCACGATGCAGAATTGTTGTCACGTCCACCAGTAGTAACGGTGATGGGTCACGTTGACCATGGCAAAACCTCTTTGCTTGACAAGATTCGTGCTGCAAAAGTAGCTACTGGTGAAGCTGGTGGTATTACCCAGCACATCGGCGCTTATCACGTTGAAACGCCACGCGGCATGATTACCTTTCTGGATACCCCTGGTCACGAAGCCTTTACGGCCATGCGTGCTCGCGGTGCTAAGGCAACGGATATCGTGATCTTGGTGGTTGCAGCAGATGACGGCGTCATGCCACAAACTAAAGAAGCGATCGCCCATGCCGTAGCGGGTGGCGTACCCATTGTGGTGGCGATCAATAAGATTGATAAGCCAGAAGCCAACTTAGAGCGGGTTAAAACCGAACTGGTAGCTGAGCAAGTAGTTCCTGAGGAATACGGTGGCGATGTGCCATTTATTGGTGTTTCCGCAAAAACCGGTGATGGTATTGATGCATTGCTTGAGAATGTACTCTTACAGGCAGAAATCTTAGAACTCAAAGCAGCTAAAGATGCTCCAGCACAAGGTTTAGTGATTGAAGCGCGCTTAGATAAGGGCCGCGGTCCTGTGGCTACAGTGCTCGTTCAGTCCGGTACGCTCAAGCGTGGCGACATGCTGTTGGCTGGCTCAACCTATGGTCGTGTTCGTGCCATGTTGGATGAGAATGGGAAGCCCTGTAATGAGGCTGGTCCATCCATTCCGGTGGAGATTCAAGGTTTGTCTGAAGTTCCTGCAGCTGGCGAGTCAGTGCAAGTGGTGCCTGATGAGCGTAAAGCACGTGAGATCGCATTGTTCCGTCAAGGTAAGTTCCGTGATGTGAAGCTGGCTAAACAGCAAGCATTTAAGCTCGAAACCATGATGGAAAATATGGAAGAGGGTGCTGTTGAAGCCAAGTTGTTACCTCTCATTATTAAGGCTGACGTCCAAGGCTCTCAAGAGGCTTTGGCACAGTCACTGCAAAAGCTCTCTACTGCGGAAGTGAAAGTTCAAATTGTTCATGCAGCAGTCGGTGGTATCACCGAAACGGATGTGAACTTAGCAGTAGCTTCTAAAGCAGTCATTATTGGCTTTAACTCTCGTGCGGATGGTGCGGCGCGTAAGCTTGCTGAAAATAATGGTGTGGATATTCGTTATCACAACATTATTTATGATGCGGTTGATGAAGTGAAAGCAGCCTTGAGTGGTATGTTGACGCCAGATAAGAAAGAAGAGATCACCGGGATGGTGGAGATTCGCCAAGTATTCTTGGTGTCTAAAGTTGGCGCGATTGCGGGTTGCTTGGTACTCGACGGCGTCATTAAGCGTAACTCTAGCGTCCGACTCTTACGTGAAAACGTTGTTATCTGGAGTGGAGAGTTGGACTCACTCAAGCGCTTCAAGGATGATGCAAAAGAAGTTCGTGCTGGTGTTGAGTGTGGCTTGTCATTAAAAGGCTATAACGACATCAAAGAAGGTGATCAACTAGAGGCATTTGAAGTCACTGAAGTTGCCAGAACACTCTAAGAACTACCGAGTACATGCACAAAACCAGTCCTCATCGTAACCAGCGTCTTGCCGATCAAATTCAGCGAGACCTGGCCGAGCTCATTCCTCGCGAATTGCGTAGCTCAAGTCTGGGTTTGATTACTTTGCAAAGTATTGAGCTCACACCAGACTTGGCTCATGCAAAAGTATTCTTTACCGTCTTGGGTGCTGAGCCTGAAGTGGCATTGAAGGCGCTTCAGGATAAGGCGGGCTATTTACATTCCTTATTGTTTAAACGTTTACATATTCATACTGTGCCTACTCTCCATTTTCATTACGACAGTTCTGTTGAACACGGCATTGAAATGTCTCGCTTGATTGATCAAGCTGTGGATAGTGATCGTATTGATCGCAAAGACGAGATCGCGTAATTCATGCCTGTACGAATCGACGGCGTTGTCTTGCTTGATAAACCTGCTGGCATGAGCTCGCAAGGTGCAGTCACAGCCGTCAAGCGTGCATTTAATGCAGAAAAAGCAGGCCATACCGGCACTCTAGATCCCATGGCTACTGGCTTACTCCCAATTTGTCTGGGTGAAGCAACAAAGTATTCTCAGGATTTATTAGAGGCTGATAAGACTTATATTGCCCAAGTGAAATTTGGTCAGCGTACCGATACTGGCGATGCTGAAGGCTTAATTATTGAAGAGTTTCCTTTGCCTGTATTTGCTGATGAGCTTGCTCTGAAACTGGCGCTGGAATCATTATTGCCAGCCTTTACTGGCCCTATCAGTCAAGTTCCGCCAATGTATTCAGCGCTCAAGCGTGATGGTAAACCTTTATATGAGTACGCACGTGCTGGTGTCGAGCTAGAGCGCGCTCCACGAGATATTACGATTCATGCCATTCGTTGGACGAATGTCCATTGGCCAGAAGCGACTCTAGAGGTAAGTTGTAGTAAAGGCACCTATATTCGCGTACTAGCAGAAGATATTGGCAAGGCTTTGGGTTGTAGCGCACACTTAGTGGGTTTACGACGTACCGAAGTGGGTCATCTCACATTAGACCAATCCTTTGTATTAGAAAGCATTCAAAAAGGCTTGCAAGATAGCTCTAGCTATATCTTGCCAGTCGATGCCCTCTTGCAAACTTTGCCACATCTCACGGTAGATGAGAGCCAAGCAAAACGTTTAGAGATGGGGCAACGCGTCCCACTGAATATTCCGCCTATTGAGGCGCTCGTTCGCATCTATCGTGCAACGGCTGCTCCCCATAACTTTATCGGTACTGGAGATTGGCGCTCTGGGGTATTGCACCCCAAGCGTTTGATTTCTTCGGCCCATTAACATTTTTGACTTATTAATTGATTAACCTTATCTAACCCGAATTTCATATTCTTAACTTCAGAAGCTTCACATGACTAAACGCGCACTCCGTAATATCGCCATCATCGCCCACGTTGACCATGGCAAAACCACTTTGGTTGACCAACTCTTACGCCAATCTGGCACATTTCGCTCTAATGAAAAAATGACTGAACGCGTCATGGACTCAAATGACCTGGAAAAAGAGCGCGGCATTACTATTTTGTCCAAGAACTGTGCAGTGGAATACGACGGCACCCATATTAATATCGTTGACACGCCAGGACATGCTGACTTCGGTGGTGAAGTAGAGCGCGTGCTCTCTATGGTTGATGGTGTATTGCTCTTGGTGGATGCGGTTGAAGGCCCAATGCCACAAACTCGCTTTGTGACTAAAAAAGCATTGGCGCTGGGTTTAAAGCCCATTGTCGTGATTAATAAGGTTGACCGTCCAGGTGCACGTTGTGATTATGTGATCAACGCTACTTTTGAGTTATTTGACAAGCTAGGCGCTACCGAAGAACAGCTTGATTTCCCAGTGATCTATGCATCAGGCTTGAATGGTTATGCAGGAGAATCAGAAGATGTGCGTGAGGGTACTATGCGCCCTTTGTTTGACGCTGTTCTGAAATACGTTCCAGTACGTGATGATGATCCAGATGGTCCTTTGCAATTCCAGATTTCTTCAATCGATTACAACAGCTATGTTGGTAAGATTGGTGTTGGCCGTATTAGCCGTGGACGAGTCAAGTCCGGCATGGAAGTCGTTTGCATGAACGGCCCTGATGGCGTGCCATTCAAAGGCCGCATCAATCAAGTATTGAAATTTAAAGGTTTAGAGCGCGAAATCGTTGATGAGGCAGTTGCTGGTGATATTGCGCTCATTAATGGTATTGAAGATTTGGCCATTGGTACTACCGTTTGTGCTGTTGACAAGCCAGATCCATTGCCAATGCTGAAGATTGATGAGCCCACATTAACGATGAACTTCATGGTGAACACTAGCCCATTAGCTGGTCGTGAAGGTAAGTTTGTGACTAGCCGTCAGATTCGTGAGCGTCTTGACCGTGAATTAAAAGCCAACATGGCCTTGCGCGTCAAAGAAACGGATGATGACACCGTATTTGAAGTATCAGGCCGTGGTGAGCTGCATTTGACTATCTTAGTAGAGACTATGCGTCGTGAGGGCTATGAGATGGCTGTTTCGCGTCCTCGCGTAGTTTTCCACGAAGAGAATGGCGTCAAGATGGAGCCGTATGAGAACTTAACCGTGGACGTAGAAGATGCCACTCAAGGTTCCGTTATGGAAGACTTAGGCAAGCGTAAAGGTGAGCTCCAAGATATGGTGAGTGACGGAAAAGGTCGCACCCGTCTTGAGTACCGCATTCCTGCACGTGGCCTGATTGGCTTCCAAGGTGATTTCATGACAATGACTCGCGGTAATGGTTTGATGAGTCATACATTTGATTGTTATGCTCCAGCGAAAGATGGCATCTTAGGTGAACGGCATAACGGTGTATTGATTAGCCAAGATGACGGCGAAGCAGTTGCTTACGCTATTTGGAAGTTACAAGATCGCGGCCGCATGTTTGTGAGCCACGGTGATCCTGTCTATGAGGGGATGGTGATTGGTATTCATAGTCGTGATAACGACTTGGTTGTGAACCCAATTAAAGGCAAGCAATTAACGAACGTGCGCTCTTCTGGTACCGACGAAGCAGTACGCTTGGTAACACCGATTGATTTGACCCTGGAATACGCGGTTGAATTTATTAGCGATGATGAATTAGTCGAAGTAACACCTAAGAGTGTGCGCATCCGCAAGCGTTACCTAAAAGAACATGACCGTAAGAAAGCGTCCCGCGAGTAATTACAGTCAGTCTTTTTGACCAATCCTGTTGTCAGCACAATAAGAGTCACCTTTGGGTGGCTCTTATTGTTCCTTGATGTCAATATTCCTAAAATCTAAGTAAATTAATCATTTCATGTTGCCATCTATTGAACAACGCCTTGCCCAAGAGTTATCTGCTAAACCTGATCAAGTAGCTGCTGCTATTGCTCTCATGGATGAGGGTGCAACCGTTCCCTTTATTGCACGTTACCGAAAAGAAGCGACAGGCGGATTGGATGATACGCAGTTGCGCTTATTGGAAGATCGCTTGGGTTACTTGCGAGAACTGGAGGAGCGTCGTAAGGCGATTATTGCTTCTATAGAAGAGCAGGGCAAGATGACCCCCGAGTTGCTCAAGGCCATCATGTTGGCTGAGGATAAGACGCGCTTAGAGGATCTATATCTGCCGTATAAGGTTAAGCGACGTACTAAAGCACAAATCGCCTTAGAGGCTGGATTAGAGTCTCTGGCAAATGACCTGCTAGCAAACCCCATGCTGGATCCAGAGGTGGAGGCAGCGAAGTATCTCAAAGAAGCATTTACATCAGATCAAGGTGAAAACCCTGGTGTAGTCGATACCAAAGCTGCTCTTGAAGGTGCTCGTCAGATTTTGATGGAGCGTTTTGCTGAAGATGCCAGCCTAGTGCAATCACTCCGAACCTATCTGCTAGAACATGGCGTTGTAGAGTCCAAAGTCATCGCCGGGAAAGAGCAAGAAGGTGAAAAATTTGCTGATTATTTTGATTACTCAGAGCCTATTTCAGCAATTCCATCCCATCGCGCCTTAGCCCTATTGAGAGCGCGTCGCGAGCAAATTCTGACGGTTAATCTCCGTCTAGATAGTGAAGCAGAAAAGCCGAAATGGGATGCTCCACATAATCCTTGCGAATCTCGTATTGCTAATCAGTTCAGAATTAAAAACGAAGGCCGTCCCGCAGACCAGTGGCTAGCCGAGACCGTGCGTTGGACTTGGCGTATTAAGTGCTCTATGCATCTGGAGTCTGAGCTGATGAGTGCATTGCGTGAGCGTTCTGAGACCGAAGCAATTCATGTGTTTGCGCGCAATTTAAAGGCTTTGCTTTTGGCCGCACCTGCTGGACCTAAGGTAACTATAGGCCTAGATCCTGGCATGAGGACCGGTGTAAAGGTGGCCGTAGTCGATGCCACTGGTAAGGTGGTGGATACCGATGTCATTTATCCGCATCAACCCAAGAATGATTGGGATGGTTCACTACATACGCTTGCTAAATTGGCTGAGAAGCATCATGCCACCTTAATCTCGATTGGTAATGGCACGGCTTCACGTGAGACTGATAAATTGGCGCAAGATTTAATCAAGGCTAAACCAGAGCTTAAGCTGATCAAGCTTGTTGTATCTGAAGCAGGTGCATCGGTTTATTCTGCCTCCGAGTACGCCTCAAAAGAATTGCCCGGTATGGATGTGTCTTTGCGTGGCGCAGTATCCATTGCCAGAAGACTACAAGATCCATTAGCAGAGTTGGTTAAGATTGATCCTAAGTCGATTGGGGTTGGCCAGTACCAACATGATGTGATGCAGACGCAATTGGCTAAGTCTCTGGTGGCTGTTGTAGAGGACTGTGTGAATGCAGTCGGCGTAGATGTTAATACAGCCTCAGCTCCTTTACTGGCAAGAGTCTCAGGCCTCAGTAGCGCAGTTGCTGAGAGTATTGTGAATTACCGAGATAGCAATGGTGCCTTTCAATCTCGAGCAGACCTACGCAGCGTGCCACGTCTGGGCGAGAAGACCTTTGAGCAAGCTGCCGGCTTTTTGCGCATCATGAATGGTAAAGATCCATTAGATGCCTCTGCTGTTCATCCAGAATCCTATCCTCTGGTAGAGAAGATTCTGAAAGATATTCAGAAGGGTGTAAAGGAAGTGATTGGTGATGCTGCGATACTCAAAGGCCTTAATCCTGAAAAATACGCTGATGAGAAGTTTGGTGTTCCCACAGTCACTGACATCATTAAGGAATTAGAAAAGCCAGGCCGCGATCCTCGCCCTGAGTTCACGACAGCAACATTTAAAGATGGTGTAGAAAAAATCAGCGATCTCAAAGTGGATATGATTCTCGAAGGAGTTGTGACCAATGTTGCAGCCTTTGGTGCATTTATTGATATTGGTGTTCACCAAGATGGCCTTGTGCATATCTCTGCCTTAGCCAATACTTTTGTTAAAGATCCCCACACTGTAGTGAAGGTAGGGCAGGTTGTCAAAGTCAAGGTTTTAGAGATCGATGAGAAGCGTAAGCGCATTGCCTTGACGATGCGTCTCGCAGATGAGGCGCTTAAGGCGCCTAAGGCCCCTAAAAACACCGCAGGTGCAAAGCCAGAGCAAAGAGCATCAAGAGCTCCGGAGAATAAAAGATCTCAGGAAGATAGAAGATCTGCGCCCCCAATGAATAATGCAATGGCAGAGGCTCTACGTAAATTAAAGGGTTAAATCAAGAGCAGTTGAGTATTAAAGCCTGTTTAAGCCCTATACGGCCTCACCAAATTCTCTAGTCCGAATGCATCATTCGCATGCCTGAGCGTATCAATAGAATCTTTGAGGGCCTTCACCTCTTTGCACTTGAGCTTTTGAAGTTTCTTGCGATCCATGCCATAGGTGTCGACAAGATAGCGCATTCTGGACAGGCAAATTTGTAGGCGGATCAGCCAATAAATAGCAAAGATACCAGGTGCAAATAAGAGAAGCAGAATACTCATTTAATGACCTATAAAAAAGGCCGTCTTCAAGACGGCCTGTTACCAATGAATCTAGGGATTTAAGTCGGTCACTATTTAACTAATACAACGGGTTGCTTTGCTACGTTACTAATTTTCTGAGCGATTGAACCCATCAAAGCATCCATAATTCCGGTTCTGCCTTTTGAGCCCATCACAATCAGGTCAAACTTCTCTTTATTAGCTAGGGTAATGATTTCATTAGCCACATTGCCGCGCTTAATAACCATGCTGTGTTTTACACCAGCAGTATCCAGTACTTTTTGGGCTCCCTTGAGATCTTTCTCGCTCACTTCACGTAGGTAATCATCAATCACACTATTGGCTACAAACTGCTTCACGTGACCAAGACCAATATCATCATGAACGCTGATTAATGTCACTGTACATTTGCTACGTAAATCTTTGGCTAGCTTGCCAACATATTTAGCCGCATTGAGTGCTGATTTTGAGCCATCCACTGGTAATAGTATTTTCATTTTTCCCCCTCAAGTTTATTGTGACTGTACGAGATCAATTTACTCTATAAGCCACCATAAATCTATGTTTAATACTTAATACCTTACTAATTTACTTACTTATTACCCATATACCTTACTGAAGAAAAGCATCATAGAAGGTTTTGACGATCAGAATAGTTACTAAAATAAAGAAAGCCTTGCGGATAAAAGTATTGCCATGCTTAATAGCAATCTTGGTGCCTATTTGACCTCCGACGAGATTGGCGCTGGCCATGAGTAAGCCTAGCTGCCAGTCAAAAAATCCGAGGTAGAAAAAGACGCAAAGCGCTCCTAAATTGGAGGCGATATTGAGGCACTTCGCTGGCGCTGCAGCTCTCAGAAAATCAAAACCTAAAACGCGTGTATAGAGCATCTTATAAAAAGCGCCCGCACCAGGCCCCAGAAAGCCATCATAAAAACCAATAATGCCGGCGCCAGTCGAGGCGATGACTTTTTGTTTATGGTGCTGGTGCTTAGGTGCATGAATTAGCCCTGCGTTTGACCTGATGTTAAAGATCAGGAGCGCTAGCAATAAGAATGGGAGGGCACTCCTAAGCCATTCGGTGGGTATTTGAGTAACCAGATATGCTCCGGCAACCGAGGCAAAGAAGGCAAATGCAGAAGAGATAATGACTAAGCCCCAAGGGCTCTTATTCACCCTACCATACTGAATTGCAGAACCAATAGTGCCCACAATCGAGCCAAACTTATTGACGGATAGTAAGGTGGCTGGTGGAAAGCCTGGCAAGACTGCAAAAAGGGCTGGCACCTGGATCATTCCGCCACCGCCAATAATGGAGTCGACCAGACCAGCAAATAAGGCGCAGGCAAGCAATAAGCTCAGGTCGAAAGCAGAGAGTTCAAGCATGGTTCTTATCGTTCTAATGTTTCATGGATGTCGTATTAAGCCATTTTAGTGGGGTTTTTGGATATGGGCATCTGGGAGGGCGATAATCTGAGGCATTCCTATTGAGAGTGAATTTGAAGATTAATGAAAGTGAATTCAGAGGGCGTTTCTTCCTCGCGAGTCTATTTACCTGCAGGGCAGACTTATCCTAGTCTGTTGCATTTCTTTATCGCCAATTTTCCGCATATTGAAGCCATGGAGTGGTCCGCACGCTTTGATGAAGGTCTAGTGATGACAGCCGATGGCATTCCACTAGCCCCCACTCAGGTTTATCTCCCTAATACCCACTTACTGTATTTTAGGCGCTTAGCTCGTGAGCCTGAGATTCCTTATGAAGAGCACATCCTATTTCAGGATGAACATATTCTGGTGGCAGATAAGCCCCATTTTTTACCAGTCACACCTAGTGGACTTTATCTGCATCAGACCTTGCTCAATCGCCTCAAGAAAAAAACAGGCCTACAAACATTAAGTCCTATTCATCGCATTGATCGCGATACCGCTGGACTGGTCGTTTTTTCAGTCAACCCACAGGAGCGGGCGCAGTACCAAAATCTCTTTAGAGATCGGGCTGTCAAAAAAATATACGAAGCAATTGCACCGTATTCAGAAGATCTGATCCAAAAGTTACCAATGACTTATCAAAGCAGGCTAGAGGAATCAGAACATTTCTTGCAGATGCAGGAAGTAGCAGGCGAGCCTAATTCAGATACCTTAATCGAGTTCATTGGGACAAGCAAACCTTGGGCTCAATATCGATTAACGCCAGGTAGCGGTAAGAAGCATCAATTGCGTTGTCATCTCAATAGTCTAGGGATTCCAATAAAGGATGATCAGATCTACCCAATCCTGACGCCTTATCAAGAGTATGATTTGGACTTTTCAAAACCCTTGCAACTCTTGGCAAAGGAGATTCAATTTAGGGATCCGCTAACGGGTGAAGAGAGGATCTTTATGAGTCAAAGAGTATTAGGCTGATAGACGCATGACTGTAAAACCACTGAAACGCTTAGCTGTTGCCCCGATGATGGAATGGACAGATCGTCACTGCCGTTCTTTTCATCGCACCTTGACTAAGGATGCCATTCTTTATACCGAGATGGTGACGACAGGAGCCCTCATACACGGGGATGTGCCGCGTCACTTAGATTATTCACAAGACCAGCATCCAGTCGTTTTGCAACTAGGCGGTTCAGAACCTGCTGATTTGGCTAAGGCTGCAGAGTTAGCTCGGCAGTGGGGCTATGACGAGATTGATCTTAATTGCGGCTGTCCGTCTGAGCGCGTGCAACGAGGCGCTTTTGGTGCTTGCCTAATGGCAGAACCTACTTTAGTTGCCGATTGCGTTAAGGCCATGAAGAATGCAGTCGATATGCCGATCTCCGTAAAGCATCGCTTGGGCTTGAATTCTATGGATGCTGCAAACTCTGCGCAAGATTATCAATTTGCCCTGAACTTTATTCTTGCAGTAGCGGATGCTGGTGCAAGTCAAGTCACGATACATGCCCGTAATGCAGTGCTCAAAGGTTTATCCCCCAAAGAGAATCGTAGTAAACCGCCGCTACGTTATGAGGTAGCTGCACAGTTGCGACTAGATGCACAAAAACAATTTCCCAATCTCAAGGTCTTACTCAATGGCGGTTTAGAAACAAATGAACAAATTGCAGGCCATTGGGATGATTTTGATGGCTTCATGGTCGGTAGGGCGGCTTATCATTTTCCAGCGATGTTGCTGGGTTGGGATGATTTGCTCTCCTCTGATGGTGAGGCCGCAGGCTATCTCTTTAGTGAGACCGAATGGCAGCGTATTCAGATTGCACTCGTTAAGCAAGTTCAAGCCTGGCATGAAGAATGCCGCTCCAAAGATAAACCTTTTTATATCGGTGCATTTACCCGCCATATCTTGGGTTTAGCCCATGGCAGGGCAGGTTCTCGTTACTGGCGTCAGCGCCTCTCAGATCACCATGCGCTCGCCAAAGTACAGAGTAAGGCTGCAATTATCGACTTCTTCCTAGATGCTAGCCTCACGCTTGGGGATTGGGCTGCTTTTGAGTTTGATGGTGCCTAAATCGTGCAACCAGGGGTTTTTGACAGGGTTTTAGTCCAAAAGCTATAATCTATGTCTTCAGTGGCGGACGTAGCTCAGTTGGTAGAGTCCCAGATTGTGATTCTGGTTGTCGCGGGTTCGAGCCCCGTCGTTCGCCCCACCGAATATGGCATTATCCTAAGGCTCCCTTCGTGGAGCCTTTTATTTTTTGAGATTTTTATTCATGAAAAAATTTGACTTTCTTCCTATTGCTTTTGGCTTACTACTCTCAGTGATTGCACTGTATTTCATGTTGAGATCATCAACTGCGCATACTGCTCCCGCATCGACTATTCCCGTAGTTAAAGTGGGTAATGTGTCTTGGGATCAAACGGAGATGACCATTGCTGATATGAAAACTTTTGCGACTGCCACAGGCTTTGTGAGTCAAGCAGAAAAAAATGGCGGCGGTCTTTCTTATGAAGCGGGCTTTGTCAAGAAATCTGGCTGGACTTGGAAAACGCCTTATGGAGTTTCTGCAAAAGATGCTGAGCCAGCGGTTCATCTCAATCAATCTGAAGCCGCATCTGCTTGCCGTTATTTTGGCAAACGTTTGCCTACAGAAAATGAGTGGACTTCTGCAGCATTTTTGGAGCAACGAGCCAATCCACCTGCGGGCTTTATTAAAGGAGAGCGCTATCCATTTCCAGGTGGTAAAACACCAGCGGTTTCTCATTGCTTAAGTGGGTGCGGTGATTACAAAGGCCTCGCTCCCGTAGGTGCCTTAAATCGTGGAACAGGCCATGTATCAGCTGGTACTACCAAGCCCGGTGTTAATGGGTTATTAGATATGGGTGGCAATGTGTGGGAGTGGACTGCAACTGAACGTAATGGAGGTTTTATTACTCGGGGTGCTTCTTGGTGGTATGGACCTGAAAGGCAAAAGGAATCCGACATCGAGTCTAAACCTGCTGATATTGGAGTGGTTTACATTGGATTTAGATGTGTGGCCGATGCCGTGAAACAATAGGGGATGAATAATCCTGTAGTTGAACCATCTGCTATTGAAATCACCCCTGAATATCAGGAGGTAATTAACGCCATTGAGCGTCGTGACCCTTATATTTTTGTCAGCGGTAAGGCTGGAACTGGTAAGACAACCTTAATTGGCTATTTGCGTGAGAATATTCCTGGCAATGTCGTAGTAGTGGCACCTACGGGTGTAGCAGCATTGCAAGTGAAGGGGGTAACCATTCATTCCTTCTTTCGCCTGCCACCACGCTTAATTTTTCCTGAAGAGGACATCAAGCCTTTAAAAGATAAGCGCCTTTATAAAGATATCCGCCTCCTCATTATTGATGAGATCTCGATGGTGAGGGTTGATGTCGTCGATGCGATTGATTTATTCCTGCGTGCGAACGGACCGCACAAGAGCGAGCCCTTTGGCGGTATTCAGGTGATGTTTGTAGGCGACTTATTTCAGTTACCGCCAGTAGTCTCTAACTCGGATATGCAAGTCTTATCTGAGCGTGGGTATGAAGGCCCCTATTTTTTCTGCGCAATGGCATTGCATCGCAAGGATGTCACGATGGTGGAGTTATCCAAGATCTTTCGCCAGAAGGATGCCCACTTTGCCAGCCTACTTAATCAGATCCGCATCAATCAAGATATTGATGAGGCACTCGATACCTTAAATGCCGTTTGCTACGAAACCAAAAAAGAGGCTGATGAGCAAACTATTACTTTAACCACGACGAATGCACGAGCAGATCAAATTAATGGTGCAGGCTTACGTGCATTAACTACGGACGCCAAGGTCTATACCGGCAGTAGTACCGGTAAGTTCAATATAGATGAACGCAATCTGCCATCGCCTAATCACCTCACTCTTAAGGTAGGTGCAAAGGTAATGTTTACGGCAACAGATAGTAACTTTCCAAAGCGTTGGGTCAATGGCACTATTGGCGTGGTCCGTGAATTGCTTCCCAACACCGTGAAGGTGATGGTGCAAAACGGACCTTACTCAAATACGGTTGAAGTCAAAGGACATCAGTGGGAATCCTACCGCTATGATCATGACATGATGTCTGGCAGAATCTCGCCAAATATCATTGGTACCTTTGTACAAATCCCTTTGATGCTAGCTTGGGCGGTCACCATTCATAAAAGTCAGGGTAAGACGCTTGATAAGATTAAGGTTGATCTCTCTTCTGGGGCATTTGCATCAGGGCAGGTTTATGTCGCCCTTAGCCGCTGCACCTCCATTGAAGGTATCACGCTAGAGAGACCAATACAGCCTAAGGATGTGAGCTGCGATCAAGAAGTGAAGCGCTTTTATTTGAATTGCTTGCCTAGCTCAGCGTAAATTACAGGGTTGACTCTTGGTCAAAAGAGTTATAACATTGTTATTACTATGAAAAAACAGTTGCACCTCCAAATCCGTCAAATTGGTAACTCTCGTGGAGTGGTTATTCCAAAGGCTATTCTTGAGCAAGTGGGCTTTGAGGACGAAGCAGATTTGATTATTGAGGGTGATAGGCTGGTGTTGAGTAAGCCCAAAAAAAATCCCCGCGAAGGCTGGGCTGAAGATTCAAAAGCAATTGCTGAGGCTGGCGAAGACGACTTAGTATTGGGTGACTTTATGAATGAAGGTGATGAGGATTGGGTTTGGTAAAAAGCATCGTTACACGCGGAGATATTTGGCTGATTAATCTAGATCCAACAAAGGGTAGTGAGATTAAAAAGACTCGACCGTGCGTTATTGTTTCTCCGCAAGAGATGCATGATTTTCTACGAACAGTGATCATTGCGCCAATGACAACAAAGGGTCGCCAAGCATCCTATCGCGTGCCCATCACTCATGATGGCAAAAAAGGACTAGTAATGCTTGACCAGATACGTACGATTGATAAAGGCCGGCTAGTAAAGCGATTGGGCTCAGTAAACAATAAAATATTAGGCGCTAGTTTGGAAATTCTTCAGGGAGTATTTACTCCTTAGTAGGCTTGATCACAACACACCGCCCCTCAATATTTGCGTGTAAGTTGCTATACGTGGTGAATTATGTGTGTAGGGAGTATTCCATTGGCCTTAGCCTCAAGGATGACTAGTTCGTCTATGTTTCCGTCGGCAGCATAGCTAATATAGAAATTCCACTCTTGCGAAACTTCATTAGTAATTGGCTTGTCTGAAAGACGAATGACTAGAGTGTCATCTTCGGTAAAGTAAGTTGTTTTCACGAATTAAAAACCAGCTGCTAAGCCATCGCGGCGATGATCACTACCAGCAATATAAGCCTCTTTCGTTTCTGTGCCCAATAGTGCAATGGCTTGAGCGCTACCAAAGTCCAAGCTGTTGGCTGGCATAACAGTGACTTCATGTCCCATCGCTTTTAAGCCATCCACCACCGTGCTTGGCATCGAGGCCTCAACAGTGAGTTTGCCCACATCATCGATTCTCCAGCGGGGTGCATCAGAGCAAGCCTGTGGATTGAGATGCTCATCAACAAAGCGCATGACAAACTGCAAATGTCCCTGGGGTTGCATATTGCCACCCATCACACCAAATGCCATAGCTGGCTGACTATCTTTGGTGAGGAATGCGGGAATGATAGTGTGAAAAGGCCGCTTGCCTGGAGCAACTTGATTAGGGTGACCATCCAGCAGACTAAAGCCCATGCCGCGGTTTTGTAAGGCAATACCACCAGGCGCAACCACTCCAGAACCAAAGCCTTTGAAGTTAGACTGAATATAAGAAATCATCATGCCCGATTCATCGGCAGCGCAGAGGTAAACGGTACCACCTGCATGCGGATCACCAGCGCCATAAGTTCCCGCTTGATGATGGTTAATGAGTGCAGCACGACTCGCCAAATAATCTTTATCCAATAAAGCGCTCGTTGGCACTTTCATTGTGCGAGCATCCGAGACGTGAGCATAAGCATCAGCAAAAGCCATACGCATGGCCTCTACTTGCAGATGAATACGCTGTACAGAATTGGCAGGATATTGTTTAGCATTGGCTGCTTGCAAAATACCAAGTGCGATTTGAGCGGCGATACCAGAGCCATTTGGAGGAATCTCATGTAAGGTGTAATCACCATACTGAAAGGCTAAGGGCTCAACCCATTCAGCTTGATTGGCAGCGAAATCAGCCATCGTGAAACAGCCGCCTGTGCTTTGAGCAAAGTCGACGATACTTTGGGCTAACTTGCCGGTATAGAAAGATTCTCCTTCAGTATCTGCAATCTCGCGTAATGTTTTAGCCTGAGCAGGGTAGCGCCAAAGTTGCCCAGCAGTCGGCGCTTTGCCATCGATTAAGAAAGATTCACTAAAGCCTGGCTGATCTTTCAAGATCGGAATCGCTTCACGCCATTGCCGTGCAATCACTGGAGAGACAGGAAAGCCATGCTCGGCATATTGAATCGCGCGCTTAAATAGTTGTGCAAAAGGTAGCTTGCCAAATCGACGGGATAAGGTAATCCAACCAGATACTACGCCAGGAACCGTCACGGTATTCCAGCCAATCTGATCCATCGCTGCTTTGCCAGCAAAATATTCTGGTGTCCAAGCGGACGGTGCACGACCAGAGGCATTCATGCCATGTAGTTTTTTACCATCCCAAATCAATGCAAAGCCATCACCGCCGATGCCATTCATCGTAGGCTCTACTACGGTCAGAGTGATTGCAGTAGCTAAAGCTGCATCCACCGCATTACCGCCGTTTTGCAATGCCTCGATACCTGCTTGCGTGGCTAAGGGCTGAGAACTGGCAACCGCATTCTTGGCAAGGACTGGGGCTCGAGCGCCACCAAAGGGAGGGGAAATCAACATGGATGCAATCTATTGAATAAGGAAGTGCAATGAAATGGAATACTGGAGGGGTGAATGCTTAATCAATTTTAACGTTTGCCGACTTGACGATCTTTGCCCATTTGTCATGCTCGCTTTGGGTGAGGGTGGCCAATTGCTCTGAATTAGCGAATTGGGGATGAATGCCTTGAAGAGCAAGGCGCGCCTTAAAGTCTGGGTTGGTCAAAATCTTCCGAACTTCTCTTTCTACCCTAGCAATAATGGCTGGGGAGGTTCCCTTGGGAGTAAAGAAGGCAAAAAGGTTCTCAACATCAAACTGTTTCATACCATCTTGTCCCAAGGTCGGAACATTGGGCATCAATGGTGAGCGCTCTGCTGCAGCAATGGCAATTGGGCGTAACTTCCCACTTTGAATGTGTGGCAATGAGGCTGTCACGCTATCGAACATCATGAGCGTGTTGCCAGCAATTAAATCCGGTAGTGCAAACGCACTCCCTTTATAGGGGATATGCGTACCAGTGGCAGCAATACGTTGCATAAACAAGGTTGCTTCTAAATGGGAGAGGCTGCCATTGCCTTGGGATGCGTAGTTAAAGTTTCCCTTTTTGGATTTAACAAATGCAATCAGCTCCGTGAGGTTTTTTGCTGGTACGGTGGGATTGACTACGATTAAATGCGGGATGGTTCCAACCAAACAGATTGGAGCAAAGTCTTTAGTTAAATCTGCTGGTGGATTTTTAAAGAGCGCTTGAGATATCGATTGATTTGTCAGCGCACTAAACAGTAGGGTGTAACCATCGGGCGTAGCTTTCGCTGCTGCACCCAAAGCGATCATGCCACCTGCACCGGGTTTATTTTCAATGACGACGGGTTGACCCAGCGCCTCACCAAGAGGTATGGCAACAGCGCGGGCAAATACATCAGTGGAGCCCCCAGCAGGAAAGGGCAGAATGGCTACGATGGGTTTCTTGGGCCAATCGGTATCAGCGGCTGCCGATACCTGAGTGCAAAGACCTAATGAAAATAGCAAGGCTGTCATTAGATGGCGATAGAGGTGTGTCGATATTTTCATTGCAGTGTTCTTTTTGGGTCAGTTAACTCTACTAATTAAAGAGGTGATACAAAATAGGGATCGCTACTGCGCTCATCACACCATTCATGCCCATTGCTAAACTAGCATAAGTGCCAGCCTCAGGATGAATACTAAAGGCTCTTGAGGTTCCGATACCGTGCGCTCCAATACCAATGGCAAAGCCGCGCTGCCACCAGGCCTTCATGCCTAAGGCATTGAAAATAAAGGGCGCCAAGATAGCACCCAGAATGCCAGTGGTGACGGCAAAGATCGCTGTCAATGTTGGGGACACGCTAATGCGCTCTGCAATACCCATCGCGATTGGTGCGGTGACCGATTTAGGATACATTGCGCCAGTAATGCTGGAGTCAGCTCCGAATAATTTGGCGATATTGACCGCGCTAATGATGGATACCAAGCTACCAGCAAGTAAAGACGCAATCAAGGGTAGAGATCTACCCTTTAAGCTACTTAATCCTCTATAAATTGGGATGGCTAGAGAAACAGTTGCTGAGCCTAATAAGAAGTGAATAAATTGTGCGCCCTCAAAGTAGGTGGAATAGGGCATTTCTACAAACTGAATAATAGAAGCTACCAAGATGATGGCAATGGCTACGGGGTTAGCTAAGGGATTTTGCTTGGCAGACTTATAAACCCAAAGCCCCATTTGATAAGCGGCTAAAGTAATAAAGAGTGCAAATAAAGGACTCCCGGATAGATAAACCCAGATTTCGACAATGGCGTTTTTTTCAATCACTGATCAACCTCCGTGCGCTTGGTGCTAAAAAAGCGCACCACTATTGCGCTGGTGGCAATGGTCAGAATCACACTGACAATCAGAGCGCTCGCAATCGCTAAGGCATTGGCCTTGAGCTGCGGAAGAAATAACACCACGCCAACGGCCGCAGGTACAAATAAGAGCCCAAAATACTGACTAAAGCTATCTGCTACAGCAGCCAATTCTGGATTAACCCCTTTGCGCAGTACCAGCCAAATAATCAGTAGTACTAGTCCAATGACTGGACCGGGTAGGGTGGGAAGTGCGAATTTAGAAATCAGTTCTCCCAGACTTTGAAATAAGAGGATTTGAACTAAGCCGGAGATCATTGACTGATCTTACTGCTCTGCAATAAATGTTGCAGGGCAATAAATGATTTCTTGGTTAAGATAATCAGGTCAAAAGTAAGGTCTTTATCTCATCGATAGGGCCTCAATTACAAAATACTCAGGAGAGCACTCATGGCTGACTTAAACATCAACGGTAAGAAACACAAGGTGGATGTTGATCCAGCAACCCCATTGTTGTGGGCGATTCGGGATCACGTTGGCTTAACCGGTACTAAGTATGGTTGTGGTGTAGGTCAATGTGGTGCCTGTACAGTGCTGTTTAATGGCCAAGCTATTCGCAGCTGTGCCATTCCAGTGAGCGCTGCTATCGGTAAGAAAATCGAAACGATTGAAGGCCTAGAAAAAAATGGCCAGCTTTCTAAAGTGCAAAAAGCATGGGTCGATAATCAGGTGCCCCAGTGTGGTTACTGCCAAGCTGGCATGGTGATGGCCACCACGGCTCTGTTGCGTAACACCCCGAAGCCTACCGATGCGCAGATTGACGCAGCAGTAACCAATATTTGCCGTTGCGGAACCTTTCAACAAGTGCGTGATGCTATTCATGCTGTGAGCAAGGCATAAGGAGCGATCATGACTAAAATTATTAATGAAGCAACAACTGAAGTAGCTACAACAGTAACTACAAATACTTCACGTCGCCACTTTATCGTTGGCTCTAGTGCCGTCGCTACTGGCTTGGCAATTGGCTTTGATTTCTCATTCATTCCTGCGGCCAATGCGGCCATGGGAACTGGCGCAACAGCCATGACCCCGCTTACCTCGCCTGAGATTGGTGTTTGGGTGGTAGTCAAGCCAAATGACGATATCGTAGTGCGGATCGTGCGCTCTGAAATGGGTCAGGGAACGATTACGGGATTGGCGCAAATGGTCGCTGAAGAATTACAGTGTGACTGGAAAAAAGTCTCTTACGAGTACCCATCGCCAGCCGAGAGTCTCAAGCGCAAGCAGGCCTGGGGTAGTTACTCCACCGGCGGTAGCCGTGGCATTCGCACTTCGGAGCAATATGTTCGTAAAGGGGGCGCAGCAGCTCGCATCATGCTGGTTCAGGCCGCAGCAAATCAGTGGAGCGTTCCCGCATCTGAATGTGTGGCTAAAGATAGTGTGATTACGCATACACCTTCTGGACGTAAAACTACTTTCGGCAAGGTATCCGTAGCGGCCTCCCAGCTAGAAGTGCCAAAAGATGTTCCTTTAAAAGATCCTAAAGAATGGACTTTAATTGGTAAGTCTGTCAATCGTATTGACGGTACTGCAGATAAGGTGACTGGTAAGCAGATATATGCAATTGACTTGAAGTTGCCAGGCATGTTGGTTGCGACAATTAAAGAGTCTCCCGTCTTTGGTGGCAAAGTGAAGAGCTACGATGCCTCTAAAGCAAGCAGTATTAAAGGAGTCAAGAAGGTTATTCAGGTAAATGATGCTTCGATTGCGGTGATTGCTGATACCTTC
>JBIISV010000090.1:0-7764 GCA_044340835.1 Polynucleobacter sp.
TAAATTAGTTTTGCTTCCTTTATCACCTTTAAAAAGCTTCTTTGTGACCCTCCCAGAGCCAAATCCTCAAGATATAAAAATAGCGCTCGAATCTGAGGCAATCAAGCACTGGAACAGTTTTCTGAGTCAATTTTTTTCAGCTAACCCCCTTTCAGATTCAACACTGAAGACTGTTTTTGATCCCATTAGAAGATCTACAGTTGACTCAATGATGGTGGTCGGCCAGCTGGGGCAAACGATGGATGGGCGGATTGCTACCGTTACCGGTCAGTCTAGATATATTAATGGTCATGCTGGCCTTGTTCATCTACATCAATTAAGGGCGCTCGTGGATGCGGTAGTAGTCGGTGTTGGCACTATCGTGGCCGATGACCCGCAACTGAATGTCAGGCTGATTGAGGGCAAGCATCCAGCACGTGTAGTGATTGATCCTAGAGGGAGACTGGACCCAAAGGCAAATATCTGGAGTGATGATGGTGCCAAGAGGCTATGGATTGTCTCCAACGAGCTTAATCTAGTAGCACCTAAAGGAGTCAAAATCATCTCATTGCCCATGGTGGATGGTCATATGGATCCAGCAATGATCTTAAAAAGTCTGAGTTCTGAGGGGCTCAATCGGATCTTAATTGAGGGTGGTGCAGAAACGATCTCTCGGTTTTTACAGGCAAATTGCTTAGATCGACTACATATTATTGTGGCCCCAATCGTCATGGGCTCAGGAAGAGCCAGCTTCAATTTAACAGCGATTGAACATATGGATCAGGCATCGCGATTAAAGGTGAAAACACATTTACTAGATAGTGATGTGCTATTTGATTGTGATCTCAGTACTTCGCGAAACAATGGGGTGCACAGCGCGCCCAATCCCATCATTGTGAAATTGGGCATGATGATTTATTTGCTATCTATCAAAAGAATTTAATCTAAGTTCCTTATATTCTTCGGCAGGGCGATGCCAGAGCCGCTGAAAATCCTCCCTCCAAAATACTGGCCTTGAAGGTAAGTTACTTTTTTTAGAGAAAGTCCAAACCTGCGCACCAGTATCTGGCGTTTGATAAAACGGAATACCCATACTTTGATAGCGCGCGGTAACTGTTGGATGGGGATGACCATATCGATTGCGATAGCCATTTTGTGCAAAGGCTTCATTAGGGCTTAATGCTGTTAAGAGTTCTTGAGATGAGGATGTTTTACTGCCATGGTGTGGCGCCATAAAAATCAACTGCTTATCTTTCAGCGTATTTAAGATCGTTTGATCTAGACGTGCGGTGATATCTGCCTCACCCTGCTTTTCTACATCACCCGTTAACCAGAATGACGTATTGTGATTACGAACCTCTAGTACGCAACTCATCTCATTAGGCTTTCTGGGCTGACGATCTTCAAAAAGGGCATCTTCATGTGGATGCCATATATGAAAGTCCACATCATCCCAACGCCATTTTTGGCCAAAGCGGCAGGGAATAGCAGATATCCTTTTATTGCTAAGCTTGGTAAGTAATGGGTTCGTGCTCGGCAAGGAGCCCATCATGAAATCAAATGTCACTTCTTTCAGCAGGGTGGCCGCCCCTCCAATGTGATCACTATCACTATGACTAATCACCATCCGATCAATATGATCAATTCCCCTCCCTCGAAAATAAGGCAGGATGATTCTTTGGCCCGCATTATCTTTCCCCTGAATAGGGCCTGTGTCATAAAGCAATCTCTTGGATGCGGTTTCTATTAGGACGGCTGTGCCTTGCCCAATATCGAGCACCGTTGCCCGAAACTCGCCTTTCGCTAAGTGGCTATTGCTAAGCGGCTGAATAAATAAACTTGTACAAAATGCGAGGCCAACAACTCTTGAAGGCCAACTCTCATAAATAGATCCAGGACGAATCGCCATAACAATACCGACAGTGGATAGGGCTATCGCCCACCAAGCTGGCTGGCTTGACCATGTAACAGCCCATCTCCAATGAGCCATCCAAGCAAGCATGATGGCCAAGTAATCCATCGTGGCATGTGCAGGTAGCAATAAGTATTTACCAATAAAGTCTGGCAACAAGGCGCCGGTAATAGCTAAAGGGGTCACGATATAACTCACTACAGGAATCGCAACAGCATTTGCTAGCGGTGACACTATCGAGACTTGGTAAAACCAATACAAAGTCAATGGCAATAGGGCAATAGTGACAACTGCCTGGACACGACAAGCCTCACGCAGTGCTTGAGTGAGTCGATGTCGCCAATGTACCTCAAGCTCTTTACCAGTAGGCACACCTAGAAGACCTTCAGAATCTTGCATTGCATACAGGATGGCAGCAACTGCTCCAAATGAGAGCCAGAACCCTGGCGTATAGGGCGCCATTGGATCTACCAGGAGTACGAAGGCTAGTGCCCGCCACCAAATATCAAAAGATCGCGGATTTCTGCCAGACCATAAGGCGAAGGCAACCACACCCACCATATACATCGTCCGTTGCGCTGGAATCTGAAAGCCCGCCAACCAGGCATAAACAAATGCCGTCAAAAAACCAGCAGCTGCTGCAACTTTACTAACAGGAATCAAGAGTGGCAGCGTATTACGACGCCATATAAATGTAGCAATCAAGGCTCCAAATCCAGCCAACATAGTTACGTGGAGGCCTGAGATGGAGATGAGATGCCCTATACCAGTGGCATTAAAGACATGCCAATCTTCTTGATCAATTGCATTTTGATCACCCATCACCAATGCAGCAATCACACCACCATAGCGCGCATCACTTGGCAATAGGCGACTAATCTTTTGCCTTAATTGCCAGCGCTGATACTCCATTGCCAAAGAAAATTCTGTTAAGCCAATATCCTTATCCAGTAATAGCTCGCCCGATCTGACGGATCCAATAGCGCCAAAATCGTGATGGAAAGACCAGCGCTCAAAATCAAAGGTATAGGGATTTAAAAATCCATAAGGTCGCTTGATTTTGACCTTCAATTTCCAGCGTTGGCCCGGAATGACCTCTGGAATGTCTTTTGGATTACGCCATGCAGGCTGCCAACTCAAATAGACCTGCGAGGGAAATGATTCAAGTCTTTCTCGTCCTATCAATGCTTGATCTACTTCAAAAGAAAACTTCGCACCCATAGGGGAGCTTTGCGGTAAAGCATTTACTCTTCCCTCAAGATGAAGATCTTTACCCTCATACTCAACGAACAGAATATTGCTTAGACGATGTTGCGCATAGTAGGCATTCCAGGCAAACCCCAAGACCAAGAAAAAGAGACTTAAGAATATTTTGTTTAAATCGGGGTGTTTAATGCGGCGCCAGTTGCTGAAGATTCCGACCAAGCAAAACGCCATCAAAACAATGCAGATAAAGAACCAGTTATCAGGCACTGTAGATAAAAATAGAAGGAGTGATCCCCCGGCGATGAACGCCGCAATATTGATGCGCAAGCTCTTAAGAGGTGGATTGTGGTTTTGAGAGATTGGTCATCAAACCTGACCAACGCGGCAATGCTTGCATTGCATTTTGCCAAACTGTACTGGCAAACACCCCATCACTGACACCACGAATTTCTGCTAATTGGCTGGCAATTCTGGGGAGTAAAGCAGGTTCATTGAACTTGCCGCCCTCCTCTTTTAACCAAGCCGGCGGAATATCAGGAGAATCTGTTTCGGTAACGATGTAATCAAGCGGCATCTCTTTTAGGAGGCGTCTAATCTGCAAAGCGCGATCATAGGTTGCCGCGCCACCAAACCCTAACTTAAATCCAAGCTCAATAAATTGCTCAGCCTGCTGATGACTGCCATTAAAAGCATGTGCTATGCCACCAGGGACTTTTCTTTTACGCAAGGCCTTGAGGATCGCATCCTGTGAACGGCGTACATGCAAAATCACTGGTAACTGAAATTGCTCCGCAAAATCCAATTGCGAGTGAAAGAAATATTCTTGACGTTGCAGATCGAGTCCTTCAACAAAGTAATCGAGGCCAATCTCCCCAATACCTACAAATCGAGGATCATCTAATGATTGCTCGATATGCGATTTGAGAACATCAATATCATCTTCATGAGCTTGATTGATATACAGAGGGTGAATACCCAGTGTGTAAACCAAGCCTGGAATGTATTTACTGAACTGGTTTACCAAGTCTTTGGCTTGATCCCAATCCGAAGCTTGAACAGTTGGCAGCAGAATTGCTTGAACGCCTTCACCCGCTGCCCTTGCCATAATCTCTGGAAGAGTATCTTGGAACTCTGGAGCATTGACATGGCAGTGGGTATCTACCCAAGCAAGCTCTTTACTTGCCTCACTCATTGTACGAAGGTCTTTAATACTCCGCGCTCTAAATGCAAAATCCGATCACACCGTTTGGCACGAATCGGATCATGAGTCACGATCACAAAAGCGGTACCTTGCTGACGAGCAATATCTAACATCAAATCAAACACCCCGTCAGCAGTTTCAGTATCGAGATTGCCAGTCGGTTCATCTGCTAGAACACAAGCAGGATTGCCAACCAGTGCACGGGCGACTGCAACACGCTGACGCTCACCACCAGACAATTCCCCTGGGGTATGCTGTACTCGCTTTGCCAAACCCACTGCGTTCAACATCTTGCTTGCTTGTTCCATTGACTCTTCATTGCTCAGACCACGAATCCGCAATGGCAAGGCGACATTTTCAACGGCACTGAATTCATCCAAAAGATGATGAAACTGATAAATAAACCCAAGACTGCGGTTACGCAACCGATCTAGCTTACTCACTGATAATTGACGGAGATTCTCTCCCGCCAGCATGACAGTACCCGCACTGGGAGTATCTAAACCACCCAATAGATGTAATAAGGTACTTTTACCTGAACCGGATGAGCCGACGATGGCTACTTTCTCAGAAGCACTTACCTGTAAGTCGATTTCCTTGAGGACTTCAACTGCAGTTGGTCCTTTGCCATAGGTTTTTGCTAGACCAGATGCACTCAGAATGATTTGATTGGGATTACTCATAACGCAATGCCTCCGCTGGCTGAACTTGAGCAGCACGTCGACTTGGATACAAGGTCGCCAATACAGATAAGCCAAAGGCCATCAAGCCCACAGTGATGACATCAGATAGACGCACATCGGAAGGTAGCTCGCTAATAAAGTAGATATCGCGCGGTAAGAAGCGCACTCGGAAAATGGCTTCAATTGTCGGAACAATCACGTCAATATTTAAGGCAACCAGTAGGCCTAAGCCAACGCCAGCCAAAGAACCGAGCAAGCCAATTGCCAAGCCTTGCACTAAAAAGATTCGCTGAATTAATCCTGGACTTGCGCCCATCGTTCTCAAGATCGCAATATCTGCTTGTTTCTCATTGACGGTCATCACTAAAGTGGATACTAAATTAAATGCGGCTACGGCAATAATCAAGGTCAAGATGATAAACATCATCTTTCTTTCGGTTTGAACAGCAGCAAACCAATTTCGGTTAGAGCGAGACCAGTCAGATACCCAAAGCGCTTGTGGAACTACCTGAGCTAGCTCAGCAGCAATCTCTGGTGCGCGGTGCATATCATCCACTTTTACCCTCAAACCAGATGGATCTGGTAAGCGTAATAAAGCAGCAGCATCCTTCCAATGCATGATGGCAAGAGAGCTGTCATATTCATAATGGCCACTATCAACAATCCCCACTACTTGTAGTGTCCGCATTCTAGGCATCGCCCCTGCAGGAGTCAGATCACTCTCCGGCACGATGAGATTAATACGATCACCCAGACGCGCACCAACCATATTTGCTAACTGCGCTCCCAAGGCAACACTAAAATTACCCGGTTTGAGTTCCTCAATACTGCCCGCGACAAATTGTTTGGGCAAGTCAGACACCTTGCCCTCTTCACTGGGTAGCACGCCACGAATAGAAACACCGCGCATGGCATTCTCACGACTAAGTAAACCTTGTGAGCTCACCATAGGAGCTACACCTACTACATGTGGCTGAGCAGCTACTTTGAGAGCAATCGGCTCCCAATTGGCTAAACCTTCAGGGGCCGTAATTTCGACATGGGAGAGCACAGATAACATGCGATCACGCACTTCCTTCTGGAAGCCATTCATCACCGATAGCACCACAATCAAGGCGGCAACCCCTAAAGCGATACCCGCAGTGGAGATCCCGGAAATAAAAGAGAGGAAGCCGTCACGCTTCCCCACCGTCTTACGACGCTTGGATCGGGTGTAGCGCAGGCCAATTTCTAGCTCTATAGGAAGTCTCAACATAGTCACAGTTTAGACAATCAGATCGGTAAATGGATGGATTCTGTAAATGCCACCTAAAATCAGGGGAATGACTGCCCAATTAAGCCCCCAATCCAGCTCTTTGCGACGCTTTACCCTGATGGCCTCAGGGGAAGATGCTATTGATACAGGATTAGGCCAGAATGAACCACCGAGCGGGCTTCCCCAAGAGCGTTTCCTATTGGGAGATAAGTTACCAATTGCCCCGGTTCTGTTATTGGGTCAAAGTGATTTAGCAATCAATCCAAACGAAATGATTGCTTGTCTCCAGCCAGTCCACTTTCATGCTACCCGAGACCATCTGATTTTGATGGCACAAAGTCAGATTGATCTGACTACTGAAGAATCCACCAAGTTACTCACAGTAGCACTTCCCTTCATAGAAGAAGATTTTGGCCGCACAGTTTTATTTCAAGGGCGGCGTGATTGGTTTATTCCAGCTGGCCCATTTGCTCATTTAGCAACACACTCTATTGATCAGGCTCATGGCCGCAATATCGATTGGTGGATGCCGCGCGATAAGAGTGAGATCGGGATCGCCAAGCTCTGGCGCAAGCTCCAAAATGAAATTCAGATGCTCTGGCACATTGATCCTGTGAATGAAGCACGCATCCAGTGCGGTTACCCCAGCATTAATTCTCTATGGATAAGTGGTATCGGCAAACTTGAGGATGTTCATACGCCTGAATTACTGAGGAACGTAACCCAGATATATGGAGAACATCCTTTATTGGCTGGATTAGCTAAATACCTGGGCGTGCCTCACCAAAAGGAGATTGATTTTTCAACACTAGTGAACGGCTTTGCTTGGGTGGATCAGCCAAAGACCGCCTGGGATCGCCTGAAGAATGCTTTATTAAATCAAGAATTAGATTTAATTGAAATCATTGACTTCCCCAAAGGTCAAACACGTTACAGAATCTTCACAGCCAAGGACTTAAATAAAAAGTCATGGGCCTTCTGGAGAAAAACAGAGCCCCTTAGCTGGCAAGAAATCATTTCTTCATGAGTGCATTTTCACAGCGCCCCTTCTCTGATCGCACGGCTAGCTGGTTACAGCAAAGTGGTCTACATCCTTTATTGGCTAGGTTATATGCGGCTCGTGGCGTTGATAAGCCAGAAGAGTTATCGCTTGACCTGAAGCAACTACTCTCTCCTGCAGAGTTAAAAAACTGTATCAGCACCGCCACACTACTTGCTGATATTCTCGAGCGTAAAGAATCCATACTGGTGGTAGCCGACTATGACTGTGATGGTGCGACTGCCTGTGCTGTTGCACTACGTGGATTAAAAATGTTGGGTGGACCCGATACCGCAATACAGTTCTTAGTACCGAATCGATTTACGATGGGCTATGGCTTAACGCCAGAGGTTGTCGATTTAGCTGCCCAGCAAACTCCCAAACCTCAATACCTCATCACAGTAGATAACGGAATTGCCAGCGAGGCTGGCGTAGATCGAGCTCACGAGTTAGGAATGGAAGTGATTGTGACCGACCATCACCTACCAG
>JBIISV010000091.1:0-7757 GCA_044340835.1 Polynucleobacter sp.
CTGAGGAAAACGGCTATTACATCATGCCGCCCATACCGCCCATGCCGCCCATACCGCCCATATCAGGCATGCCACCGCCAGCAGAATCATCCTTTGGGGCTTCGCAGATTGCACAATCAGTAGTCAACAATAAGGCTGCAACAGAAGCCGCATTCACCAATGCAGTTTTTGTTACCTTAGTTGGATCAATAACGCCTTGAGCAACGAGGTCGCCGTATTCACCAGTTGCTGCGTTATAACCATTGTTGCCCTTACTAGCCAATACTGCATTAACAACGACGCTAGATTCATCACCTGCGTTAGAAACGATGATGCGAAGTGGCTCTTCCATAGCGCGCAAGACAATGCTAATACCAGCATCTTGATCAGCATTGTCGCCTTTCAAGCCCTTGATACCTTGCATCGCACGTAATAAAGCTACGCCACCGCCAGGAACAATACCCTCTTCTACTGCAGCGCGCGTAGCGTGCAATGCGTCATCAACGCGGGCTTTCTTTTCTTTCATCTCCACTTCAGTAGCAGCACCAACACGAATCACCGCAACACCGCCTGCCAACTTGGCAACGCGCTCCTGCAATTTCTCTTTATCGTAGTCGCTAGTCGCTTCTTCAATCTGAACACGAATATTCTTCACGCGCGCTTCGATCGCTTTAGCATCGCCAGCACCGTCAATGATGATGGTGTTTTCTTTGCCAATTTCGATGCGCTTTGCTTGACCTAAGTGCTCAAGAGTTGTTTTCTCGAGTGTGAGACCAATTTCTTCAGCAATTACAGTTCCGCCGGTCAAAATTGCAATATCTTCCAACATGGCTTTACGACGGTCTCCAAATCCTGGAGCTTTAACAGCACAAGTCTTGATGATGCCGCGAATATTGTTCACAACCAAAGTTGCCAAAGCTTCGCCTTCAACATCTTCCGCAATAATTAACAGCGGACGACCAGACTTCGCTACCTGTTCAAGCACTGGGAGCAAATCACGAATATTGCTAACCTTCTTATCAAACAAGAGCACGTATGGGCTTTCCAAGATGGCAACTTGTTTTTCTGGTTGGTTAATGAAGTATGGGGAGAGGTAACCACGATCAAACTGCATACCTTCTACTACTTCAAGTTCATCTTCCAATGATTTGCCATCTTCAACAGTAATGACACCTTCTTTACCCACTTTTTCCATTGCTTCTGCAATACGCTGGCCAATACTGTAATCACTGTTAGCTGAAATAGAGCCAACCTGCGCGATTTCTTTAGTAGTTGTGCAAGGCTTGCTGATTTTCTTAAGTTCTTCCAGCGCAGCTGTTACAGCCTTGTCAATACCACGCTTCAGATCCATTGGGTTATGACCTGAAACAACGTATTTCATGCCTTCACGTACGATGGACTGAGCCAACACAGTAGCAGTAGTTGTACCATCCCCTGCGATGTCAGCAGTTTTGGAAGCCACTTCCTTCACCATCTGAGCCCCCATGTTCTGGAGCTTGTCTTTGAGTTCGATTTCTTTTGCTACGGATACACCATCCTTGGTGATGGTTGGGCCGCCAAATGAACGCTCGATAACTACATTACGACCTTTTGGTCCCAAGGTTGTTTTTACTGCGTTCGCTAAAATATTTACGCCCTCTACCATCTTGGTACGAGCGTTATCTCCAAATACGACGTCTTTTGCTGCCATGATTGAATTCCTTTCTTAGGTACCGATTACTTCTGTACAACTGCCATGATGTCTTCTTCGCGCATTACGAGAAGCTCGTCGCTGCCAACCTTTACTGTTTGACCCGCATATTTGCCAAACAAGACTCGATCGCCAACTTTGACGTCTGGTGCATTCAATTTGCCGCTGTCATCACGTTTGCCTGGGCCAACTGCCAATACTTCGCCTTGGTCAGGCTTTTCAGCAGCAGCGTCTGGAATGATGATTCCTGAAGCAGTTTTTGATTCTTGATCTAAACGTTTAATGATTACGCGATCATGTAAAGGACGTAAATTCATTCCTTCTCCTATGTAAGTAAGTGTTAACTAAGTAAAATAACCATATAAATCAAGGTTTTGTAATCTCTTCACACGGAAGCTAGCTGGAATTACTGTTTAGCAATCCTTTTTAGCACTCGCGTGTAGGGAGTGCTGATTATATAGGTCTGAAACCCAAGATTTCAAGGGTAAATTTTCCTTAAATTTCAAATGGACTTCCCAGGCTTTCTATAATAGAGACCTGTAGGTAGGTAGATTCCTACATATAAATAAGCTTTAAGCCCTTAACACTCCAATCTGTCATGCCTAGACTGGCTAATCACTGACTGGAGAATGCTGATGAGCCCGAAATCCCGGCTGTACACGCTTGTAAAGGCCTGGAAGAACAAACCCTTCCAAGAAGTACGCGATGCCTGCGGCCAGCCTTGGCTTGGCCTTAGCAGCGAAGCGCTAGAAGAACACCAATCCTGGTCCCAGCGACAAGCGATTAGTAACGAACCCATCTTTAATAGCCAAGGAAGCAAACTGACGAGCTCATTATTTAGGCCATTACTGACTAGTACCGATACGCAGCTCCTGAGATTATTCATGGAGGGCCTAGACACAATTACCTATTGGTATCGCAGTGCTCGCTTTATTCCGGGCATCTTGCCCCTCTCAGCAGAGCATCTCGCATCAAGCAACTGTATAGATGCTTTGAGCGATCTCATCCTGAATTCTCGACTACCTGTTGGCCTCGTCAGCCTAGGGGTACATAAACTGAATGGTGCAGATTCAATTGATTCCTGCACGGAAGGGCTTTTACGAATGCGGCGTCTTGGCGTCTCGATTCATCTGCTCGACTTTTCTGGGACTTGTGCACAAGTCCGCTGGATAGAAGCAATACAGCCCGAGGCCATCCATCTTGAGATAAGTCAATTTCGAGCCAGTGGTTTGCCATTAGAAATGATTTCTGTTGACCAGAAATTCCAAATGCAAATCTATGCCAGCAATGTCACCTTGATAAAGGATTTAGAACACGTGATTGCATTGGGGGCGCAACACTGCTATGGCGGACTCATGATGCCGCCAGTCAGTCGCCATCAAATGCTACATATGAGCGATAGCCGTATCGCTAAGGCCATTTTTTCGCTGCACCCTCATCAAAACCCAAACGGAGACAAGTAATGAGAAAACGCGTGATGTTGGTAGATGACCATCCAGCTATGCTGATGGCTTTAAAAAGTATGCTGCAGGACCAGTTATTGTTTGAGATAGCAGGACAAGCTCAACACGGGGAAGAATGCCTACGCTCAATTAAAGAAGTAAACCCAAATATGGTAATTTTAGATTTGGATATGCCTAAAACGGATGGGTTTGATGTGATCCGCCGTATTGGCCTAATGCATCCAGAAGTTCGCATTCTGGTACTGTCTAGTTTAGATGAGGCCGTTTATGGTGGCAGAGTAAGGTCTTTAGGCGCACATGGATTTGTTAACAAGACTGCCGGTGCAGATATCATTCTTGCCGCATGCGTTGCCATCTCACAGGGCTATACATTCTTTACTCATGGGAGGAATGGCAATGCCTCACTTAGTGACAATGATAAATTAGCGTTGATATCCGATCGTGAGTTACAAGTGATGAAATATCTTGGCAAGGGTAATAGCAACCAACAGATATCGGACTTACTCCACATTAGCAATAAGACAGTAGCAACGTACAAGACGAGAGTCTTTGACAAACTGGGTATTAATAATATTGCCGATTTAATATCGTTCTGCCGTATGAACAATATTATCGAAAGCTAAAGTTCGCATGCATCGATTCATATTGAAAAACGCTTTATCTATTTGTTGGATTCTTGCAGGATTGGCTCATGCCGAGCCTTTCAGTGCAAAAGAACAAGCATGGATCGATGCTCATCCAGTTGTCCGATTTAGTATTCATGAAAAATATGCGCCCTACCTAGCGCAATCAAATCACCCGCAAGGGATGGGCGTATTTAGCGCTCTACTATCCAAACTCGAGGAATGTACACGACAACAATATATTCCCGTATGGAGAATCTCGGATCAAGAAGGTCTAAGACAACTTCATCAGGGCGAGGTTGATTTCATCATTGATCCCCCCCAGCTGAACAAGCACGTATTACAGTTTGGCTCTCTCTCAGAAGCAATCTTCTGGGGACGAGATGCCATTATCACTAAGGCATCCAGTAAGCTAGACTCGCCGCATTTAAAGATTGGATACTTCGATCGCGGTCTTGAGAATAGCCCCTCTGATCCCTATGCTGAAAATAAATCAGCAAGCTCTCCTAGAAGCCTAATTCAATCGCTAATCAAAAGCGATATCGAGGCGCTAGTCATGCCCATTCGCTTGGCAATCCGACTGATACAGGATGCTAAAAACCCAGATCTAAAAATAGATGGTTTTTATAGTCGAGATCCATTTGCTTATCGCTGGCTTATCTCGGAAAAAAATGCTTCTTTGCATGATGTACTTGGCCACTTTTTGGATGACCTAGACCCTATTACATCAGGCAAGATGTTTGCATTTGGCGAGGCACTAATACCACAAACTCAGAGCCCGCACACTTCGCTAGCTTGGCTCAGCGCCATTTTCGTCTTCATTATTGGTGGAGCGATGTTTTACCAACTCCAAAGAAAGTACTTCCATCAAAAACAAGCTGCACTTGAATTACTACATTCTAAGGAGTTGGCTGAAAAAGCGAATGCAGCTAAATCTGCTTTTCTGGCAACTATGAGTCATGAAATTCGTACGCCAATGAATGCTATTTTGGGGGTTCAGGAATTGCTCCTTGGAAGCGCACAATTTCCCCAGAAAGATAAGCCGCTATTAAAGAGTGCGCAAGCCTCAGCCGAATCTCTTTTAGGAATGCTAAACCAAGTATTGGATATTTCTAAAATTGAAGCCGGTAAGCTTACCCTCAATTTAGAGCCCTGCAATCCCCATCAACTTGTAATGGATATCCATGCCGCATTCTCTACGGTGGCTAAGAAAAAAAACCTACTGCTTCATACTTCAATTGATCCCAGAATCGCTGAAGTCTTAATGATTGATTCCTTACGTCTTCGACAAGTTCTGCAAAATTTACTGAGTAATGCAATTAAGTTCACTACCCAAGGTGAGATTTACTTCTCCATCACCGTGCTTGCAGATGATCATGCCGGGCAGCTTATTGAATTTAGAGTGATTGATACTGGTGTTGGAATGGGAAGTGAGCAAATTGAATTAGCTCTTCAAGCATTTGAGCAATTACCCACCACGCAAGAGTACTCTCTGTGCGAACAAAAAAGAGGCACCGGCCTGGGACTAACTATCACCAAGCATTTAGTGAATTCTATGAATAGTCACCTCTATTTTGAGAGCGCCCTCGGCTTTGGCAGTAATGTCCATTTTTCAGTTGCCCTTCCCAGAACCAGTATTGCTGCCTCACAGGTGTCTTTTTTTGATTCACTAACACCATCTACTAAAAGCCTCATTTCTAAAGGGGCTGGTAAAGACACACAAACCCTCAATGCCCTGGTGGTTGAGGATCATCCGGCTAGTCGCCAAATTCTCTCATTGCAATTAGAGGCACTCGGTATTCAGACTTGCGTTTGTGAAAATGCTGCCGTGGCACTAGATTTGATGAGAGAACAGCACTTTGATCTGATGCTGACAGATCAATCCATGCCTGGCATGCAAGGCTCTCAATTAGCTGAACAAGTGAGATCTTTAGGGAATCGCGATCTCATCATTATTGGTGTAACAGCAGATATTTATGCCCTAGACTCACGTCATCAATTTTTATCATCTGGTATGAATGGCGTTCTCATCAAGCCACTAAGCTTAGGAGCGCTTGAGAATGAGCTCATGCGCTACTTTGACTCTAGCAATATCTCTATTGCCACTGGGGAAGAATATTCTTTTAATGCCTTTACCAACCTGATCAAGAATGATCCCAAGAAAATCATCGTGATCCTAGAGGAAATCGAGAAGGTACATCTAGAAATTCTGAATCAATTACGCTCCGATGGCAATCGACCTGCGATTGATGAAGCGCAGTTTCAGAGCTTAGTACACAAAGTCAAAGGTGGGGCGCAATTACTTGAGGCCTCCCAATTTATTAATGCCTGTATCAAACTTGAAGCTAGCGGACCACTACTAGAGCGTCATGATCGATTTATCCAGCTCCTAGAGGAGCAAAGCCAGGTCATCGAGGCTTATAAGAATAGATATCGTCATAATTTATAGAGTCTTAACCATTTTAGTTCCAAGGGTTATCCTATGGGGGTATGTACTCCCTATCTCAGCGACCTACCCTCAGTCTGCTTATCCTGCTATGGACTGGCGTCCTCATTACAGGCCACGCTCACTGCACTGACTTGGCCAATCAAGGAGTCGCCCTACAGTCTATTCCTAAAGCAGTCGCTGCTAGTCTAGAAAAAAACCAAATTCCTAAAGCAGCAATCAGTATTTCCGTATTGGAAATTGAGCCAGGCCGCCCTGGAAAAGTAATCGCGAAAACAGCCTTAGATTGGCGCTCTGAGCAAGCCATGAACCCAGCGTCAACCATGAAGCTAGTTACCACCCTCACTGGATTAGACATCCTAGGCCCTCAATATCGTTGGCGCACCAATATTTATACCGATGGATTGATTCGTCAGGGCACTCTTAAAGGCAATCTCTATTTACAAGGCACGGGGGATCCCAAGTTAATTCCAGAAGAACTAGCCAAAATGATGAAGGCCTTGCAAAACCTTGGTATTCAAAAAATTGATGGTAATTTGTTCTTCGATAGAAGCGCCTATGCTCCGAATGTGATGGAGCACAACACTATCGATGGTGAATCTCTTCGCGCCTATAACGTACCACCAGACCCCCTACTTTATGCATTCAGAACGCTCTCTTTTCAGCTGGGTAAATCACGTACAGCAGATTTTATTGATATTAGCTATACGCCAACACTCTCCCAGTTAAAAGTCATTAATCAAATGCAGTTGGTTGATCAATCTTGCGATAGCTGGAAAAACAATCTTCGCTTTAACTTAGACGCTATGGGAGACGGAGCTAACCCTAATCAGCTCCTCACTGCACAGTTCTCGGGTAGTTTTCCAAATACCTGTAAAGGAGTGAACTACAACGTCGTGGCTTTGGATGCCAATACCTTTCTCACACAAGGATTCACGGCAGCTTGGGAATTGGCAGGTGGCAGCTGGATTAAGGCGCCTACTGGAAAATCTGGCACCGTTCCCCTGGCAGCGCGACTACTGCTCCAGTTTGAAGGCATTAATTTAGCTGATAACGTACTAGATATTAATAAATTTTCTAATAATGTGATGGCTAGGCAATTGATGCTGACCTTAGCCTTAGAGAAGATGGGTAAACCGGCGACTACTGAAAATGGTGAACTCGTGATTCAGAGTTGGCTCAAGAGTCAAGGACTACAATTCCCGGAACTCATTATTGAGAATGGCTCTGGCTTATCTCGTAATGAGGCAATCTCTGCATGGCATCTGAATCAAGTATTAGTGACGGCCCGCAACCTCTCGGTGGCCGATACTTTTTATAACAGTCTACCGATTGCAGGTACAGATGGCACGATGAGAAACCGCCTCATGACACACTTAAGAAAATTTCTACATCTGAAAAAAAAGCCTGAAGCCCGAATTAAGACTGGCTCTCTAGCTGATGTCAGATCAATCTCGGGTTATGTAATGAGTAAATCTGGCAAGATGTATGCAGTGACCTCATTCATCAACCACCCCAATGCCTGGAGAGGTTTAGATGCACATGATCAACTATTG
>JBIISV010000092.1:0-7756 GCA_044340835.1 Polynucleobacter sp.
AGGCATTTCACGCCATTAGCAGCTTGGGGTAAGTGGGTAAATGATCTTGAGGGTACGGATATTCCTACAGGACATTACCCTCAGGAAGAGCGACCAGATTTAATCTATAAAGCCATTCGATCTTTTATGGGTTAGTGCAATTCTGGTAGTTACTATTGCTGGATAATGGAACGAACGGTGATAATGAATCTGCTGTCAGTAATGTGAGTTTCAGGTTCGGAGAGATGGCAGAGTGGTCGAATGTACCTGACTCGAAATCAGGCGTAGGGTCAAACCTACCGTGGGTTCGAATCCCACTCTCTCCGCCACTATTAATATATCCATATAAATTAATTACTTATAGATATTAAACTAGCATGTTTTGTACTATGTTCATGCACTATGAATACCCTCAAATCTAATAATTATTAGGTTTTAGGCATTACATCAAATTTATTGTCTAAATTTCCTTTCTAGTGAAGCTTGATAGGGGCGGGGTGGGTCATAGCTGTTAAAGCGATATAACTGAACCATCCTAACCTTATAAAAAGAAAAAAATGATTAGCTCAACACTTCCCAAATTCTTTACGCTCTGAACTCGATTATTTTGGTAAATTAGCTTTTAGATACGGATAATTTCCGCAATAATGGGTTTACAAATTATATTGAAAGTAAATAATGAAGAATTTAAATCAATTTAGCCGTCTTATATTAGCGCTGATATTCTCCGCATCAATTTTTGGCTGCGCTTCAACTGTTAACCGTAACGCTGGAAGCGTCAAAGAAACTTCATCTGTAAAGGAGGGGGTTGTTCAGGTTATAAAGTTTTCTCCCCTCAAAAGTCTGACGGTTACTCTTGATTCTAATGCTCAAAAAAAGCTTGCTGACAATACGAACTTTAGTCGAGAGAAACTGTATAGCAAAATTAGTTCAGTATTAACGGCTAATCAGTATCTGCAGACTCAAGCTAATAACACTAATTTGAAAATTGAGATTGTTGTTACTAACATGCGTGTCAGGTCAGGAGTTTCTGCAATTATGTTGGGATTCTTAGCTGGGGCAGACTCAATAACTGGGCAGGTGTACGTTAAAGATGGTGAAAAGGTCATTGATAACTTTGAGGTGGATATTTCCTATGCTTTTGGAGGTGCGATGGGTGACACTGATACAAGGATGAATTGGATGTATGAATCGTTCTCTAATAAGATTCTTGAAGAATTAAAAAAGTTGATGCCAAAGAATTAATGACTAATTTGCCTGTATGTACTTACTAAGTGTATAAAAAAGCCATTCGAAAGTGGCTCTTGTATACAGAAATTAGCCAAACAACTTTTGGTTTTTAATTGAGATTAATTGCAACAATTAGTTATCATTTTGGGCATTATTTTGACTGGCTAGGCACCCCCACCCTTTTTATTTGGGGGCAAGCCTTTTGGGCCCCATCGACGAAGCGATGGCATGGGACCCTAGAGAAGAGAAAGCTCGGCAATTTTTTTATGAGTGGCGGCTAACGACCCAAAGCGGACATTAAGCGCAATAAAAAACCACTCCGCAGAGTGGCTTGTGAGACATTAAACTAGAGACTACTACCTTGCCTGCAATGCTGTAATCGTTGCTTCCAATCTTGAGGATGGGTTGTCAGCAGGAACAGCGGTGCCAGCGTTGGGATTCAAAGCCTTAATCGTAGTTTCTAATCGACTGCTTGGATTATCAGCAGGCACAGCAGTGTTGCAATTGGTTTTGCATAGACTTTTAACCGCAGACTCTAACTGTTGAGATGGGGTTACGGTTGGGCTTGATGTAGTTGTGGAACTACTGCCACCTCCGCAAGAAGCTAAGAGGATGGATAAAAAGGCGAGGCTAACTAGTTTTGTCATATGTTAAGGAACGGATGTGTATTTAAAGGGGCCCTGACCAACAAAAGTGCCATCACTTGCAAACAATTGACAGAACACTGTTGATAAATCAGCAGGGAAACTACAATTCATTTGCATAGACCCTAGAGTAAAAGTCCCTAGGTAGCCAGTAGTGGCTTCATTAGAGGTATTTGGGAGACCACTACTGTTCATTGCAACAAGGGCTCCAGCAAAGGTTGACCATGACCCACCTGAGCAATTGTAGTATCCACTGACATCTTTAATAGGAGATACATTATTTGCAGACTGAATATTTAACCTTAAATCGGTAAGGACAGTGCATGTGCCGGCAAAATAAGCGGGATTAAGCTGCGCAGCCTTAGCTGCATAAACCGTAAGACTTCCAACATAATGGAGTGGACCTTGAATAGAAGGCGTAGTAGTTGTCTGCGCCCCAGCCCACATTGGGCATAAAAGAGCTGCAGAGAGAATTAAGGCGAGTAGTTTTTTCATATTTGATAGGAGGCTCGGAGAATGATTAAACATGCCAAGGAAGTTGAGGCACGCAAGTTTTTATGTAATCAATACCTACCCCTGTATTTGACGCTTACTTGTCCTTGACTTGCGAGTCCATAGCACTTGCCATTCAGCGTTGATTGAGTAAGGGTACATACAAACGCAGTAGTCCCAACATTAATTTGCATTGAGTAGTTACCCCAACCACTAGTAGTAGAAGCCAATATTGATCCAGTCACGGGCACATCGCCGCCGCCACTAGCATCACCAATAACATCAGCCATGCCCATCAATCCAATGCTATAAGAATTATTATTAAACAACATGGCATTTATTGAAAAGTTTGAAATCTTATTGCCGCTGATCAGAGTGCCATCCTGTAAGTAAACATATATATTTGGAATTTTAAGCAATTCTGGAAAATAAAAAACCATCTCACCGATAGCCCCAACTGTAGTTTGAGTTGTACTCGAATTAGGGACCTGCGCACTAGCCAGCAATGGGCAAAAAAGAACTGCAGAGAGAATTAAAGAGAATAGTTTTTTCATGGCATTGCTTTCTATCAATGTCGTTGGGAATGGCCCCATATTACCTTTAGATAGTAAGACAGTTATAGATTCTGTAGGAACATCTGCTAATGACTGCTTCTGGCCGTTAGCTGACATTCGCTTATGAACGCTTTAACCGGTCAAATCACTCAATCTCACTCTAAATTATCACCCTCTAACAGCTTGATTTAGATGAGTATTTACATGAGAGTTGAATAGTTTTGTAATAGAGATTAATTCCAACAACTACCTATGATTAAGAATTATTATCAGCTGTCAATCAAGGGGAAACCAAGCCGAATCCTCATTACCGCTGTTATTAGTAAAGCTTCTAATTTGCCATGTTTTACCGTTATCAGTATTCATTAAAAAGGTATGACGAGCAGCGATTCCAGATAAAAATAATTGATATCTAATTTTTCCATCATTATTACAGCTAGGCAACTTAACTATAGACATCGACTCCCAAAAGAGGTCATCGTTTTTGTTTAAAACAAGTTGAGAAATATTGCCACAAACCTTATCAACTCTAAAAGTAAATCGTGCGGCAAGAGAAGACTGAACTATTTCATACTTTGCCTGACTTGATAAGGCTGTGGAATTGTGAACATTCACATCTTTTGGTTGTGAATATACATTCGGGGAAAGGATGGCAAATATGATAATAAGTATTTTTTTCATTTCTTGGGCATCCTTCCGCCAGCTTTTAAGCACTCATCTAAGGTCTTATAGGGTATGAAATTTTTAGTTTGACTGTAGTAAGTTGTATTTGGGGCATGACAAATGCCAGATTGACTCATTTTGACAGGTTCAGTCTGGCCTAAGACGCTCGTAGAAATGAGTACTGCAGCAATCGACAATATCTTCATAATTTTCATAATTATCAGACTATTATAAGAGCCTATTAATTAAATATAAAAAAGGCGAATTTGTGAAAAAGATAATTGCATCACTATTAATTGTTTCTTTGGTTACTGTCGGTTGTGCAAGCACCCCAGCAAATCCTGTCCAACTCGCCCAAGTTGGTGATGAAACCAAGACTTGTGATGCAATTACAAATGAAATGCAGCAAATGATCAATGCTCAGCAGCAGGCTGCTAGCGATAAGAATTCTCAAATTGGCGGTAATGTTGCATTAGGAGTTACTGGAATATTCTTATTGGGTATCCCTTGGTTCTTTATGGATTTAGGTGGGGCTGCTTCTGTAGAGCAAAAAGCAGCACTGGCTAGATTTCAGCGTCTACAGCAAATGGCCGCTGATAAGAAATGCTCAAATGTTCCTGTGATGAAGCCTGATGTTCCAGTAGAAGGCGACCCTGCCACTCCAGAAAAGATAGCTGAAAAAAATGGGATTACTAGAACTACGCAACCATTGGAACCAGTATCAGCAATAGCTTACCCTAGCACCAATCCTAAAATGAATGACCTTCCTAATGCTGCTAAACGAATTGAGGATTTGAATATACTTCGTCAAAAAGGCTTAATTACGCAGCAAGAATACGATGCTAAAAAAGCTGAAATTCTGAAAAGTCTTTAAGCCTCTTGAGTCAAATTAATGCTGAATGATCAAGTGGGCATTTTGGTCTTAGTTGCAGTCCTTATTCCAGGATGTGCAACTAAGCCACAGGAAAGAAACGGATGCTAAATTTGCGATGATTAAGAATAACTTTGTCAGTCCTAAGGGTATTTAGTCCCCCCTACCCGACAAGTTTTTTTATTCAACCTTATTTAAATCGCCAATCTCAAATTACTCACAACAATCTGAAGCACTTGCAATATAAGTAATAGGGCTAGGGGTGATAAATCTAATGCGCCAAAATTGGGCAATACTTTTCTGATTGGTGCAAGCAAGGGGTTAACTAAAAGTGAGACTAAGTACTGAATCTCAGATCCAGCGCTAACCCACGAGAGAATGACGCTGATAAATACTAAGCCAAATAGACCCGAAAGGATCAAGTCTAGTAGCTCAATCAAAGCAATCATCAACCACGACAGCCCTGGCAAGAAGACTCCAGATATCCAAATGAGAAGTACTACTTTTCCCAGCATAATCAAATAAGCTGCGATAAAGCTGGCTACATCAAAACGACCAATACTGGGAATGATTCTACGCAGCGGAATCACAATCCAATTGCTGAGCGGTAGAACATAAGAGCCAATAGTCTTATTTCGACCCGCCCCAAGATTGAATGCAAGCCATTGTAAGTAGCATCTTAGAAGACATGCCCCTGCAATCACGCTAACCAGGACTTGCAGGAGGAGGGTGGTGATTTGTATCAACATGGGGCTATTGTATGGGTTTTATAGCAGGGCTTCATACTCAAGTCATGTTTCCATGCTCTAATGCTCAGCAATATGATTACAGTCGTTATCGCCTCTTATAAGTATGGTCACCTTGCAGCCCATTGCATTGAGTCCTTGCTATCCCAAACTCAAGCCCCTGCCAGAATTGTATTTGTGGATGATGGAGCGCAAGACTGTCGCCATCTTCCTGACTTATATCCTGATATTGAATATATTCTGAGACCGCAGAATTTGGGCACCGTAGATAACTTTCATGATGTATTGATGGGAGTTGATACAGAATACGTCCTCTTTATTGGCGCTGATAATTGGCTTAGATCAGATGCCATTGAGTTGCTATCTCAGACTCGGGCAGACATTGTCACCTATGACATTGTTGTTACGGGTGAGTTAAAAGAAGAGATTCACGATCGCGTTCCTGGAGAAACCAAGTCTCACCAAGGAGATCTCTATTGGGATCGAGAGGGAAAGCATCATGGCTCGATGATGTATCGCACTGCTTTAGGTCAGAAAGTGGGCTACAAAAGAAGATATGTTGATGGTGTACATCCACAGGAGGATTGGAATCTATGGGACAAGATGCGAGAGCAGGGTGCCACGGTAGCTAGTCTAAATGAAGGCCTTTTGTTCTACAGAAGACACCGGGAAAATTTTCTTAAGTATGACCATCTGGTTGATGCACTTGAGGAGCAAGCTTAGACCTCTCAGTTCTGTTCGTTCTCATACTGATTAGGCTATCAGCGTCAACAGATAGCTTGATTCCCAATAGACCTGAGCCATCGCGAACGGGAGCCTTTCTGAGGCCAATTTCTAGAGACTCAATTTCGGGATAGCGAGCGCATGCCTCTACTATTCTGGTAAGCAATCGCTCTTGAGTCTCATAATGCCCATCCTCAGCTAAGCGGTCAATTTCAATGACCAGAGGATCGTAATCAAACACCTGCTCCATCCTATCCTCTGAGATCAAAATCAATCTTGGGTTAATCCATAAAGTCAGATTAAGTAGATGTTGGTCGGGAATAGTGGCGCCAGGAGCATAAGTGCCGATTTGGGTATTGAGGCGTAGATCTTTTAATTCTATGCAGGCTATTGTCATTATTAATTGCGCTCAATCAGCGATAAAAATTCTCGACGCAAATTGGGATCCTTTAGAAAAGAGCCACGCATCACGCTATTAATCATCTTCGAGTCTGAGTCCTTAACACCTCGCCATTGCATACAAAAATGATCAGCTTCCATCACGATGGCAACACCGGTTGGCTTAACCTTCCGCTCAATCATATCTGCGAGTTCTACAACGGCTTCCTCTTGAATTTGTGGCCTACACATCACCCACTCGGTTAAGCGAGAGTATTTAGAGAGCCCAATCAGGGCTGAGTTCTGATTAGGCAATATTCCAATCCATACTCTTCCCATGATGGGGCATAAATGATGGGAGCAAGCACTTCTCACGGTAATGGGGCCAATAATCATGAGCTCATTGAGGCGGCTGATATTAGGAAATTTTGTCAGTGCAGGAGGCTCTACATAGCGGCCCTTAAAAACCTCATTAACAAACATCTTAGCGACTCGCTTGCTCGTATTTTTGGTGTTGTGATCACTTTCTGTATCAATGACAAGACTTTCTAAAACAGCTTGCATCTTTACGGATACTTCCTCTACCAAGGCATCTAGTTCTCCTGCTTCAATAAAGTCAGAAATATTGTCGTTTGCATGAAAGCGGACTTTTTTAGCCTTGATACGCTTACGAATGATTTCTGAGAGTGGGATGCCGTCGCTCATATAAAGATAGTGGTGTTTAATTAAAGAAGTTTTTTAATATCCGCGCCGATACTAGCAGGAGAGCTTGCTGATGCGTAGCGCTTTAGGGGATTTCCATCTCGGCCGATGAGAAACTTCGTGAAATTCCATTTAATGGCTTCCGTACCGAGTAGGCCAGGAGCAGCTGTTTTGAGATACTCGAAAAGGGGATGGGCATCAGGCCCATTGACATCCGTCTTTTGAAAGATGGGGAAGGTAACACCGTATTTAGTACTGCAAAACTGTTCGATCTGTTCAGGTGTGCCAGGTTCTTGTCCGCCAAATTGGTTGCATGGAAAAGCAAGAATTTCCAAGCCTTGAGCATGAAACTCTTCATATAGGGACTGTAAGTCTTTGTACTGGGAGGTGAATCCGCACTCGCTCGCTACATTTACTACTAGTAAGAGTTTGCCAGCATAGTCAAGGCTTTGCTCTTTGCTACCGTTCAGACGTTGCAATTCAATATTGGGAAGCATGGGCTATTTCCAGAAAAAAAGACTGATTAAAGTATTTCCTAATTTATCTGAAATCCCCAGTTTCTGCTGAGCGAGAAAGTGGGGTGACATTACTAGACTTCGCTTGACCCGCAGACTTAAGTCAGTAATCCCTTTTGCTCGCCAAAAGTCACCACATGATCTGCCACTAAATGGATCCCAATTTTTTCACCAATCGCATGATCATGGTGGCTAGGTACAAAAGCAAATATCTCAACGCCTGACGCTAATTTCAGTGTGTATAAAAAGTCTGCACCTC
>JBIISV010000093.1:0-7662 GCA_044340835.1 Polynucleobacter sp.
TAAGTTATGCATATTCTTTGGCTTACCTTAATTTGAGGCTGGAGAGGCCAATAAGAACTAATAAAATAGTGATGATCCAGAAACGCACTACCACTTGGGTTTCACGCCAGCCACCTAATTCGAAATGATGATGAAGTGGCGCCATCCTAAAAATACGACGGCCTTCTCCAAAGCGCTTCTTAGTAAACTTGAACCAGAACACCTGCAGCATTACTGAAACTGTTTCTGCTACGAAAATTCCACCCATCACAAAGAGGACGATTTCTTGGCGAACAATAACCGCAATAGTCCCAAGAGCGCCGCCTAATGCAAGCGCACCGACATCGCCCATAAATACTTGAGCGGGGTGCGTGTTGTACCAAAGAAATGCAAGTCCTGCGCCACCCATAGCGCCACAAAAAATCAATAACTCACCTGCACCTGCAATATAAGGAAACAATAAATACTTTGCATAAATGGCATTACCCATCACATAAGCAAATGCACCTAGTGCCGCACCAACTAAAATCACAGGCATGATCACTAGGCCATCAAGTCCATCCGTCAAATTCACCGCATTACTGCTACCCACAATAACCAAGTAACTCAAAATAATGAAACCCATCACGCCTAGTGGGTAGCTGATTTCTTTCATGAAAGGGATCAATAAATTTGACTTGGCTGGTAAATCTAGAGCAAAACCGCTCTTGAGCCAATCAAAAAATAGCTGCAAGACTTTGAGGTTATTTACCTCTGATACAGAAAATGCTAAATAAATAGCAGCAAATAAACCAATCAAGGTTTGCCAAAAGAATTTTTCTCTCGAGGCCATACCTTTGGGATCCTTACGAGCGACCTTACGGTAATCATCAACCCAGCCAACTGCACCAAAACCAAAAGTGACGATCATTACAATCCAAATAAAGCGATTACTGAGATCTGCCCACAGCATGCAGGAAATAAAAATACCTATCAGAATCAATATGCCGCCCATCGTAGGTGTGCCTGATTTCACTAAATGGGTTTGTGGGCCATCAGTACGAACAGCTTGCCCCATCTTTAAAGCAGTGAGTTTACGAATTACGAATGGGCCAGCAGCCAAACCAATCAGGAGAGCAGTCACTGTCGCCATCACCGCTCTAAAAGTAATGTAATTGAATACTCGTAAAAATCCAAAGTCATCTTGTAACCATTGCGCCAATATCAAGAGCATGTTTTAGCCTCCTTTAATAAGGCTTGAACCACACGCTCCATCCGCATAAATCGAGATCCCTTAACCAAAATATCTAAATGCATTTGTTGGTTCATCTCTTGATTTACTAAAGCCACATTGAGCTCTTCAAGTAATTGATCGAAGGTAGTGAAATGAGCAGCAGTGCTAGTCGCTTGATTTTTCTGTGATCTATCAAAGCCCTGTACCGCAAATTTAGACTGCTCTCCAAGAGCAAATAACTTAGCAATTCCCTGCTCAGCAGCATAGGCGCCAACTTCTTCATGAAACGCGGGGCCTTGATCGCCCACTTCGCCCATATCACCCAATACCAGCCATGAAGTATTTCCTGACTGTTTAAGTGCATCAATGGCAGCCCTGACAGAATCAGGATTAGCGTTATAGCTATCATCAATCAAAGTACGGCCTACATTCAACGACTTGGATTGCATACGTCCGTTTACTGGTACAAAAGATTCCAGCCCTACTTTAATTTTTTCAAGACTCAAGCCAGCACCCAGTGCAACAGCGCTCGCTGCTAATGCATTGCGTACGTTGTGATTTCCTAAAGTGTTGAGCTGAACTTCAATCTTTCCTAGCTCTGTCCTAATTTCAACCTTTCCATTAGTCAGTAACTTACCAGTCACAGAAGCTTGGGCTAAGGAGGAGTTAGCAGATAAAGCAAAATCAATCACCTTACGCCCAGCAGCGGCTTGATGCCAGACATTGGAAAATTCAGAATCCGCCGGGAATACCGCAACACCGTCCACAGGAAGTGCGCACAACGCCGTTGCATGCTCTTTTGCAACGGCTTCAACTGTTGCCATAAATTCTTGGTGTTCACGCTGTGCATTGTTGATCAAGACAATATTTGCTTTTGCAATAGCAGCTAACTCTGCGGTTTCGCCAGGATGATTCATACCCAATTCAATCACCGCTAAACGATCAGTAGATCGCATGCGCAGCAAACTTAAAGGTAGGCCAATATCGTTATTTAAATTACCTTTGGTAACTAATGCACATTCTTCACCGACGGCTGCCTTAAAAATGGAGGCAATCATTTCCTTTACAGTAGTCTTCCCATTAGATCCAGCTACTAAAGCTACTGGAATGGAGAACTGTGTGCGCCAAGCTTTTGCTAATTCACCCAAAGCTTGCTTTGTATCTTGAACGCAAACTGCGGCCAAATTTTCTGGACATGCTTCTTGGTCACTGATCAGTGCTGCACTTGCGCCTGCCGTAGAAATATCAACCAAGAAATCATGCGCATCAAAACGTTCACCTGATAAGGCAATAAATAATTCACCGGGCTGAATCTGACGACTGTCACTGCCCACACGAGAAATAGGGATTGCTCGAGCGGCCTCTTGATCAGTATGAATCAGCTGACTGCCTGGTAACATGGCATGCACTTGAGCAAGAGTAGTCATTGGCGTACTCATACACTCCCCCCTGCCGATAAACGAATATGCTCTTGATCAGAAAAATCAAACTTCTTGCCATTAATTTCTTGAGTAGACTCATGCCCTTTACCAGCAACCAAAACAATATCATTGATATCGGCATGTCGAACGGCAGCCATAATGGCAGCCGCTCTATCGGGTAATGTTTGAACATTTTCCAGGTTGCCCAACATGCCAGCTTGAATCATGGCAATAATGTTTTCTGGCGTCTCAGACCTGGGGTTATCACTGGTAATCACAATGTGATCAGCAAACTCTTGTGCAACACGTCCCATTTGAGGACGCTTACCTGAATCTCGATCTCCACCACATCCGAAAACACACCATACTTTTCCACTCCTTTGATCTGCGATAGGGCGTAAGGCGCACAATGCTTTAGTGAGAGCATCGGGCGTATGCGCATAATCAACAACAATCAATGGGCCTTCAGTTTTTTGTATTTTGTTCAGACGAATCAACTCCATACGACCAGGAATAGGATTTAGCTTAACCATCCGCCGAGAGGCCTCATCGGGGCTGAAGTTCTGAGCCAACAACACTGTCCAAACGGCTAGGCAGTTGCTCAAATTAAATTCACCAAGTACTGCAAGTTCCACAGCACCTGAACCAACTCCATCACAAGTAAAACGAGATCGGTAGCCAATAGTAGTAAAAATAGTATCTTCTGCGAAAACTCGCTTTAAACGATCACCGAATTTCTCAAACCCAAAAAAAGCATCTTTATTTAATGCATAGCCCCATACATGAAGACCTTGATTAGCAAGTAACTTCATTGCTAACTCACGTCCAAATACATCATCAAAATTCAGGATGGCGTTCTGTAGTTCGGGTCTCTGAAACAGCTTTGCTTTTGTCTGGGCATACTCACCCATCGTGCCGTGATAATCCAAGTGATCTTGAGTTAAATTGCTAAATACTGCGCTACGTACATCCAATCCAGCCACACGATCTTGATCTAAGGCGTGAGAGGAAATCTCTATTGCGACTTGCTGAGCTCCAGCATCGAGCAGTTCTTTTAATTGAGTTTGTAAGCGAGGCGCATCTGGTGTGGTGTATCCAGTCTGAATCAACGCCCTCGGAAAACCACTACCTAAAGTGCCTAGAACTGCAGTTCGATGACTAGGCTCATCTAAGACCTGTGCTAACCACTGAGTAATAGTTGTCTTACCATTGGTTCCAGTAACGCCAATGACATCTAATTTTTTACTTGGATAGCCATACCACTCTGCACAGAGTTCTCCAGCCAAAGCTGACAAATTTTCAACAGCAAAACATTCTGGACGGTCTAGATATTCGTTAGCCACTCCATCTGCAGGATCAAATACAACTGCCGCAGCACCATTTGCCAAAGCGGCAGCAATGTAATCGCGGCCATCCCGAAATGCGTTGCCATGTCCAACTGGATAAGCAAAGAAGATATCGCCAACTTGAATTTGGCGACTATCAGTACTCATTTTTGCATCCGGAGAAGTGAGATCACGTAAATGAGCAACTAAGAGATGGGGTTCTATATTTGCCATCGCTATCATCTTTTTAAAACCGCTGTATTTGTTTTTACTGAAGCGCTCTGAATTTCTAAGGGATTTTTATCCTGCAAAGTCATCTGCTTGAGATTACTGTCTGGCAATACATTCAAGGTACGAAGAGTTTCACTAACAATCGTAGAAAACACCGGCGCAGCAACATCTCCACCATAGTGGCTCCCACCAGTTGGTTCATCAATCATCACAGCAACCACAATGCGAGGCGCACTAATTGGTGCAAGACCTGCAAAGTAAGCGCGATATTTATTAGCGTAACTCTTGCCTACCAATTTATGTGCTGTACCTGTTTTTCCACCAACTCGATAACCCTCAGCTTGGGCTTTGATTGCAGTGCCGCCAGGCTCCGTTACTGACTCCATCATATTGCGCATCTCTATAGCAGTCTTAGCAGAAATCACATGCATACCTGGTTTGAATGTTGGGCTGCGCTCGATCGTAAGCGGAACCAATTCACCATCACGTGCAAATATGGTGTAAGCATGTGCAACTTGAAAGAGCGAAGTAGAAATGCCATAACCAAAAGCAATACGTGCTTGATCGGTTGGCATCCATTTTTTGTAGGGATGCACTGTACCCGCTACTGCACCCGGAAATCCAATTTTTGGCGCTTGGCCCATACCAACAGAAGTAAAGAAATTCCACATTTCTTCCGCTGATAAATCATTCATAGCAATTTTAGCCGTACCAATATTGCTCGATTTCTGAATGATTTGAGCAACAGTCAAATTAGCATAAGGATGGGTATCTGTAATCGGCTTTGGTCCAACTAAATATTTAGCTCCAATCACAATGCTGGTATTGGGAGTAATGGCGCCTTTTTCTAAAGCAATCGCAACTGTTAGGGGCTTCATTGTTGAGCCGGGCTCAAAGGTGTCAGTCAAAACACGATTGCGTAGTTGCTCTCCATTTAACTTCTTACGATCATTTGGGTTATAGCTTGGGTAATTTGCCAAAGCCAAGATTTCTCCAGTCTGGGTATCTAGGACTACCGCACCACCAGCACTTGCTCGATGCTTTTCTACAGCATTCTTGACAGCGTTATAGGCAAGAAACTGAATCTTGCTATCGATAGAGAGCTGCAGATCTTTACCGTTTTTTGGTAACTGTAAAATGGCTACATCCTCCACTACGCGCCCCAAACGATCAACAACAACGCGACGTGCGCCTGGATGCCCAGCTAATTCTTTTTCTCTCGAGAGCTCCATTCCCTCTTGGCCACGATCCTCAACGTTGGTAAAACCAACGACGTGCGCCATAGCCTCGCCCTCAGGATAAAAACGGCGGTATTCATTATTTAAGCCAATGCCCGGGATCTCTAATTGCCTAATACGTTGCGCTACCGCTGGATCTACTTGACGCTTCAAAAAAATCTGCTTACGCTCTTCCTTCAACTTCTTACGTAATTCAGCCTCGCTCATTTGCAAGAGTCCAGCCAACTGTTTAACCTTATCTGCAGCTAAGTCATCTGGCACAGTATCGTTATACGCAATCACTGACTTAGCTTCCAAGCTGGTAGCGATCACTTGACCATTACGGTCTAGTATTTTTCCACGCGAAGCGGGGAGCTCTAGCTCACGTTGCGTACCACGCACACCCTTTGCTTCATAAAATGCATTTCCTGGGCCCTGAATCCAGAATGCGCGAATCAGTAGCAACATAAAAGCAAAAAAAAGCATGAACAGCATCAGGCGTGACCGCCACATTGGCAGACGCAAGACTAAATTTGGCGTAGTGGAGAAACCTACCGTCCTCATCTAGCCTCCTTCAAGTACAGAGTACGCTCTGGGGATATAGGCGCCATGTGTAACTGATTACGAGCAACATCACGAATCCGTGCAGACTTAGATAAATTACGCTGTTCATACTCAAGCCGTAACCAATCCTGGTTGAGCTTACGCTCTTCAATTTGTGCGCGATCTAAAGCAATAAATAATTTACGTGCACGCTGTTGAGCTGCTACCAAAGAGAGGGCGCAGATCAATAGCAATACCAGCAAGGTAAGGGTGGCGCGATTCATTTCATCGCTCCTGGACGCTTCTCAGCAACTCGCATAATTGCTGAACGGGCACGAGGATTCTCGCGAATCTCTTCATCGCCTGGCTTAATGCGCCCAATAATTTCTAAAGCACTTTGTGGCAGATCTTTATCGCGCACAGGCAAGCCTCGCGGTACCTTGACCTTGGCATGTGACTGAAGGAACTGTTTCACGATGCGATCTTCAAGGGAATGGAAGCTAATAACTGCCAAGCGGGCACCCGGCTTTAATAAATCTAGCGCTGCTTTTAGACCAAGCTCGAGATCCTCTAACTCGCGATTGATGAAAATACGAAGTGCTTGAAAAGTTCTAGTGGCAGGATCTTGTCCAAGCTCTCTTGTACGAACAACACTAGCTACTAGGCTTGCTAATTGCAAGGTTGTTTTTGGCGACAGCCCCTCCTCTCGCTTAATCACAATAGCTTTAGCAATCTGAAATGCAAAACGTTCCTCACCATAAGTCTTAATCACGCGTGTGATTTCCTCTTGTGATGCTTGCTCTAGCCATTCTGCTGCCGTCAAACCGTGATCGGTATTCATTCGCATATCGAGCGGACCGTCCTTGCGAAAGGAAAACCCACGATGCGCTTGGTCCACTTGCGGAGAGCTGATTCCAAGATCTAACAAAATGCCATCGACGGATTCTGCTTCTGCATATTGATCCATCTGCGCAAAACTGTCGTGCACGATTCGCAAGCGGGAATCGTTGATTTTTTCCGCCACTGCGATTGCATCCAAATCCTTGTCGAATGAAATGATCTTTGCACTCGAAGGTAGTTGCGCAAGTAGTGCTTGGGTATGCCCACCCCGCCCAAAGGTGCCATCGATTAAAAGTAGATTTTTTGATGCCTCTGAAGAGCTTATACGTGGGCCACTGATCAGCGCCGTCACCGCCTCGGCCAGTAACACTGGGCGATGAGTTATGTTCATGACACCCTGTCATCAAAAATTAAATTGCTTCAGGGCTTCAGGCATGCCTTGCGCAATGGCAGCCTGTTCTTTTGCGGCGTAAGTAGCAGCATCCCACAACTCCAGATGACTACCCATGCCGAGCAACATCACTTCTTTTTCAATGCCGGCAGCTGATCGTAACTCTGGGCTCACTAAAATTCTTCCAGCGCCATCTAAGTCGATTTCAGCAGCATTACCAAGGAAAATTCTTCGCCACCAATGGGCATCCATTGGCAGTTGAGCAACTCGAGAACGAAAGTTTTCCCACTCAGGGCGAGGGAATAAAAGTAGGCACCCATCAGGATGTTTGGTGAGCGTAATTCGGCCCTCACCTTGAACCAACAAGGCGTCACGATGCCTCGCCGGCACAGACATGCGGCCTTTTGCATCTAAATTGAGAGCTGACGCACCTTGAAACACCATTTACCCCACTTTTTCACACTTCCTCCCACTTTAGAGGATCGCAATAAGAGGGTCAAGT
>JBIISV010000094.1:0-7648 GCA_044340835.1 Polynucleobacter sp.
TTAAGCTATTGAACTTAAACAAAGGGATCTCATGGTGGGCAACTTAATACCGTTTTTAATCCAATGGGGCTTAACCTCTCTGTCCCTGTGGGTTGCAAGCTATCTTTTTAGCGGCTTACGGTTTGCTGATGGTGGATCACTCCTGATCGCCGCCCTACTTCTTGGGTTTGCCAACGCAGTTGTCAAACCACTATTAATTCTGTTTACCTTGCCACTAACAGTCCTCACCATGGGCTTGTTTTTGTTAGTGATTAACGCGTTGGTATTGATGCTAGTTTCTGCGGTGGTAAGTGGCTTTACGATCTCTAGCTTCTGGACTGCCTTCTTTGCTAGTATTTTTATTTCTGTATTCAGTCTATTTATCAACAGTATTCTGTCTTAGCATTACTTTGCCCCAGGATAAATATCGGACCAAGGACGAAGCACATCATGGCATGGATGACTTTTGTTAGTCATCGATCTTGCGTTTTCAGCCAGAATACTTGCCCCACCCGTTAATATCCCCAGCCCAATTGAGACTGCGCTATTTACCAACCCAGCTTGATTAATGCCTGCCTTAGGGTGCATCAAGGTTCCACCCATTTTGATCATCCCAGCCAGATCAATACCCGTAGTGAGGCCTGATTTTTCCCTGGGATCCACTGTCAGATTCACTGCCTCAGTCTTCAAATCAATAGAACCTGCCAATACGATGTCTAGCCTATCGGTTTGGACGCCAACAGTATTGGCTATATTGATCTGGCCTTGACTAATGGGAAGATAGGCAACTGCACACTCCAACATTGTCTCGTTCGTTTTTTTGCGCATAGGGTTTATAGAGTCTAATAAAGTCACCACAAAGTCACCGGCATCATTTAAAAAGTTTGTGCCCATACGAGCTTGAGTAATATTCAACTGAATCTTGCCATTCGAATTTGCCGCCATTTGATGAAGACTATTTCCTGAGGTCTTGATATCAAATGCTAGCTTCATGTCGCCGCCACTCACTTTTGAGCCGGGATCAACCCTAGCCAATAAATTTTCGAGCGTGAAATCCTTCGTTATCCCTTTACCCGAGAACGCAGGACTTGCAGTATTTAACTGAGAGAGCTTCATCTGAATATCTGCACTGCCTTTACCCATCTGCAAGGTCAAGCGGGGGATATCCACTACGCCGTCATTCAATTGCAAAGTCGCTTGAAGATTTTCAATCGGCTTGCGCTTTGGCAGGTTCAACTCGGCAATATTCATCACAATCCTCCCATTGATTTGGGGCAAGGCATCAAAGGGGATGTTTTTGTTACTAAATAAGTAATTTGACTGAGGCTTTGGAACTTGAATTGCGACTGCTGCCAAAGATGTGCCTCCCTGTTGAGCTTGTGCAGGCTGCTTAGCTGTCGAAGCTAAGGTGGGCCAATCAAATGATTTTGAGTTCAGCGTCAAATCGATGGAGGGCAAGGCTTTAGACATCTTATTTACCTCACCCTGAATCATCATGGACTTGCCATTCATAGTGAGATTAAGGTCTAGCGGAAATCGGCTTAAAGCAACATCCCACTGCTTAAACAATCTTGTAATAGCACCAATGTTTCCAGTCAGCTCCAAAGCCTGGTCTTGAAACTGCATACTCAGAGAGATAGTAGTTTTATCGCCACTCTCCGCCAATGACAAACGCTTGATTTGATAAGCCGAAGCTGAGCTCGTCGCGTCTTGATACCAAACCCGGGCATCCAGCACAGAGACATTTTCCATAAAGCGGAGTTTGTCACCAGCTGAAGATGCATCCGAAGCGATATCACTGGAGCGGCCATTAGCATTCGGTGTTGCTGTACTCATATCCCAGCTAGCCCTACCAGATGCATTTTTTTGTAGGAAGAGCTCAAGACCACTGAGCTTCAAGCTATCAATCTCAATATCTTCCCTCAAAAGTGGGAACATTTTCATATTTATTTCAATACGTTTGAGGGTCAGCATCTCGGGGGCCTCTGCCCATGCCGCATTACTTAAACTTAAGCGCTCTGCTGAAACTGAAATTCTGGGAAAAAAACTGAGGGTGACTGGGCCGGCAATCTTTAAATCTCGACCGGTAGCTGACTTCACTGAGTTAATCAGCAATTTAGTCAATCTGGCTGGATCGACTATAGAGGCGACATACCAAGAGCCCACCCCACCCAAGAGAATGAGGCTGCCTAGGGTGATGAGGATAATCTTGAGTCTTTTAGTCATGATTGGTCAATTCTAACTTTATGGCTCACTCAAATGCATAGAAACTGCAGTAATATTGATCCGTGCGTTCAGCACATTAACCATCAAAAAGAAGGGTAATAAGCCATGGCTACAAAGAAGTCTCCAGCAAAAAAGAAAGTAGCTACTAAGGTGGTAAAAAAAGCCCCGGCGAAGAAAGCCGTTAAGAAAGTGCTTGCTAAGAAGGTTTCAGCCAAAAAGGCTGTGAAAAAGGTAGCCGCCAAAAAAGTGGCCCCAAAAAAAGTAGTGGCGAAGAAGCCAGCAGCAAAAAAACCTGCCGCAAAGAAATCTACCAAGGCGACTGCACCCAAAAAACTGAAAGTGGATCAATACGGACTCGAGGAAGATGACGAGTTTTATGGTCTGTACTTTGCCAAATCAACCAAAAAAGGCTTAGTTGAAGTTAAGCCATGCACCTTTTCATTAATGTATTGGTGGAAAGGTCTGCTTGGCTATCCTGACATGATCGAGATTTCTAAAGATAGCAATACAGCAATGTTGCAATTTGAGTCTACCTTTGGTGGTGGCGATTCTGGTGAAACAGAATTGACAGAAAAAGATGTGTTCGACGTTGACCACATCATTGAAGTTGACGAGGAGGAGCACTTAGTTTCCCTCTACTCCTATGTCCCGATCCCCGTACCAGAGAATTTGATTGGTGCATTGGGCTTGTCTATCCTCAACATTAACCCAGAAACCCGTTATGGCAGCTTAGAAATTTGCTCTACGGACAACGAAGAGGGGGTGAATGAACACTTCCTCCGCTATCGCGCTGCTACGTATTTGCGTGGCGTTAAATCTGGCAAGGTTGAGGCTATTGAGAGCATGATCACCAATGGCTCAGAATTCTTTGGATTGGCCTTAGATGCAATGTGTGTCAATAAATCGATTAAGAAATGGTTGCTTAGCTAGTCAGCGATACGTTAATAGGTATTGCACATATAAATATAGGTCATAGGAAAGCGGTCGTTCACTGTTTTACGTGTTTCAAGAATAGTGGCGCTTCGCTTTCCTAGTTTTTTACACTCCTCTACTGCTGCTGCATGAGCCTCAGTATCTTTAGCAGATTTGGGAGCATGCACTCCAACCGTACCATCAGACTGTCGATAGACGCCAAACTGGCTAGTCGGCGTTGAGCAAGCCAACAGAAATAATCCAACACTAGATAGCAAAATGGGTAATGGAAGTTTCATGGAAGCAATCCAATAGCAAGAGAAATAATGTCTCATTTTATCTAGCTTTTATAAATGAGTGCCTGAAGCAAGCCGCCTGAATTTCAATTAGGATGAGAGTTCTTCCAAAACAAACCCACTGAAAGCATGATATGCAAGTACTGACCATTAACCCCCTCACAAAAGAAATTCAAGTCGTGGAAATTTCCGACACAAAAGAGGCGCTTCAAGAACTGATTGGTTTTAGTACCATCGACTCAGATGAGATTGATGATAACGGCGATCGACTCTTCTTTGATGAAGAGTGTTTTATCAGACAACAAAGTAATGTAGGCCGCTTTAAAGTGGATAGTCTTGCGCCAGTTGCCGGGATTGGTGTGATCGTCAATAGCAAAGATGGGAAGACTTTTCAATCCTCCATCATGAATGCACAAGAACTACTAAAGCGAGTGACTTATTTGTAACCCACTCGATCTAGCAATCGTTGAGCAGCAATTTGGTTTTTTCCAATCGCAGCAACTGAAATATTTTCTGCTTTAAATGGTCCTAAGGTTTTAAGCCCTTCGTTTTCAATCTTGGCAGACTTAATTGCAGGCCACTCATTATTACCATTGGCAAAGTACTCTTGCGCAGAATCACTGGCGAGGTATTCCAAAAACTGTATTGCTGCTTGAGGGTGTGGAGCATTCTTAGCCACACCACCACCAGCAATATTGATATGAGTGCCAGAGGTTTTCTGATTAGGCCAAATAAATCCAATCTTAGAAATAATCTCTTGATCCTCTGGCTTAGTCGAGCGCAATAACCTTACTAAGTAATAAGAATTGGTTAAGGCAACCCCACATTCGCCAGAGGCAACTGCTTTAATCTGATCGGTATCGCCTCCTCTTGGGGGTCGAGCCATATTGGCTACTGCGCCTTTGGCCCACTCTTGAGTGGCAGCTTCACCACGACGCTCAATCATGGCACCAATTAAAGACAGCATATAAGGATGAGCACCTGAGCGAGTACAGAGCTTGCCTTTGTTAACGGGGTCAGCCAACTTCTCATAGGTATCCACATCTAAGGGATTCACTTTTGCTTTGTTGTAAACCACCAAACGAGCTCTGGTTGAAAAACCAAACCAAGTGGAACCCTCTGAATCTGGTTTAGAGCGAAGATTTGCCGGAATGCGACCCTCTAAATATTGCGAGTGAATTGGCTTAAAGAAACCATCAATTTGCGCACGCCATAGTCTTGCCGCATCCACCATCAAAATTACATCGGCAGGACTATTAGCGCCTTCACTTTTTAATCTTTCCGCTAAAGCATTGTCATCTGCCTCAATGCGATTTATTTTGATACCTGTTTTTTTAGTGAAATCGCTATAGAGCGCTTCATCAGTCTGGTAATGGCGTGCTGAATAGAGGTTTAACTCTTTGGGTTCTTGCGCATGCAGCGGTAATGCAAGTAAGGAAGCTAGTAGTAGTACACCAGTACCAAGGAATTTCTTCAAATGTTGATTTGCCATTGCCCTATTCACGATCAGAATTAGATAAGAAGCTAATTTATCACAAATACGAATGATTATCAATTAAGATTTAGAAATGATCCTAGAAAGCAGCAAAACTGGGAAAAGCCCAACCAAAACAATGGTCAAGGATGGCAAAGCCAATTCGGTCAAACGTTCGTCTGCTGCCAATTGGTAAGCTGCTACTGCCAAAGTATCGAAGTTAAAAGGTCGGAGCAATAAGGTGGCAGGCAACTCTTTCATCACATCGACGAAAACAAATATGCCTGCAGTCATGAGACTGCGCTTTAGCAAAGGCATGTGAACTCGCCTCAGAATCTGCATCTTAGATAAACCAAGTAAAGCAGCTGAACCATCCATAGAGGGTGTGATGCGAGATAGCCCCGCCTCTACACTTTGGAGGCTAGAAGAAAGAAAGCGGACTAAGTAGGCATACACCAATACCAACATGCTGGCCGACATCCACCAAGCCACTTGAAAGATTTCTAAGAAAGAAAGGATGCCTATCGCCAATACCGCACCAGGCAAAGCATAACCAAAGCCCAGCAATCGATTGATCCAGCCTAAGCGTGGATTGATCCGCACTGAGTAGGCGAAAAATACTGCCAACACCACGGAGGCCACAGCGGTCAGAGTTGAAACGGATAAAGAATTTATGAGCCAATCCAAATAACGGATATCGATATTCAGACCCTGCTTAAACAGCAACTGTAAAAGTGCAAAGGCTGGCAATAAAAAACCGCAAAGTAAGGTGCCGCCACAAAAGGCAAATGCAAAAAAGGCAGTCTTGCCACGTAATACCTTAGCTAATGGCTTGCTTTGGGATGAAGAGGCATAACGCAATTTTGAGCGGCTACTTTGCTCAATAAAAAAGATCAACAAAACAAAACTCAGAAGACCTAAAGCAAGCTGAACGGCTGCCACCCGGTCGCCAAAGGAAAGCCAAGCTTTAAAAATGCCAGTAGCAAAAGTCTGAATACCAAAATAAGATACTGCACCAAAATCTGCCAAAACTTCCATCAGCGCTAAAGCCATACCAGCAAAGATGGCCGGTCTTGCCATAGGCAGGACCAGCTTCATCAGCCCTTGAAGCGGGCTATAGCCCAAAGTTTCCGAGACCTCAATAAGTCGAGCACTGCGCTCTAAAAATGCAGTGCGTGTAATCAGGTAAACATAAGGAAAAAGGCAGAAGGAGAAAGACCAAATTGCGCCACTCATGGATCTTGGGTCCGGGAAAAACCATAAGGCATCCATTCCAAGGATGGCACGAAGCGAACTCTGTATCGGGCCTGAGAATTGCAGGAGATCCACAAATAGATATGCCATGACATAGGTCGGCACAGCCAAAGGCAATATTAAGGCCCACTCAAATACTCTCTTACCGGGAAACTGGTAGTTCGCAATAATCCAAGCGTTCCCAACCCCAAGAATAAATACCCCCACTCCAACACCCAGAATGAGGACTAGGGTAGAGGCAATATAGCCCCCAAGTACAAAATTCCATAAATGGCTGAGTGTGTCAGTAGCTAACAGCACATTCTCGGACAATAGGAAAGGCGCTGCCAAGCCAAAGAGGGGCAAAAATAACAACAGGGCCAGCAGAACCACAATACGATTCATCAAATCCACATTCCGTTTAGACTCTAGCTAGGTATTAAACCATTAGTATTAATGAGAAAATTATAGGGATGAAGACTGCTCGCATATTACTTTCTATCCAAGAACTTGAAATTGACTACCCCAATCGGGATGGTCATGGCCGCGTCACCGCCATAAAGGATCTCAATTTAGATCTGGAACAAGGGGAGATTGGCTGCCTACTGGGCTCGTCTGGTTGCGGTAAATCTACCGTACTCAGAGCCATTTGTGGCTTTGAGCCCGTCAAGGCCGGGGAAATTTTGCTACGAGATAAGGTCGTGAGCTCTCCCTCCACCCATCTTCCGCCCAACCAAAGAAAAGTCGGTATGGTCTTCCAGGATTTTGCGCTCTTTCCCCATCTGAATGTTTTAGAGAACATTGCCTTTGGCTTGCAAGACCTCCCAAGCGCCCAAAGAGACTCTATGGCGCTGACATGGCTTAGCAGGGTAGCCTTATCAGACAAGGCCGATGCCTACCCCCATGAATTGAGTGGTGGTCAGCAGCAGCGTGTGGCACTGGCTAGAGCAATGGCACCCGAACCGGATTTAATTTTGCTAGATGAACCCTTCTCCAGTTTAGACATCGAACTTAGGGAGCGTCTTGCTGGCGAGATGAGAGAAATCCTCAAGGCAAACAATGTTACCGCCCTGCTAGTGACGCATGACCAATTTGAGGCTTTTGCTATCGCCGATAAAGTAGGCGTAATGACAGATGGAAAAGTGCTTCAATGGGATGCGCCGTATGAGCTCTATCACAAACCAGCCAAACGCTATATTGCGGACTTCATTGGTCGTGGCGTCTTTATCAAAGGTACTGTTCTTCCTGGAAACAAAGTCAAAATTGAGCTGGGTGAACTCGACCTAGAGGAAGATCGCAGCAAGGAGGTTGGGAAAGAAATTGATGTTTTATTGCGGGCTGATGACATTGTGCATGATGACCATAGCGCCATGCAGGCAGAGGTAGTACGCAAAACATTCAGAGGTGCAGACTTTTTATACACACTGAAATTAGCGTCAGGCGTTGAGATATTTGCTTTTGTACCTAGCCACCATGATCATGCGATTGGTGAAAAAATTGGGATCCATTTAGTGGCAGATCATGTGGT
>JBIISV010000095.1:0-7637 GCA_044340835.1 Polynucleobacter sp.
CCTAGCGGCCTCACTCCTTAAAAACGTTGCTGAACTGGGTTACACCCAAGCAACTGAAGTGCAATCACAGGTTATTCCTGCAGCCCTCGCTGGCGGTGACTTATTGGTCAGTAGCCAAACTGGTAGCGGTAAAACCGCAGCCTTTTTGTTACCGCTGATTAATCAACTCATCGAAGATAATCCAAACAGCTCACCTGTACCTGGTCGGGCTCAACCTAAAGTATTGGTACTCTGCCCTACACGCGAATTAGCTCAACAGGTTGCCGCAGATGCAGTGAACTTAGTTCGCGGCATGAAGGGTATCCGTATTGCAACCGTCATGGGTGGCATGCCTTACGGCAAGCAAATCCAAGCCCTGAAAGGCGCACTTCTAGTTGTCGCAACGCCTGGTCGTTTACTCGACCTGACCGATAGCAAGGCGATTCGTTTGGATGATGTAAAACAACTCGTGATCGACGAAGCGGATCGCATGCTTGATATGGGCTTTGCAGATGATCTCGAGGCAATTGATAAGCGTTGTGCTGGTCGTACCCAAACCTTGATGTTCTCGGCAACTTTTGCACCAAAGATTATGTCTTTGGCCAATGAATTAACTACCAATGCGAAGCGAATTGAGCTTGCTCATGCCGGCGAAAAGCATGCAAATATTGAACAGAAGCTCCATTGGGCTGACAGCATGTCACACAAGCATAAATTGCTCGAACACATTTTGGCTGATGCTTCTTTAGATCAAGCCGTCGTGTTCGCAAGCACCCAAGTGGAGAGTGAAAAAATTGCTGATACCTTGCGCGCCAATGGTTACGAAGCTAGCGCCTTACACGGTGCCATGCCTCAAGCTGTTCGGATGCGTCGCCTAGAGTCTCTACGCAAAGGTCATACCAAGATTTTGGTAGCAACTGATGTAGCCGCTCGCGGGATTGACGTACCCCGTATTAGTCACGTGATTAACTTTGGCTTACCAATGAAACCAGAAGACTATACGCATCGCATCGGTCGTACTGGACGCGCTGGTCGCAATGGTGTTGCCATCACATTAGTAGAGCATCGTGATCGCGCTAAGATTCGTAATATCGAACGTTTTACACAGCAAGATATAGTTGCTTCAGTCATCGCTGGTCTAGAGCCACAAGCCAAGCCTAGCTTTGGTGGTGGTGGCGGTCGCCCTGGTGGTGGTCGCTCTGGTGGCGGCTTCGGCGGTGGTGGTCGCTCTGGTGGTGGTGGCGGTCGTTATGGCTCTGGCGCTCGTTCAGAGTCTCGCTCTGGTGGTGGCGGTGGTGGCAATCGCTCAGGCAATCATTTCGAGTCTCGCTCTAGTGAGCCCCGCTCCACTGATTCCCGCCCATCTGGCGACTCACGCCCTGTAGGTGGTAATCGTTTTGCTGACTCACGTCCTGCTCGCTCTGGTGATTCACGTCCTGCCCGTTCCGCTGACTCACGACCTGCTCGTTCTGCTGACTCACGTCCATCTGCTGGCCCGCGTTTTGCTAAACCAAAAGCTGGCGGTCAACGTAGAAGTTTTAGCGGCAACTAAATATGATTCACCGTCGTCGCCTCCGTTCTGCATGGAATCGAGTCGATTCCGGTGAGTTGCATCAAGCGCCACGTAAGTGGCAGTCTTGGCTCAGCGATACTGGTTCTTTAACCCAAAAAATTGAACGTGCAATTGGACAAAAACTAGAGGTACTAGTACTGCGAGATTGTCGGCAAAACCTGAATAGCGACGAGAGTCGCTATTTTCATTTCAAGATTAAACGTTGTCGAGTGCGAGAAGTATTACTTTGCGTGAACGATATTCCGCTAGTAATGGCGCACAGTATTATTCCTAGCGCTAGCTCGAGTGGCAGCAACCACGAGATTCTTCGCTTAGGTAAAAAACCATTAGGTGCAGTACTGTTTGCCAAAACACGTATGCATTCCAAAAAGAAACCGCTCCGAGAAATTGCACGTCTAGATAAACAGAGTGTCTTATGGAGAAAATGCTTTCAGCACTATCCAGAGCTACCATCCGTTAGCTGGGCAAGACGCACGCTCTATCAACTTAAAGGTCGCCCACTCTTAGTGAGCGAGGTATTTCTGCCAGCTCTACTCAACTACCCTAGTAATTAAATAGATAACCAAGCTTGCGATGCGGCAATCAAAGGCCCATCACCAGGCTCGCAGGTAAGCACCTCTCCAAAGCCAATTTGCTTGGCAGTATCAGCAATATTGCGATGTGGACAAATCGCTTTTGCAAGATCTAGCGGCAACTTCACCTGCCCTAAATAGCGCACCGCCTCAGAAGAAGTGAGTAACCAAAGAGATTGCGCAAAATCCATCTGATGAATCTCGCTCCATGCGGGGTTATGGAGATCTAAAGGGACACGTGCATAGACTGAGAATGCATCAACTTGTGCACCCTTATCTTTTAAGGTTTCAGCTAACCAGTCGCGCCCACCCTCGCCCTTGAAGATCAGTACTGTTTTGGTAGACCAATCCCATTGCAATTTTTGCAACTCAAGCCATAAGCCCTCTGAATCCCAATGGGCCTTATCTTGCGGCAGAATGACTGTCGTAGGAGAGTCCTCCATTCCGACGCCATAATTTTTTAAAGCCACCATACTGCTACCACCCATTACCCCAATGGGTATCGGGGAGCTCGTGAGCTCTTGCCAAGACCTTTCGATTAAACGCATGGTGCACTCAATTGCATTAGGGCTCACAAAAATAGCGAGATCGGCAGATTGAAGAGCCTGGATTATTTCGTGAGTCAGGCCACTATCTTCCTTAGGGACGATAGTCAGTAAGGGCAAAGAAATGATCTTAGGGGGAAATTCTTTCGTGACTCCACTTTTGGACAGACTTGCTTGTAGCGCTTCTGATAATTGCCGCGCCTGCCCCATAGGGCGCGTAATGACAATGGTCTTGCTGCTCATCTTGTTGCTCATCGGCAGCTTGCCTTATGTATGTTTACTTAGGCAAACCGTTAGGCAATAAATGCTCAGCGCCTTGAGAAATCAGATCTCGTGCAACGGAAAGACCTAAAGCCTCTGCATCTTCCAGACTCTTTACTTGACCTTGAGCACTCGCTAAGCAGCTAGCCTTACCATCAACGCTAGCTACAAAAGATCGGATATTCATCTGATCTTGATCCCAAGTAGCGTAGGCAGCCAAAGGTAACTCACAAGATCCTCCGAGCTGGCGTGACACCATGCGCTCGGCAGTAACTGCATAGAGAGTTGGTAAATCGTTGAGTGGCGCAAGCCACTGCTTAATGTTGGGATGTTTGCTTAAAGTTTCGATCCCGAGCGCCCCTTGTCCGGCTGCAGGAGTGTAAGGGTCAATTGGCAATAGTGCTCGAATACGACCTGATAGACCAAGACGCTTTAATCCCGCAGCAGCCAAAATAATAGCTTGGTACTCGCCGCGATCCAACTTAGCCATACGGGTATCTAAATTGCCCCTCAGAGGCTCAATGACCAAATGGGGGAATTTAGCTCTCAGGACTGATTCACGTCGCAAGCTAGACGTACCCACGATTGCCCCTTTTGGCAGATCCTCCAGACTGGCATAGTCATTAGAGACGAAAGCATCATGTGCATCTTCACGCACCATAACGCATGACAAATCAAAGCCATCAGGCATGACCATGGGGACATCTTTCAGGGAATGGACTGCTAAATCTGCTCGACCGTCCTCAAGGGCAGTTTCGAGCTCCTTCACAAATAAGCCCTTTCCACCGACTTTAGACAGGGCTTTATCCAGTATTTGGTCCCCCCGGGTGGTCATACCCAAGATCTGGACATCGCACTCTGGATAGAGCTTTTTAAGGCAGTCTCGGACGTGTTCCGCCTGCCACATGGCAAGCCGGCTCTCACGAGAGGCGATGACTAGGCGTTCAGGGGTGGCGGAAATAGTAGGCATGGAACTAGAAATAGAGGTTTGGGACATAGCATTTAAAATAAATAAAGACCTATAACAATATACTGCGTTTATGAGCTCATCAAAAAATTCCCTCGCCAACAAAGCCCAAGCTTGGTCGGCCCGCTTTACTGAACCCGTCGACGAACTGGTCCAGCGCTATACCGCCTCCATTGGCTTTGATCAACGCTTTGCCTTGGTCGATATTGCAGGATCCTTGGCTCACGCCGAAATGCTGGCTGCCCAAAAGATTATTAGCCCAAAAGATTTAGCGGATATTCAAAAGGGGATGGCCCAGATTAGAAGCGAAATTGAGGCTGGTGAATTTCACTGGCAACTGGCTCTAGAAGATGTACACCTCAATATCGAGGCCCGCCTCACTGAATTAGTTGGCGATGCTGGAAAGCGTCTTCATACGGGTCGCTCACGTAATGACCAAGTAGCCACCGATTTGCGTCTCTGGTTACGCGACAGTGTTGACCAGATTGCAGCCACCCTCAAAACCTTACGTATTGCCTTGCTCGATCTTGCAGAGACTCACTCTGCCACGATCATGCCCGGTCATACCCATTTACAAGTGGCTCAACCAATTACCTTCGGCCATCACCTCATGGCCTATTACGAAATGTTTAGCCGTGACGCTAGTCGCTTAAGCGATTTGCGCGCCCGCTTTAATCGATTGCCACTCGGTGCGGCAGCATTGGCAGGAACCAGCTACCCAATCGATCGTGAACAAGTTGCCAAAATTCTAGGTTTTGATGGCATCTGCAATAACTCGCTTGATGCAGTATCGGATCGTGACTTTGCTATTGAGTTCTGTGCCTTTGCATCCATTTTGATGATGCATGTTTCGCGCCTCTCCGAAGAATTGGTGCTGTGGCTGAGCCCACGCTTTGGCTTTATTGATTTGCCGGATCGTTTCTGCACTGGCAGCTCCATCATGCCGCAAAAGAAGAATCCAGATGTACCAGAACTGGCACGCGGTAAAACTGGGCGTGTATATGGTGACTTGATTTCTTTATTAACCTTAATGAAGAGTCAGCCGCTGGCATACAACAAAGACAATCAAGAAGATAAAGAACCTTTGTTTGATGCAGTTGATACCGTGCAAGACACCTTACGCATCTTCGCCGATATGGTTCCCCATATTGAAGTTAAAGCAGATGTCATGAAAGCTGCTGCCGAGGAGGGCTTTGCAACAGCAACCGACTTAGCGGACTACCTGGTAAAAAAGGGCCTGGCTTTTCGTGATGCGCACGAGGCAGTAGCCCATGCTGTAAAGGCCTGTGTTGGCCGCAATTGCATGCTAACTGACCTTAGCCTTTCTGAGCTCCGTTTTGCTTGTGGCTTAGATAATCGCCCTGAACTCATGGGCGACGATGTGTTTGCCCTCCTCACGGTAGATGGCTCGGTTAACTCCCGTCAACATGCTGGCGGCACTGCCCCAGCCCAAGTACTCGCTGCAATCAAGCGAGGTCGTGCGGACCTCTAGAGCGGATGGGGTTTTGGGGAACACTATCAGCGGGGATTGATCGTCTCAATCAATTTCTCGGCAAGATTGCGAGCATCATGATTTTGCTATCTTGTGTAGTCTCAGCAAGCAACGCTGTTCTGCGCTATGGCCTGGACATCAGCAATAACTGGCCCTTAGAGTTGCAGTGGTATCTCTTTGGCGCTGCAGTGATGCTTGGCGCCTCCTATACCCTGAAGCGCAATGAGCATGTTCGGGTGGATTTAATCTACTCACAACTATCCGATCATGGTCGTATCTACGTCGATCTATTTGGTTTGCTACTATTTTTGATGCCCGCCTGCATCTTATTTGCCTGGCTATCCTGGACTACGTTGTTTTATCCCTCCTGGCTAGTCTCCGAGCACTCACTGAATGCAGGCGGTTTACCGCGCTACCCTATTAAATTCATTGTGCCCCTTGGCTTCTTCCTGCTGAGTCTTCAAGGACTCTCAGAAATCATCAAACGCATTGGTGTTCTGCAAGGCAAAGAGTCCTTGCCATTGGCTGACCTTCATTATGAAAAGCCCATGCAATGATTCCGCTTGAATGGATGCCGCCACTCATGTTTGGTGGCTTGATCTTATTTATGTTGATCGGCTTCCCAGTCGCTTTTTCTTTGATGGCAGCGGGATTATTCTTTGCAGGTATTGCCATCAGTGAAAATTTCTTTGGGATGCCTTTTTTGCAAGCCATTCCACAACGCATCTTTGGTGGCGTACTGGCGAACGATCTCCTGCTAGCGATCCCCTTCTTCACTTTCATGGGCGCCATTCTGGAGCGCTGCGGCCTCGCCGAAGAAATGCTGGACTCTATGGGTCAGCTTTTTGGGCGGGTTCGGGGTGGCCTGGGCTACTCCGTCATCATTGTGGGATTCATACTTGGAGCTATCACGGGTACTGTTGCTGCTCAGGTGATCGCTATGGCGATGATCTCCCTGCCGGTAATGATGCGTTACGGCTACAACATGCGCTACGCTACGGGCGTTTTAGCAGCTTCTGGAACCATCACCCAACTAGTGCCGCCATCTTTAGTGCTCATTGTGCTGGCTGACCAGCTAAAAACCCAAAGTGGTAGTGCTGATGTTGGCAGTATGTATCTAGGTGCTTGGGGCCCATCACTACTGCAAATTGGCCTCTTTGCACTCTATACCTTCTTCCTCTCTCGCTTTAAGCCAGACTATCTACCAGCCGCCCCAGAAAACGAGCTTACCCTCAAAGGCTGGGTACTTTGGAAGAAATGTCTCATGGGGATCATTCCGTCGGCAGTGCTGATTTTCTTGGTTCTAGGCACCATCATGACAGGGATCGCGACCCCAACAGAATCCGGTGCGATGGGAGCCATGGGAGCATTGCTCATGGCCTGGCTCCGCAGAGCAAGCATTCCCAATCTCCATAGGCTGGTTCGGGAAGCCTATCAAAATACGATGCGCATCACGGCTATGGTGGTCTTCATCTTGATTGGCTCAACTTGCTTCTCAGTAGTGTTTCAAGGAGTTGATGGGGGGCAATGGGTTGAAGAATTATTTTCAAATCTGCCTGGTGGTTGGATTGGTTTCTTAGTCGTCGTAAATCTATTTGTTTTCTTCTTGGCATTCTTTTTGGACTTCTTTGAGATCGCCTTCATCATCGTTCCATTGCTTGCACCAGTTGCAGTGAAGTTACTTGCTCCAGTATTGCTTGCCTCAATGAACGGCAATCCACAGGCTGCTGCCAGCGCTGCACTCGTTTGGTTTGGCGTGATGTTGTGCGTCAATATGCAAACCTCATTCATGCACCCCCCTTTTGGGTTTGCACTTTTCTACTTGCGTGGCGTAGCACCCAAGGAAGTCAAGAGTAGAGATATCTATTGGGGTGCATTACCTTGGGTAGTGCTGCAGCTCATTATGGTTGTGATCGTGGCCGCATTCCCAGCGCTTGTCACCTTTCTCCTGGATAAACCTGCAGCAATTGTGCAGAGTCAGGAATTTAATTTCACAACTGCCGATGAAATCAAGACAGATTCATCACCAAATAAGATGGATGAAGATGCGCCGGTGGTCTTTCAATTAGATAAGCCAATTAAGTAACTAACTCATCATGCTATGTGACTTTACTGATAGTGATATCGGCAGGCAATGATCACAATCTGATCTTTTTCAATCGCATAAACAAGGCGATGAATATCATCAATTCGCCTAGACCAGAATCCCGATAGACTCTCCCGCAATGCTTCAGGTTTTCCGATGCCC
>JBIISV010000096.1:0-7565 GCA_044340835.1 Polynucleobacter sp.
ATTCTCGGCTATCATTTTCTTGACTCTCCCCCATCTCCCAATAGCGTGGCGCCTGGATATGATTAGCTAGTGCGCGGTAATGCAATACCGGCAAATCAAAGCCGCTACCGTTCCATGAAACCAGCTGGGGGGTGTACTTTTCAATGAGCTCAAAGAAAGTCTGTATCAAGACCTTCTCATCATCCTGTGGCGTGCCTAAAGTTCCCACTTTGATTTGTGGAGCGCCTTCTTTTGTTGTTCTTCGTATGACACAAGAAATTGCACAAATCCGCTGAAGATAGAGAGGAAGAAATTCACTACCGGTTTTTTCAGCACGCTCTGCCATGGCTTTAGCGGCAACGTCACTATCCGAAAGTGTATCGGAGTAGTCGTTCAGGCGTCGAAGCCCGGCTACATCTGGAATAGTTTCAATATCAAAAACGAGAACCGTTGCCATACTTAAATAGTGATTAGCAAACTAAGCAACAATTACTGTAGGTATGGTGTTGGATTCACCGGCTTACCATTGACGCGTAATTCAAAATGGAGTTTGACCGAGTTGGTATCGGTATCACCCATTTCAGCTATCTTCTGCCCTTTTTTCACGGAGTCACCCTCTTTTACTGAGAGGACACGGTTGTGAGCATAAGCGGTAAGGTAGGTATTATCGTGTTTGATAATAACTAGGTTGCCATAGCCACGCAAACTATTGCCAGCGTAGACCACGCTTCCTTCAGAGGCTGCAGTCACGGGCTCGCCTAACTTACCAGCAATATCAATCCCCTTAGTCTTTTCACTGAAATCCTCAATCACCTTACCTTTAGCAGGCCATGACAAACGAATGCCTGGTTCAGCAACTATCTCTTTGGAGCTAGCTGGTTTAGAGGCATCTGGCTTAGGGGCATCCACCCTAGTGACATCAAACTTAGAGGTATCGGTTTTAGGTGCTGGCTTAGCAGAAGACTTTGATCCCGCTGGTGGTTTTACCAAAATCAGATCACCCACTTCAATCTGATTGGGGTTAGCCATATTGTTCCATTGAGCTAAATCACGTGGAGATTGCCCGTTATCCAGAGCAATGCGCGCCAAGGTATCACCACGCTTCACGCGATAGTAGCCAGGCGGCGTAGTGTCAGCTTCAGCAACACTACGATCCACCACATTCGCTGGCTTGGCTCTAGGCGTTGTTGAGCAACCCGTATTGAGCAGGAATGCGCTGGCAGCAAAGATCAGCAGGAAGTATTGAGTGATTAAATTCATCGTTTTTTTCATACTACCCCCGATTGTAAGGGGACAAAAAAGACCTCGTCCAGAACGGTTCTTTGATAGCGTTGGGAGCTCATGCGCTCGACCATAATCAATTGCTGCTCTTTTTCATTTTTGGCTACTGGGGCAACCAATCTACCTCCAATTGCCAACTGATCCAATAAGGCGTCCGGAATACCCAATCCTGCAGCCGCCAAAATGATCCCATCAAAAGGGGCAGCCTGGGGTAATCCCAGGATACCGTCGCCATAAATCAGGCGCAGATTTTTAATCCGAAAAGGTCGCAGCTTTTCTCTAGCCATATCGTGTAAGGGGCGAATACGCTCGATGGAGTACACCTCATCAGACAATAAGCTCAAAACGGCTGCTTGATAGCCACAGCCAGTGCCGATTTCAAGAACTTTCCCTAGGGTATGTCTTGGTTTATGTAAAAGCTCGATCATCCGCGCTACAACAGATGGCTTGGAAATCGTTTGGGAGTGGCCAATTGGCAAAGCGGTATCTTCATAGGCCTGTGGATGCATGCCGGCATCCATGAAGGCATGGCGAGGCACCGTAGCTATCGCCTCCAAGGTTTTAGAGTGCTTGACCCCTGCTGCTAAGACTTTAGCTGCTAAGGCTTGCCGGTGACCGGCGTTTCGCTCAGCAGAAGACTTCAACCGCGGTCCCAACCATGAGAGCGCATAGCTGCTAAACGGGCATGATGGGTCAGATCCAATTGCATTGGCGTAATGGAAATACAGCCCTCATCGATAGCGTAAAAATCCGTTCCCTCAGAACTATCCTTTGCGTCTCCTGCTGGGCCAATCCAGTAGATCGATTCGCCGCGAGGACTTTGTTGCACGACTACGGGCTGAGAGTGATGGCGATTGCCTAAACGAGTCACACGCCAGCGATTAAGGTCGGCATAGGGACGATTTGGGATATTGACGTTGAGTAAAGTTGCAGCGGCCTCAGTCTGTACTAATTGAGAAGCCAACATCTGAGCGACGATATCGTACGCAGCTTTAGCTGCATCCTCAATCTGATTCCAGCCCTTATCAATTTGTGAGAATGCGATACCGGGAACCCCAAACATTACACCCTCAACAGCTGCAGCAACGGTACCCGAGTACAGAGTGTCCTCACCCATATTCTCACCTTGATTAATGCCTGAGATCACTAAATCTGGCTTCTCATCTAAAAAGCCTGTCATCGCAATATGTACGCAATCCGTTGGGGTGCCATTGATAAATAGAAATCCATCCCGTTCTCCACCAGCGACTCGATGAATTGAGAGTGGCCGTGAGAGGGTTAAAGAGTTAGAAGCGCCGCTGTGATTTTGCTCGGGTGCAATAACAGTGATGCGTCCCAATGGACAAATGGCATTGACCAGCGCCAAAAGACCAGGAGCAAGATAGCCATCATCGTTTGAAATCAGAATATGGGGCTGTTTTTTATTTTCACTCATGAACTGCAATACTTTCTTATGGGGCTTGGGTTTTTGCCATCTGATTCAATCCACGACTCCTGAACCATCCATATATTACTGGTAATACGAGGAGTGTCAGAATCGTAGTGGTCACCATACCACCCACAATCACAAGGGCTAAAGGACGTTGCGCCTCAGAGCCAATCGAATGCGATAATGCGGCCGGCAATAGTCCCAAGCCAGATAGCGCTGCAGTCATCAGAACAGGACGTACTCGCAATGAAGCGCCTTCCACCATGACGTCTTTCATTTCACCATGCTCAGTTGCAGTCGTCTTATTAATAAAGGAGATCAGAATGACGCCATCCTGAATGGCAATGCCAAAAAGGGATAAAAATCCGAAGAAGGCAGAAATACTCAAAGTCTCACCAGCTAGATGCAAAGCAATCACCCCGCCAATGGCCGCAAATGGCACGTTGATCATCACAATCACTGCATCTCGGAAATTACCAAATGCACTTACAAGCAATAAGAAGATGCCCAGCAAGGCAAGTGGCACAATTAGCATCAGTTTTTTCTGTGCCTGCTTCATTTGATTGAATTGACCATCCCAGCTAATAGAGTAATTGGGCGGCAGAGTTATGTTTTGCTCGACCAGAAACTTAGCATCTTCTACCGCACTTCCCAAGTCACGCCCACGAACGCTAAACTTAATAGCGATATAACGCTTGCCAGCTTCACGATAAATAAAGAAAGGCCCATCGCTGAGTTGAACGCTAGCTACCATAGATAAGGGAATGACTGTTCCGTTTGGTGCATCCACTAATAGGCGGCCGATATCTGCAATGTCATTGCGACTACCTTCATTTAAGCGTATTGCAATGCCGAATATTTTTTCATCCTCTAAGAGATTAGTGACAGCAGCCCCGCCAATTGCATTGGCAACAACCGTCTGAATATCATTGACATTAATACCATAACGCGCTGCACGTTCACGATCAATCTGAATATTCAGCGTTGGCTGACCTAATTCTTTTAAGATACCCTCATCTGCAACGCCACGAACTTTTTTGATTTGATCGATAACTTCGTGAGCTTTTTGATCTAGTACTTCTAAATCCGTACCGTAAATCTTGACGGAGTTCTCACCCTTCACACCGGAAAGTGCTTCATTCACGTTATCTTGAATATATTGCGAGAAGCTATAGGTGATGCCAGGAATCTGATTGAGCTCTTTTTCAAGATGGGCAATCAGCACTTTTTTACTTGAGCCGTTTGGCATCTTATCTGGGCTCTTTAAATAAAGGCCGTATTCTTGATTAAACACGCCGGTGGAGTCAGTACCATCATCAGGACGGCCGATTTGCGCAGCAACCTTGTCAATCTCGGGTTGTTTTAAGAAAGTCTCGCGCAACTGATTGGCCACTTTAACGGAGTAATCTAAGTCCACAGTATTGGGCAAGGTAACTCGTAACCAAATATTGTTTTCTTCTAGGGTAGGCAAGAATGCAGTGCCTAAACGGGTCACGCTGAGTAGGGTGAGGCCCAACACAAATACAGCTACAGCAACCACCGTCAATGGACGATCCATCCACTTTCTAAGTAGAGGCTTATACGCATTCAAAAGCTTAGTCATAAATACTGGTGGCTTATGGTGTAGATTTTCACCAAAGACCAGGGAGATCATGGCAGGCAAGAAAGTTAAGCTGAGGATGACTGCTGCTATGAGCGCAAAACCCATAGTAAAGGCCATGGGTTTAAAGATAATTCCTTCTACTCCGCCCATGAAAAATAATGGGGAGTAGGCAACAATGATGATGCCGGTAGAGTAAATCATGGCACGCTGCACTTCACTGGTTGCCTGGATAATGCTTTGATTTAAGCGTTTACCGCCCTGCTCGAGGTGTCGCATCACGTTCTCCGTCAAAATCACGGCTGAATCGACGATGACACCAAAATCAATGGCGCCTAAGGAAATTAAATTAGCCGGCACACTCCAAAGATGCATCTGAATAAATGAGACGCATAGTGCTAAGGGGATCACTGCAGCTACTACTGCTGCCGCTCGCAAATTGCCCAAGAAGAAAAAGAGTACTGCGAGAACTAAAGAGATGCCAAAAAATAAGGTATGTTTTACAGTGCCAATTGTGATGTCCAATAAGACTTGGCGATCATAAAATGGAACTACGGATATTCCTGGAGGTAGTACTTGCTTGTTAATATTTTCAACAGTGTTACGCACCCGCGCTAGCACCTCTGTGGCATTCTCACCGCGGCGAAGATAAACAATCCCTTCAACAGAGTCTGGATTGTCATTGAACTGGAATAAACCTAAACGAGGCGCATTGCCAATCTCCACCTGCGCAACATCACCAATCCGAATGGGTACGCCATTATGAATAGATACCACTACCCGCTTAATGTCATCGATACTTTTTAAGAGCCCCACTCCGCGCACTACAAACTGCTGCTCACCACTAGGCAATAAACCACCACCGGTATTGCTATTAGCATTGGTTAGTGCAGTAATGAGATCGCTTACGGTAACGCCCTTAGCCTGAAGACTTTCGGGGCTGACAATCACCTGATATTGACGTACCCTGCCACCAAAGGAGGAGACATCAGCAACACCAGGAGTTTGCTTGAGCTCTTTATAGATCTCATAGCTTTGCAATGTCTTGAGCTGCGTAGACGAGGCGTAGTCAGACTTCACCTCATAGCGCATGATTTCACCAGTCGCATCCGAATCCGGGCTGATACTCGAAGTCACACCCGGTGGAAAGCTCACATTCGATAGGCTCGTAATAAAACGTTGGCGCGCTTGAAAGGGATCGGTAGTGTCATTAAACTTGAGCGTGACAACCGATAGGCCAAATAATGAGACGGATCGAAAAGCCTGCAGACCAGGAATACCAGCCAAAGCATTTTCAACTGGAATAGTGACCTGTTGCTCAACCTCTGTCGTACTTCTGCCAGGCCATTGCGAAATCGCCTGAATCGTTAATGGTGCGACACCAGGATAAGGCTGAATTGGTAATTTGGAGAGACTGAACATCCCCAGGCCAAGCAATACGAGCGACCCAACAATGACAAGCACTCGCTTCTCAAGTACACCTCGAATGAAAGAGGTAAAGGCGCTCACTTAGTCTTCCTGCTTTGCAAATCGATCATTTAACAACACTGTACCTTGCGACAAGATACGGGAACCGGGCTCAACCCCTTCTGTAATTGCAAAAGTTTTGCTATTGAGGTCGTAACCTTTGACTGGCAAGCGACGATAAGTCTCATCGCCAACTTTAATAATAATGTAACGCATCTCCCGAATGCGTACCACCGCTGTTTGCGGCACCACAATTGCATCGGCCATACCAGTAGTTAACTTTGCAGAGGCAAACATATCCGGGCGCAATAAATTGCCATCATTCAAGATATCAGCACGAATGAGTAATGCGCGGGATTGTGGATCAATTGCTGGAGAAATGTAGTTTGCGTATGCAATGAACTCCTTGTCTGGGTGCGCCTCGACATGCAGGACCATTTTTTGACCAGGTTTGATAAAACGAAAATCCTGCTCAAACACATTTCCTAAAAACCATAATTGCTTTGGATCAGCCAAGGTAGCGATGACATCACCCGAGCTGACTGCAGATCCAGGCTCCACACTACGCTTAACCACTACCCCCTTTAATGGGGAGCGCATCACTAAATTGCTTTGGGTCTTACCGCTTGATTCAATCGAGTTGATATCGCTCTCGCTAGCACCAAGATTACGCATACGATTGGCTGCAGCTTGCTGGGTAATACGCGCATCACCCAATAAGTCGCTCATGGTCTTACTGGCCTCTAAAACCTTGACAGTTTTGGAAGACAGCAAATACTCTTGCTGCGCAGAAACAAACTCTGGACTGTAAAGTTCAACCACTGGGGAACCAATATTGACTTCCACGCCATCAAAAGCATAAATACGCTCAACCCTACCAGGTGCGCGAGCAGATAGAACTTTGGATTTCTCAGCATTAAATGCTAAGCGGCCAGGCACCTTAATATCGACCGGGACTTGAACTTGTTGAGCATCTTGAAAAATATAAATCTCTGGGTTGAGTTTTACACCAGGAAGTTTTAATTCCAATACACCACTCTTCTCAACCTTAAGGGCCTTATCAGAGACTTCAATCTTCACACTGCGATTCACATCGGTCAGACGACCCAACACAATACCTAGCGATAAAATAGTAAATGCAACAGCAGCCAAGCGAACACGCTGGCGATTTTGAGGGCTTAGATTCCAATACAAACCTGAGGCGCTAGCAAATAACACTAGTAATTGGCGACCGCCAAATTGTAGGAATTTATCAGCAATAGGTCTTGCTTTATCAGCAAGCTGTTTTAGAAAAGAAAGAATTTTGTCTTTCAACACTGCTCCTTAAAAAGGTTCTTTGCCAGAGGTCACTAGCAATACTGCTTGCGTCTGCAGAAGATTACTCTCCGCTTGCGCTAATTGAACTTCGAGGTTGCGCAATTGGGTTTGCGCAGTCAGCAAATCATTAAATCCCTGACCATTATTAGAGTATTGCGTTAAGCCCACTCTGTAAGCGGCATCTGCCTGTGGCACTTGGCGCTCTTTTAAAAATTGGGCTTGATTCTTAGCTTGCTCATAAGTAGCGTAAGCGCTATTTACAGCCAACACAATTTGCTGACGATTAGAAATGTTACCCGCTTCAGCAGCCGCCTGATTACGTTGCGCCTGCTCTACTCCGTATTTCTCCTTGGTGAAGAAATACAGCGGAATGATGAGATCTAACTCGAACTGATAAAACATCGCGCCATTGTTTGCAGAAAAAGGACCGCGCGGCGTGTAGGATGAGCCAATCACCTGAAAGTCTGGCAGGTAGGCTTTCTTTGCCAGATC
>JBIISV010000097.1:0-7523 GCA_044340835.1 Polynucleobacter sp.
TTTCATGACCGACTCATAGCGGGCACTGGTTGCATCAAGAACGCCGGCAAATTCTTTAGCAGGAATAAAGGCTGGCTCCTCATTAAAGCGCTCGATGTACTGCTTACGCCAGTTTTCACTCTCAGCTACTTTTCTGAGTACACCTTCCCAATAGGCTACTGTACTTGGAGATACGCCTTGGGGCATGACAACCCCACGAACCTGCACATAGTCAATGTCAAATCCTTGCTCCTTGAAGGTAGGAACAGTTGAAAACTTTGGTAAGCGTTTAGCGGTACTGACTGCAATAGGGCGAACTGTACCAGCCTGAATCATTCCAAGAGCCTCACCTGGATTGAAAAGTGCAAAATCAATTCGACCACCCAGCAACTCAGTCATGATCTCGCCCTCACCATCAAAAGGCACAACCCGAATATTGGTATTTAAGGATTTCTTAATAATATTTGACAGGATAGCTGCATCAGATGCCGCCCCAGTAGCACCAGTAGTCAGGCTCGTTGCATTCCTAAAATCACTGACGGTCTTGTATTTAGACTTGGCGCTCACAACCATAATGTATGGCGAAGTAGCGATGCCAGCGATCGGTGTAAAGCTCTTGTAGTTATAAGAGGTACCGCCACGTAATGGGGTAGTAAAAAAACTGACACTGACGGTAGCTAATGTGTAATCGTCACCCTTGCGCGCAGCAACCATTCCGTAACCTTTAGCAGATTGTGCCCCAGGTTGGTTTTCAACCAAGATTTTGACTGGCAGTAAATTGAGCTCTCCAATCACATTGGCCATCGTGCGCGCCATCACATCACTGCCACCGCCTGGCCCAAATGGAACAATCATATTGAAGTTTTGACTTGGGTAAGTCTGCGCTTTTACAGAAACAGAAAACACGGAAGACAGCGCTACTAAACATAAAAGCGCAGATTGTATGACGTATTGATAACTATTTTTTTTCAACATGGACTACTCCTATTCTGAAAATATTAGTACAAGTACTTCGCTAAGAAAATTATCTTAAAAGGTAGCCGTGGGCATCGCGCCCCTCAAACTGGCTATCTTTAGCTTCGGTAATGCGGGCATCTTTCAAGGCATCATAGTTTGGAGTAAAGCCCAAACCAGGCTCTTTAGGTATATGTACTTTCCCGTCTTTGGGGTCAGGAGTGCCATTGAAGAATTGTTTGCCGGCAAGCCACATTCCGTAATGGAATTCAACCGGGCCACCATTCATCAGACCGCATAGCAAGTGCATATTAAAGATAGGCCAGCCACCACCATTAGCCATTGGCATATTAAATGCTTGTGCCATATGAGCCACCTTCAGCGACTCAGTAAAGCCGCCGTTGTAGCAAACGTTGGGCTGAATGACATCGACCGATTGATTAACAATTAATTCACGGTAACGCCAACGATTCCCTTCCATTTGACCAGCAGCAACGGGAATACCTGTAATCCTGCGTAAATCAGCTAAAGCACGCGCATCATTCTGATACAGCGGCTCCTCAAACCAGACGACACCACAATCCTTGATGTGGTCAGCCAATAAGCGGGCATCATGAGGGTTAAACCAGCAATTTGCATCGATCATCAAATCAATATTCGGCCCAATGGCTTCGCGAGCAGCATGAACCCGCCTTACATCATCGCGCCATGTACGCGATGGCTCGCCGCCAACAACCATTTTTAACATCCGGTGCCCATCGGCTACAAACTTCTTCCCCCACTCTGCAAGTTGTGCCTCGTCAAAAAATGGGTAGCCAAAAGTCGCATACGTGTTTTGCCAATCTTGATAACCGCCAAGCAGTTCAGCGACAGTTCTTCCTTCAGACTTACCACGAATATCCCAAAGAGCAATATCAATAGCAGATAGCGCGTTGGATATCACACCGGTATAAGCCCGGATATTCATTTTCTTCCAAACTGCCGAATGAATCGCCTCCGTATTGCGAATATCCATTCCCTTCAACACCGGGAGAAAATGATTTTCAATTGCCGCAATAGTCGCCCATGGCAAGAACTGCCCTGTCACACCAAATCCAGTCAAACCAGAGTCGGTTTCAACCTCCACAAATACAAACATACGACTTTCAACAGACTCATTAATGCCTGGTAGCTTGATTTCTGTTCTGTGAAGCGTTGCCTTTATATTTGCAATTTTCATTTTGTCTCCTTTTGCGCTGATTTTAATCAGCTTATTTATCTATTAGAATTACCTAGCACGTCAAAAGTTCACCCAGTATTAGCTGCCTTTAAATAGGGGCGTTCTTTTTTCGATGAATGCTTTTCTACCCTCTTTGTAATCATTGCTGGCAAAACAATCCTTTACCATTTGCGTTGCTTGCTCAAAATCACGCTCATCCGGAGCAGCTAAACACTGTTTAATAGCAAACTTAGTAGCCGCCATAGTCATGGGTGCATTTTCAGACAGCATCTTGACATAAGCATCGGTCGCCTCAACCAATTTATCAGTAGGGTGCACTTGTGAAACATAGCCCATGTGCAAGGCATTGGCGGCATCAAAGCGTCTTGCAGAATAAAAAATGTCTGCTGTATTTGCTGAGCCAATTAAATTAATAAAACGATTAATGCCATCTGGTGCATATCCGAGCCCTAGACGAGCAGCCGGCATTCTAAATTGAGCATCTTCAGAGCAAATACGAATATCACAGGCAGCAGCAAAGCCAAGGCCGCCACCGAAACAATAGCCCCGAATACTTGCAATAACTGGCTTAGTACACTTGCCTGGCGCTGCATAGGCCAAAGAAACCGCATTGTTGTAGAGTTCTTGCGCATCGGCAGTACTTCTCAGCTTTTCAAACTGGCTAATATCCGCCCCGGAAATAAAAGCCTTATCCCCGTCACCCCGGATGACGATCACTCGCACTTCGGGATCAGCATCAAAATCATTTATTGCTTTTGGAATACCACTCCACATATCCATGGTCATCGCATTCATTTTCTCAATATTCGAAATAAGAATATTTCCAACGGGGCCATTCTTTGTAACGATTAACTGTGCCATCTGATTCTCTTGTTAGTAGGTGAAAAATTAAACTAAATTTTGTAAATCAATACATCTTTTTTCTGATCGGCAATGGATTGCAATGGCCCCGAAAAATACCTTGAGCTTGCAGTATTCATCACAGAGTAAATTAATAGACTCCCTTTGCCTTTAGGCGCAACAACTCTTCAGAAGTGATACCAATTTCTTTCAAGATCTCTTCGCTATGCTCGCCTCGCTTTGGTGCTGCACGCGCAATAGTGCCTGGAGTCCGCTCCAATTGGACCGGTTGGCCAACCAAGCGTTGCGCACCATGATGAGCAGAAACAACCTCTTTAACCATACCGAGATGTTTAACCTGCTCCTCTTCGAAAACACCCTTGACATCATTAATTAAGCCACACGCAACTCCACCAGCATTAAATTGCTCTACCCAGTATGCACAGTCTTGGGATGCTAAGCGACGATTAATTTCTGCATTAAGAGAATCTCGATTAATCGACCGGGCCATTTTGTCTTTATAACGCTCGTCTGTCACCCACTCTGGTGCACCTAAAATATTGCAAAAGCGCTCCCAAATTTTGGAGCCAAATACGGCGATGCTCATAAATCCATCACGGGCCTCATACACTCCAGTTGGAATACTAGTAGGGTGATAATTTCCAGCCTGGGTAGGAATATTCCCTTCCGTTAACCAACGGGCATTTTGGAAATCCATCATATAAATCATAGACTCGAGCAAAGAAGTATGGAGCCACTGACCCTTGCCAGATGCCTCTCTCTCGAGTAGAGCGACTAATATTCCTTGAGCAGCAAAAATGCCTGCACATAAATCAGCAATAGGGATACCCACTCGCATTGGACCATCCCCTGGCTTACCTGTGACCGACATCAGCCCACCCATTCCTTGGGCGATTTGATCAAATCCCGGGCGCTGTGCCATCGGACCTGTCTGGCCAAATCCAGAAATACTGGCATAGACTAATTTGGGATACTCCTTACTCAGAGTTTCATAATCAATTCCGAGTCTAAATTTCACATCTGGGCGAAAGTTTTCCACTACTACATCAGCATTTGCGATCAGACGCTTCAGTATTTCGATCCCCTCAGGCTCTTTGAGATTGAGCGTGATTGAGCGCTTATTGCGATGGGTGTGCTGATAATCAGATCCGTCCTGACCGCCGAGAGTGTCATCGCCACGCATCTGCTCTGGCATTTGTACTTGCACCACATCCGCCCCCCAGTCTGCCAGCTGACGACACGCTGTTGGGCCTGCTCGAACTTGGGTTAAATCGATTACACGAAAACGGGATAAAGCAGCAGAAGCGGGGATGTGAGGCATATATTGATTATTCTTCTATAGGAAACAATAAATAAGTATTAACGCTTTTTTCAATCATTTATAACAATAATAACAATATCAGCACGCTGACCCGACTTACTTTACCAGTAAAAATAAGAGTCCTAAAGCCCTTACTTTTTACTTAGAAATGTTTTGCAATCTCAGGGTCAAACTGACCATCAATCAACACAAACAGCATTTTGCAGGGCTTGCCAGATCGGTTGCTCCACGCATGATTCGTGCCTCTTTCGACCAGGAAATCGCCCTGCTTCATTAAGCGCTCCTCCTCATCTAGAACCAAGTAGATTTCACCCTCCAACACAAGTGCATAGTCTACGGTTTCAGTCCGATGCATGAGCGGGTGTGAGCCAGACCGATATGTGGAAGCTTTATCGGTGCCCATAGCCCCAAATGCAGTCTTCGCATCTTCTCCAGCGAGCTTATTAAGCCACTCACCCTCGGGACCAAATTCAATGATACGAACAACAGAGCCATTTTTAGGTGGCTCGAGTTGCAAGGGGCGAGAGGTGGTATCAGGCGCATTATCAACCGGCACAGGCATTGCATCGGTATGCCATAGGTCAGTTAAATAAAAACCAACGCGCTTTGGATTGGTATGCACCGAAGGGGCTGGACCATCGTGCGTGACGATCGCCTTTCCATTCGCATCATGGCCCGTCACAATACGACGAACATAGCCCTTTGGCTGCTCCATTGCGATGCCTCCTAAGAATTCGACTTTTTAAGGCCGAGCATGGCACGCGCCTCGTTAGAGCTAGCCAACTCACCGCCCAAGTCTTTCACAATCCGATGAGCCCGCTCAACTAGCTGAGCATTACTCTCGCATAAAACACCTTTTTCCAGATAAATATTATCTTCCATGCCAACCCGCACATGACCGCCATACAGCCAAGCCTGTGCAACCATCGGGAACTCAGCACGGCTGATACCGAAAGCTGCCCACTTAGCGCCATCTGGCAATTGATCGCGGATATATAACAAGGTAGCTGGATCGGTATTCAAGCCATACTTCACGCCCATGACAAAGGTATATAAACCTGGTCCCTCAAGCGTGCCATCCTTAATTAAATCTTTTGCTAAATTTAAATCGCCAGTATCAAAAATTTCCAATTCAGGCAATACGCCAGCATCACGAATCACTTTAGCCATCTTGCGGACATTGCTTGGTGTGTTCATCACCACGTCCGGACCAGAGTTCATCGTATTTAAATCCAAGGAACAAATATCGGGCTTCAGCTTCGCAATATGCTCAACTCGCTTCATTGGGTCGCAGAGTGTTGTGCCAGGTGCAAATAACTTAGGATCACCCTCGGTTGGCACATATCGACCTCCAGGGCCCGTCGTTAAGTTGATAATCAACTCTTTATTCTGAGCTTGAATTAACTGAATGACTTCAGCATAGTGGTCAATCTCCATGGATGGCTTACCAGTATCCGGATGGCGCACATGAATATGCACCACTGCTGCGCCAGCCTCAGCGGCGCCTAAGCAAGCGTCTGCAACTTGCTTAGGTGTGATCGGGAGATAAGGGGTCATCTCTGGCTTTGTGAGGTTGCCCGTAACAGCACAGGTCAAAATTGTTTTGCTCATCGCGTTTCCTTTTGTTAAAGTAGTTTGAAATTAAATAAAAAAATAATGCTTAAAAAAGTACGTTCTCACTCAAATAACACCACCGCAGCCCGCCTACTCGACATTGCAGAAGTTTTGTTTTCTGAGCATGGTTATGCGCTGACTACAGTGCGTGAGATTGCAACTCGCGCCAAAGTAAATCAAGCATTGATTAACTACCATTTTCAAAATAAAACAGGCCTGTTCAATGCCGTCTTTGAGCGGCGCGCCAGCATCATTCTTGAAGAGCGTAATACGCTTTTGAATGAGGCCAAAGCAAGAGCTAAAAAGAAGCCCATTCCTTTGCGCGAGTTGATTTACGCCTTCATCTACCCCCCTTTGCGCATGGCAAATGAAGATAAAGGGGGAATGAATTTTGTAAAGTTGCAAGCTCGTCTTCATAACGAACCAAAAAGTATAGAAAATGCCTTACGGTCTAAGTTGTATGACAAAACCAGCCTACGCTTTGTAGAGGAGTTAAAACTAACCCTTCCAAAGCTGAGCGAAACATCCATTGCCTGGCGTTTGATTTTTGTCATGGGCTTATATCTGTATGTGGCTTCTAACACTGGTCGAATTGAGGTTATTTCAAAAGGTCGATGCAAAGGCGGAAACCTGACGCAAGCTATCCCTGAAATCTTGGATTTTTGCGAACAAGGTTTCCTAGCAGCACCTACTCAACCTTAGCGCCCACATCCTTCACGACCTTCGCCCAACGATTGACTTCTTCAGCCATGTATTGATTGGCCTGTTGGACAGACCCACTCATGACAGTCAAACCAGCCTTATCCATCTGCTCCTTTACTTCAGGCATTTGCAAGACAAAGTTGACGGCTCCATTCATTTTTTGAATGATGTCATTAGGAGTCTTAATTGGGGCCATCATTGCAGACCAGGTGTAATCCTTAATCTGTGGATAACCTAACTCAACTAGAGTAGGAACTTCAGGTAAATTTGGAGAGCGTTTATCACTTGAGATTGTTAAGATACGCACCTTACCCTGCTTCGAAAACTGGAACACCCCTGCTACTGCTGTACATGCAATCGGTGTTTCACCACCAACTACAGCCATAGATGCCGGGCCTGCACCCTTATAAGGAATATGGTTGATGTCTGCCTTCCACTGAATACGGAACAGATTTTCGCAGGTTAAATGGGGTGTCGTACCGTAACCTGGGCTCGAATAAGACAGCTTATTCTTACTTGCATACTCTCTGAGCTCAGCCAGTGTTTTAACTGGTACGTTCTCATTTACGCTAATCACATTGGCTTGAGTAGAAATAAAGGCTACGTTAGCAAAGTTTTTTGTTGGACTGTATCCCGCTGCCGCACCATAAAGAGCAGGATTTACCGCGAAAGCTGCGGAGTTAACCAAGAAGGTATAGCCATCTGGCGCCGCACCAGCGACCATCTGCGCAGCCACGTTGCCTCCAGCACCGGGTTTATTTTCAACAAACACCGACTGCTTCAGTATTTCTGAAAGCTTAGGCGCAATGATGCGAGCAGACATATCTGTGGGACCACCAGGAGGAAATCCCACTACCAATTTAATGGACTTGT
>JBIISV010000098.1:0-7514 GCA_044340835.1 Polynucleobacter sp.
TGCATGAGCATGGAGTTGAGCACACGATTACCGTATTTGGCTCTACCCGTTTTGTTAGCGGTGATTTTGCCCGCGAGATGGAGGCTAATGCAAAATCACCTGAGGCGATTGCGGATGCAAAAAAAGCCTTACTGCACTCAAGGTACTATGATTCCGCAAGGGATTTCGGGGGAATAGTGGCGCACTATAACGCTACTCAAACAGAAGATAACAATAAGCTTCATATTGCTACTGGCGGTGGCCCTGGAATTATGGAGGCAGTTAATCGAGGTGCGTTTGAGGCTGGGGATAAGTCCATTGGTTTCAATATCAGCTTACCTAAGGAGCAGCATCCCAATCCTTATCTGACTGCAGGGCTGAGTTTCCGCTTTCACTACTTCGCCATTCGTAAGATGCATTTCATGTTTAGAGCGAGAGCGATTGTGGCCTATCCGGGGGGCTTTGGTTCCTTGGATGAGTTATTTGAAGTGTTGACCCTGATGCAAACTAAAAAGGTAAATCACTTTCCAATCATCCTAGTTGGGCGAGATTATTGGTGTGACGTCATTCATTTTAAAAAGATGCTCGAGTATGGCGTAATTGAGCAGGCTGATATGGATTTAATTCATTTTGTTGAAACAGCTAAAGAGGCCTGGGAGGTCATACGTGACTGGTATCAATTGGCTTAAGTGTGCAGCCTAGGAGAGCTGTAAAATAGTGACTACAACACTATGACTATTCTTAATACCTCATCCCTCACCACTGAACTGGATTTGCCAGCCTATTTTTTTGGCATTTTCATGCTTCTGGTCGTGATGTTAGTCCACGGATTTGCTTTACTTCAAATTGCTAAGCGCTATGAAGTGAAATCATTTCTTTATCTGTCTGAACATAAATATGGTTCTGTAACTTTGATTTTTTACATCAGTGTCATGTTCCTATTTCTCATCCACATCTTGGAGATTATTCTCTGGGGTGTAGCGCTATGGTTATTTAAACTTCTGCCCGATTTAGGGATAAGTATTTTATTCAGCGGTAGCACCTATACGGCGATGGGCTTCATGGAAAACGTGTTGCCCAGCGGCTGGAAGATGCTTGCTATCATTATTGCTTTTTCAGGGATGTTTGCTTTTGCTTGGACGGCATCGGTCATGATCTCCATGACTAAAAACTTCCGGCAAGCCTACACTCGCTTGCATATGAAAAAACTGAAGCTACCAGACGAAGTCATTGAGCGCTTCAAGTAAATCATGAGTAAAGCTTGGGATGCTATCGTCATTGGCGGTGGTGCAGCCGGACTTTTTTGTGCTAGCGTTGCTGGCCAATTGGGGAAAAAGGTACTAGTACTTGATCACGCTGAAATCTTGTGTGAAAAAATTCGCATTAGTGGAGGAGGTCGGTGTAACTTTACTAATCTCCATAGCAGTCCAGCCAACTTTCTCTCTCTAAATACCCATTTTGTAAAAAGCGCCTTAGCACGCTATCCCGCAAAAGAATTTATTCGCTTGGTACAGTCTTATCGCATTGCTTATCATGAGAAGCACCAAGGGCAGTTGTTTTGTGATGATTCTGCTAAGCAAATTATCGACATGTTATTCAAAGAATGTGCCAAAGGCAGTGTTCATATTCGTCATCCAGTCAAAGTGGAGTCAGTCTCTAATGAAGCAGGTGAGTGGCACGTTAAAACCAGCGCTGGTACCGAAAGATCAAAATCATTAGTGATGGCTACAGGGGGTCTACCAGTTCCTGCAATTGGCGCTAGCGCTTACTCCTTAGATATTGCTAGGCAGTTTGGATTAAAAGTCATTGAGCCCCGCCCAGCATTGGTCCCCCTCTCATTTACTTCTGGCGAATTTGATAATTTGACTACCTTATCCGGCTTAAGTTTGCCGGTTCGAATTGCGGCAGGAGCTAAAGGCAATCGCTACGGCGCTTGTCGTTTTAATGAGGATGTATTGTTAACGCATAAAGGTCTATCCGGACCAGCAGTTTTACAAGCAAGTAGTTATTGGGCTGAAGGTGAAGCAATTCATATTGATTGGCTGGGTGCTGTTGAAGCGAATGGACGTTTTAGCTGTGATGAGCTTTTCAATCACGAAGGAAATCACCTGAAGTTGACTGAAAATATTCTGGCATCAGTGATGCCTTTAAGATTAGCAAAAGTATTTGCAGAACAAAAAAATCTATTGGGAAAAAAATGGGCTGAGGTCTCAAAAAAAGATCGTCAAGCTCTCAAAGAACTCATTACGAATTGGTTTGTAAAGCCTGCGGGGACCTTAGGCTGGAAAAAAGCAGAGGTGATGCTAGGTGGCGTAGATACGAAAGAGTTAGACGGTCAAACGATGATGTCCCGTAATCATGCTGGCCTCTATTTTATTGGTGAGTGCGTCGATGTGACTGGGCATTTAGGCGGTCATAATTTCCAATGGGCTTGGGCTAGTGGTTTTTCTTGTGCCCATTCCTTGTAGCTTACTTAAAACCAATTTGCCCATCAATGTCGCGGCACTCCATTCTCCTGTTTTCAAGGGCAAATAAAGCAGGTCATTGGCAATGTGTCGAATTGGGTATAGAGTTGTGTTATCAGTTTGTGGATGAGTCAATACTCTAATTTAACTAAAGGAGAGTGGTAATGGATCAGAAAGATATTCAAGCTTGGCAACAAGAGAAGGCAAAGGAGTTATTTGCCTATTCTCATAAACTACTAGACGCCGCTAAAGATCTCAGCGAGCACCATCTTGCAGAAATTCAGTGGGGCATGAAAAATGCTATGGATAGCGCTAAATCTGCAGCAAAGAATGATCTTGCCAAGTTAAAAGATTTGCAGGAGGCCGCAAGCAAGGAGGCTACAAAACGCGCTACTGCTTATCAGAAGAAGGTAAAGTCTGTTCTTAAAGATATTAGTGAAGACGCTGCTGATGAAACTGAGAAGCACTTAGAAAAAGTTCGCAGCTCTCTGGTGAGTTGGCTTGAAGATGTTGAAAATAAGCTGCCAAATCACGCCGATAAGTTATCTAAGGTGGTTCATGATATGTCCTCTGCTGGCCAGAAGATGTTCAAAGAAGGTCGAAAAATTGTGAATCAAGTCGCAGACGCAGCAGAACAGAATATTGAGGAACACCTGAGAAAATCCTCCGACACAAAGAAGAAGGCAAAATAAGTTTTTGCTTTATCGGTAAGCTTCGAAGCCGTCCACCTTATGTGCTGGGCGGCTTTTTTATACCCAGCCCTGTAGCCAGATTTCAGTATTCTTGAGGTCGCGCCAGGGAATCGTTTGCACAGCTTTATCAAATACTGCTTCTAGCTCTACAAACTCAATTGCCTCATCTGGTAGCTCAGGCAGAATCACTTTGCTGACCAAAAAGTGTTTTCGCTTATTCATTGGATGAACTGCAGTCCATTTGCTTAGGTACAGTTTCTTGGGGCTCAGTAAGTTTTTTTGTTTAGAGGGCATTGCACTGAAACTCTTTCCCGTTACTGATGAGCTTACCGGTGCTGGTAGTGAAGATGTTACTAGCATCTTGAATTTGGACAGTGCAATTCACATCGAAATAGCTTTGAGGACCCAGACTGCCGCAATAATCATATTGTCTATCTTGAAATAACATCGAGGCTTTTTTAATCACCATCGGAAATTTTGTATTAGGACTATCACTACATGAATAGGTGGTATAGGTTTCCCGTCCACAACCCATCAGCCCAAAAAATAAGATCAAGCAAGTGATTATTTTGTTCATATTTTTTTAGTTAGCCGTCCTGCTAAAGCACCCAAAAGTGGTGTGTACCATCTTTACCCAGCTGCTCTACTAAGCCAAACTCCCAATCTAGATATGCCTGCATTGCTGCTTCATCAACCTTAGTACCTTCATAGGGTCGCTTGTAGCGATCTATTGGAGGTGAGGCTAAATGGGTGGCTCCCTTTTCCATTTCAAAGCCTGCCGCCTCCCAAGCTTGATTGCCACCAGATAAAACAAGGACCTGAGCATCTAGCAATACCTGAATTTCTTTGGCGGCAAAGACGGCTAATTCATCAGTGGTGCTAGTGAGGACATAGCGGTCTGCTTTGGGTAAATTCTGAATCGCAGCGGAGAACTGTGAGCGTAGTGCAAACCAGCTGCCTGGAATATGCGCTTTCACATAATTGGCATGAGTACTTAAATCTATCAAAATCATACTAGTACCATTTTTTAGCCAAGCTGACACAGTCATGGCATCTATTATTTGAATTTCAGGAAACCTTGGTAGGGGACTTTTCCATGTACCTTTCTCAGTCAAATCACTCGCTTTAATGTCATCAATCACGTAGACCTCCCATGCCATCTGGGCTAGCCATGATGCCGGCATGTTTGCTCTCACACCGCCCGGATCAGATAAGACGATGCGTGCCCCGCGAACAGGAGCAACCATTTCCGTCTCCTGCACTAATTGACCACCAGGAGTTGAGCGAAATCCAGGTAGGTGGCCCGCCTCATATTCCTCTGGAGTTCTAGGATCAAAGAAATAGCTGGTTCGATCAGTTTGAGATTTCCATTTCTCAATATCCGCGAGACTTACCCGCTTAACACCCGCTTTATCAGCAACGCTTCGTGCTCTTTGATCGGCTTGTTTGGCGGTGTCCTGACTAACCTCTTTGAATTTTCTGCTCTGACCTTGATCAAGTACTTGACCAGCTAGCGTCCAACCAATCGTACCATTTCGCAAGGCATTTACTTCGTTTGGAATGCCTGCATTAATCAGAGATTGGGTACCGATAATGCTACGAGTTCTCCCTGCACAGTTAACAATGACTTTAGTCTTTGGATTGGGTGCTATTTCTGGAAGGCGTAAGACGAGTTCGGCACCTGGCACACTAATGCCGGTTGGAATACTCATCGTGTGGTATTCATCAAAGCGACGAACATCGACAACTACGATATCTTCATGGTTGTCGATCAGTCGCTTCACTTCCTGAGCGGATAAAGAGGGCGTATGTCTCTTGGACTCTACAAACTCACCAAAAGATTTACTGGGAACGTTAACATCCTTAAATACTTCGCCGCCAGCAGCTTTCCATGCAGTAACGCCACCTTTGAAGATGGACACATCAAGGTAGCCAAGCTTGGCAAGTCGTTCTGCTGCTAATTGAGCATAGCCTTCGCCATCATCCAGAGTCACAATGGGGACATCTTTTCTTGGTAGCTTACTAAACGCATCTAGCTCAATCCGAGCAAGCGGGAAATTAGCCGCAAACAAAGGATGTTCTTGAGCATGTGGATCTTCCTCGCGAACATCTAATAGGGCAATTTCTTCCTGATTGAGGAGCTTATTTCTGACAAATGCGTAATCTTGGCTGGGTAGGGACATATCAATTTTTCTTCAGGATTTTCAGTGCAAATTGGTCGGCGAGGGATGCATTTGGGTAATGGGTGTAAGAATGTCTGGAGTTGAAAATATACCCATATTGCTGATCTTTATGCCAATTTTTAATGGTTTTCTGTATTTTTCTTATTTTGGGTTATTTACAGGATCTAAGAGTTATCCCTAGGGCTAGACCTGGAATCTCCAGCTTTTTATGGGGATATACTATTTTCGAGCTCAGCACTCATACACTAATCAAAAATCTAGGAGTCCAGATGTCACAACACGATACATTATTGGCTGCTTTTGAAACTTATAAAGCGGAAAACGACAAGTTCATTGAAAAGGGTGTCAAGGCATCCGCTGCGCGTGCACGTAAAGCTTTGCAAGAAATTGCTGGCGCATGCAAAGAGCGTCGTAAAGAAATTACTGCAACCAAAGAAGCAATGGAAGCAAAGAAGTAATTCGAATTACTGCATAATCAATTTAGCCTAGCCCCCAAAAGGAGCTGGGCTTTATTTTTTTAGACGGTAACAGAAAACAAAGTGAGTTTCATAGCCTTGCTACGAATGGGTATTAAGTTTTGGTATTCAGGACTATGAGCCCAAGCTTCTGAAAGCTCTAGGTTCGGAAACTCTAGCTCCACAAATGCACTAAAGGATCCGCACTCTAATTCATTCCAGAGGAGGGTATTCAGTGCTCCTCGTGATGTAATTTTCCCTTGATACAAGGCTACCGTATCTCCAACTTGGCTTCGGTATTGCTCAAAGGCTGCAAGATCTTTTAGCTGAATGAGACCAATTACCTTAATAGTCATTTCATCTCCTAGTAATTTATCTTGATGGCATGATGGCCTTATTAGTGAAGGCTATCGATTAAAGCTTCTTTTAGGTGGGCTGCTGCGTTTAGTTGCAGGTTTGCCTCCGCCACCACCACCAGTATTACCTGTTCTAGGCTTTCTAGATTGCTGGTGCTGTTGACTTCTTAATTGAATCGGTTGTGCTACCGCGTTCGGATCTGGCTCAAAGCCGGCAATCACTTCCTGTGGCAGTTTTTGCTTAATCAATTTTTCAATATCTCTGAGCATCTGATGTTCGTCAACACAAACTAAGGAGACAGCAACTCCATTTGAGCCTGCTCTTCCAGTACGACCAATACGATGAACGTAGTCTTCTGAAACATTGGGTAAGTCGTAGTTCACAACATGGGGGAGTTGATCAATATCGATCCCCCGTGCTGCAATGTCAGTAGCAACTAGGACGGTAATTTTGCCATCCTTAAAATCTGCCAATGCTTTAGTGCGCGCACTTTGACTTTTATTGCCATGAATCGCCATTGCAGTAATGCCATCTTTTTCTAATTGCGTGACTAATTTGTTGGCGCCATGTTTAGTGCGAGTAAAGACCAGAACTTGCTGCCACTGATTAGTTTTAATCAGATGTGCCAATAAAGGATGTTTCTGATTTCTATCTACTGGATGGATTAACTGAGCAATCGCATCATTTGTGCTATTGCTCCTGGCTACTTCAATGAGTGCAGGAGAGTTCAATAAGCCATCAGCTAAAGTTTTAATCTCCGTTGAGAAGGTTGCTGAAAATAGTAAGTTTTGACGTTGCTTTGGTAGTGCAGCCAAAATCTTTTTGATATCTCGTAAGAAACCCATGTCTAACATTCGGTCTGCTTCATCTAGCACCAGAATTTCAATATTGACAAGGGAGACACAGTTCTGTGACATTAAATCTAGCAAGCGACCAGGCGTTGCTACCAAGATATCGAGTCCTGCGGCAATGGCTTTGATTTGCGGGTTAGCACCTACGCCACCAAATATGACAGTGGATTTGAGGCCAGTATATTTTCCGTAAGTGACGACGGATTCTTGTACCTGAGCAGCTAATTCACGGGTGGGGGTCAAAATCAACACACGCAATTGACGTTTGCCAGAGGTCTTAGGGCTATTGCTTAAGCGCTGCAAGATTGGCAAGGTAAAGCCAGCAGTTTTGCCTGTACCCGTTTGGGCTGCCGCAAGTAAATCGCCACCCTTTAAAACGGCAGGGATAGATTTTTCTTGAATAGGGGTGGGGCTGGTATAGCCTTCCTCACTGATAGCGCGAAGAATGGATTCTGATAAACCAAGATCTGTAAATAACATAGGAGCCAAATAAATATTGACCCGTATTCAATTAAACGACTGTCCCGGCCAA
>JBIISV010000099.1:0-7490 GCA_044340835.1 Polynucleobacter sp.
GCACCGGGTTTATTTTCAACAAACACCGACTGCTTCAGTATTTCTGAAAGCTTAGGCGCAATGATGCGAGCAGACATATCTGTGGGACCACCAGGAGGAAATCCCACTACCAATTTAATGGACTTGTCTGGGTAGGCTGCCCAAGCAGAACCGATGAAAAGACTAAGGCTACCGACTAAACCAAGCTGGCACGCTTTACCAATAACACGACGAGTAATTCGAGTAGAAAATTTCACTTTTCCTCCTATTGAATATGCATCAAATTAAATTGCTATTTTTATCTACTGCGTGCTACTTAATAGCCAATGGATTCGTTGGAGAACCAACTGCTCCTGTAATAGGAATGGCCGGAGCTACAAACATAAACTCATAGATCCCATCTGCAGCACAATCATCGGCAATATCTTTAAGATAAAAAATTTCACCCATAGTCATACCCATGATCGGAATGGTAATCCAATGCCAAGGCTGGTTAATTCCCGCTTCAGATTCATTAGGGCGCACCTCGCAACCCCAAGTATCACTGGCCAATGCTGCCAATTCAGTCCGCTGAATCCATTCTAAGGTTTCAAATGCAAACCCAGGTGCATCACCGCCTGGATAACCATCCCAACTTCCAGAGCGAATCTTTTCTTCCATTTGACCGGTGCGAACAATGATGTAATCGCCGCGTTTAATTTCAATACCCTGCTTCTTTGCGGTGTCATCTAAATCTTGGCAAGTAATGCCATAACCATCGGGCAGACAATCCATCCCTTTTGCTCTTGCTACATCAAGCAAAATACCGCGCCCAACCATCTTTGATTTCGTTTTCTCGATTCCGCACTTTGCAGCACCGGCGGAAGAGACTTCGCGGCAATCATAGCCGTTGTACATATAGTTTTCATAGAACACGTGACCCAATCCATCCCACTGGGTTCCGCATTGCAAAGGCATAACAACCATGTCGTCAGCAGCCCGAATACCACGCTTATCCAACACTCCTGAATAGGCATCAGTACCGGTACGCAGCATGGTGTGGACTGGATTAATACGCCCCATCGATGGATACTTTGTTTTAGCGCCCTGAGGTCCGCTGCTATCAAAATTGAGTGCCAGGGAGATCACCTTACCCTTACGCACCAATTGCGCTGCCGAAACAATATCCTCTGGCGTTGTGAAATTGAGAGTACCAATTTCATCATCAGGACCCCATTTGCCCCAGTTTTTATATTTCTCTGAAGCGGCAGTTAAGTCCGCGCGGTTAATTTTTTTCATTGTCTCCATCCACTTTGCAATTTTATTTTTTAAACAGTTGTTTAAATTATCAGTGAAATTTCATTATGTCAATAGCCACAATCAATACCACAATAAAATTTAAGGTCTTCAATTTGCTGCATTGCAAAGATAAGAGAATGCCGCCCCTAAAGGCGGCATATCAGACTGCTGCTAGCTTTGTTGGTCTTAAACGATCAGGGTAACTATTTAGGTGTTTTACCCACTATCTTGACGGCTCTCAAGAAGTCAAAGTCTACCCCCTGATCCGCTTGCGTTACGGTATCTAAAAAAAGTTTGAGGTAGCCACGCTCTGCAGTCGGCTCCACCACCGGATTATCCTGCGCGCGCTGAGCTAACTCTTCTGCCGAGATCAATAAACTGATCTCGCGATTCTTAACGCTCAAACGAATGCGGTCACCATTTTTCACATGTGCCAGAGGCCCACCTACTGCGGCTTCTGGGGTAACGTGTAAGACAATGGTGCCAAAGGCGGTACCACTCATACGACCATCTGAAATTCGCACAATATCTTTGACCCCTGCGCGCGCAAGCTTCATGGGAATCGGAATATAGCCTGCCTCAGGCATACCGGGAGCACCTTTGGGCCCAATATTCTTCAGCACCAAAATGTCCTCGGCTGTGACATCCAAGTCGGGACTGTCAATGCGATTCGCGAGATCTTCACTATTTTCAAAAACAATCGCGCGACCTTCATGCTCCATCAATTTTTCATTCGCAGCAGATTGCTTAATGATGGCGCCACCAGGAGCCAAGTTGCCGCGCAATACCGCAATACTGCCGCGTGGGTAAATTGGATTATCAAACTTACGAACAACGTCTTGCTTAAAGCTCGGTGGTGCTGCATCAATCTCTTCACCCAGAGTTCGGCCAGTCACCGTCATCGCATCTAACCTCAATAAAGGCTTTAGCTCACGCAATAGGGTTGTCATACCACCAGCAGCATGAAAATTTTCCATGTAGTGATCACCCGAGGGTTTGAGATCAACAAGCACCGGAGTCTCGTCACCCATCCGATCGAGTGCATCTAAATCGATTTCCAAACCCATGCGGCCAGCAATAGCAGCTAAATGCACAATGGCATTGGTCGATCCCCCAATAGCCAACAAAACACGCATCGCATTTTCAAAAGCATCGGCCGTTAATACCCGATCAATTGTTAAGCCATCCTTAGCCATTTGTACTGCCCGGGTACCCGTCTCTTCTGCAATCCGAATGCGGTCAGCTGTTACTGCCGGTGGAGTAGCGCAACCCGGCACCGTCATACCCAATGCCTCAGAAATACAAGCCATCGTACTGGCTGTTCCCATTACTGAACACGTGCCCACACTAGCTACCAATTGATCATTGACTTCATCTTTTTCAAGCTCATCAATTTCTCCGGCACGAAATTTTCCCCAATAACGGCGACAGTCTGTACAAGCACCAACCCGCTCGCTACGATGAGAACCCGTCAACATGGAACCAGTAATTAATTGGATCGCAGGCAGACCTGCTGAAGCAGCGCCCATCATTTGCGCTGGAACGGTTTTATCGCAACCGCCAATCATTACCACCGCATCCATCGGTTGAGCGCGCAGCATCTCCTCGGTATCCATCGACATCAAGTTACGTAAATACATACTCGTAGGTGCAGCAAAACTCTCATGAATAGAGATGGTCGGAAAATCCATCGGCAATCCGCCTGCCAACATCACCCCACGTTTTACAGCCTCAATTAATTGCGGCATATTGCCATGACAGGGATTGTATGAACTCCCCGTATTGATAATGCCAACCACAGGACGATCTAAAGCGCTATTGGTATAGCCAGCACCCTTAATAAAGGCTTTACGCAAAAATAAAGAAAAGCCTTTGTCACCATAACTGGTGAGGCCTTTACGTAAGCCACTCTCAGTGGGCTGATTTTTTTCTTTGCTTACATTACTTGCCATAAATGATTCTTTTGCTTAAAAGATAAACACGAGTTAGTCAGATGATTTGACTATAGTAACCAGAAGCTCAGCCGCTTGCTTGGGCTTGCTTGGGCTTGCTTGGGCTTGCTTGGGCTTTACTGGTATCGCCATCGCCGAACTTGCCTTGACCTTAAACGGCTAGCTTAAGCTCAAGCGCCAGAGAGAGGTCACTTCCGCAGCTCTTGCGAAATGCAGTAAATCAGCCTCATCACCTACTTTTGGATGCTTTGGTTTGGTATCGATGCGCCCTAAAATAGCTAAGCCAGCCTGCTCAATCCATGCAAGCAACTCTTGACGGGTTCTGAGACCCAGATGCTCAGCCAGATCAGAAAGAATCAGCCAAGCCTCACCATGAGGCCTTAAATGATTCTTGAGGCCACTCAAAAAACCTTTCAGCATTTGGCTATCTAGATCGTAGACCGCATGCTCTAAAGTTGAACTCGGTCTTGCGGGTATCCATGGTGGATTACAGACAATCAGGGAGGCCTTGCCTGGTGGGAATAGGTTGGCTTTTACTATTTCAATTTGAGAGCCTAAACCTAAAAGCGCTATATTCTCTTTGGCGCAAATGAGTGCCCGTTCATCTTGATCAGTGGCAGTAATTTTTTGCAGACCCCGCATCGCCAAAATAATCGACAACACACCAGTGCCAACACCAATATCAAAGGCAGTTGACTCAGCATCCAGTGCTTGGGGCCAGGGAGCATTACACACTAGCTCAATATACTCACCACGTACAGGCGAGAAAACACCATAATGGGGGTGAACGTAAACGGGCTCTCCATTGCTATCTGCCAAAATAGGTAGGCCATTCTTACGCCATTCATGGGCGCTAATGACACCTAATAGTTCTCGTAATGACACTACATAAGATTGCTTTACAACTCCGTAAGCCTCTAAGCAGGCTTGAGCAATATCTGGCGCACGACGCAATGAGATGGTGTGATCAAAGTTACATTCAATCAGTAGCATACCCAAGATACGTGCCCGCTGAGACCGTATCAAGCGGTGCTGATTGAAAATATCTCTGACTGTTTTTGGGGTGGTGACCTCACCCGATTTAGCGACTCTTTTACCTGCGCGCTGAGATTTTTTGGAGGGCTTATCAATTCTTCGGACCAGAGCTTGCAACAGTTGGCGAGCACTCTGAAAGTCGCCTCTCCACAAAATCGCAGTACCCTCACAGGCTAAGCGATATGCATCATCTGCGGTGAGCGTGTCATTTGCAGTCACCACTTTTTTATGGGCTGCTATACCATTTTCAGAATGCCAAAATGCTGAGCAAGTCAGGCCGCCCTCTTCCCAATCAATGCAGGCATTTTGGATCATGAATTACGCAGGAGGATGGTCCTCAGGATTGACATCTAAAGCGATCAAAAATCGAGAGACCATGTTGTATGCCGCTACCACGCTAACCAGCTCGACAGTATTGGTATTGCCTAAAGCGCTCTGTAAGCGCTTCATCAATGCACCGTCCACTTGAATATTGCGTGTCATCTGGAAAGTCAGCGCTACCGCATCATTTTCAAGCGGAGAGAATAGTGCGCTCGGGAAACTCGGCTGACCAATTAACCTCAAGGCCTCCACTTGCGCCTCAGTACCGCCGGCTTTGATAAATGGAGGAGCATGATGAAAGAACTCATACTCCGCACCATTCAGAACGGCTACTCCACACATCGCGAGCTCGCGTAGCTTCGGATCTAAAGAGAGGTTATTGCGGATCTCGCCAATGAAGTGATTCCAGCCCTCGGCAATCGGGGTGCTATGCAACAGCATACGATCTAAATTAATAAACTGTCCACCCCGGCGTTGCCGAATTGCAGCCACTAATTCGGCTGGCTCAGCTAAGTCCATAGGCTGGTAAGGGATTAAACGTTCATTCATACGGGATCCTTATTGCGTTTCTTTAATATTATTTTCGATAACAAACTTGCCCCACACTGCAATTTACTTGCCAATGAAATCAGGCAAGGCCTCCGGATTGCTGGCAACAATGTCAATTCCTTGTGACTTCAATTGAGAGGCAAGAGCTGGAGTTTTCAGTACTTTAGCAAGAGCCTGATTATCGCATTGACAATCTCAGAAGGTGTTTTACTGGGGGTCAATACCACCCACCATACTGGCGCCAATACTCAGAACCCCTTGATCAACGATTCCCCAGGCGGAAAGACGGCAAGATTGCCCCCTTCTTGGCAGCTTGTTTGATAATGGAGTGCGCAGCCACAAGAGATTATCCATGAAGCCCATTTTGAATATCGCCGCCTATTTATTTGTCAGCCTAGACAAATTAACGGAGCTGCGCGCCAAAATGCTAGATGAGTGCCAATCTCGCCATCTCAAGGGCACCATCCTGCTAACTGGTGAGGGAATCAATCTATTTTTAGCCGGGGAAGAAACGGCATTACGAGAATTTGTAGATTGGCTACGCGAGGATCCCCGCTTTAACACTTTACAAACCAAAGATAGCTGGTCTGAAACACAGCCATTCAAAAAAATGTTGGTCAAGATAAAGCGTGAAATCATCCGCATGAATCATCCTGCGATTCGTCCTGAAGAAGGGCGAGCGAATTTCATTACACCTCAAAAATTACAGGAATGGCTTGACCGGGGAACTGATGACATAGGACGCCCTGTAGTGATGGTGGATACCCGCAATGCGTTTGAGGTCGAGTATGGAACTTTTGAGAATGCCCTCCATTTCAATATTGAGAAATTTACAGAATTCCCTGCGGCCATTTCAGCACACAAGGATGAACTGAGTGAGAAGACCTTAGTGAGCTTTTGTACTGGCGGGATCCGCTGTGAAAAATCTGGGCTCTACATGCGTGAGATTGGCATGCAACACAGCTACCAATTAGAAGGTGGCATCCTCAAATACTTTGAAGAGGTTGGGTCCGCTCACTACACCGGCACTTGCTTTGTGTTTGATGAGCGCGAGGCGCTTGAGCCAAACCTCAACTCAATCCCACTAGAAGCCTCTATTCGGAAAAAAATAAAAGCCAAGCAAGATATCGACTAACAGAAACGCAAACTCCTACGCTCTACTGCTTAAGTCCAACAAAAGGTGGTAGAGCTTCTCTGCTGCAGGCGCAAGACTGCGGCCCCTCTTTTTAATTAAGCCAATCCGCCTTGAAACCACTGGCTCAAAGAGCGGGATACTAGCAAGCACCGGGTGATCTTTATTGGGCATTGATAAGGATGGCACTACAGCGATACCCATTCCTGCCTCCACCATACCCAGTAAGGTTGTTACGTGCTGAGCCTCATAGATAATTTTCGGTGCCTGTGATTTTCCAGCGAGGGCAAGATCAATTAACATCCGATTTCCAGAAGACTTTGAGACCGACATAAAGTCGTAATGACTCACTTCTTCCCAAGTCAATTTTTTCTTCTTACTTAAAGGGTGATCTTTGCGACACGCTACAACAAAGCGCTCTTCGAAAATCGTTTTAAATTCAATATTTGATTCATCACTGCCAACAAAATTCACCCCAAAATCAGCTTCACCACTAGCGACAATTGATAAAACTTCATTGGCGCTGGCATCGTGAATTTTGATGCGAATTTGGGGGAAATTTTCATGGTACTTCCGTAAAACTTGGGGCAAGAAATAATAGACTGCAGAAGGAACGCAGGCGATCGTAACCTCACCCATGCGCCCAACTCCAACCCCCTGAATACCCAAGAGCACCTCATCCAATCCCTCCAGAAGATGCTTTGCTTTTTTTGCAAAATCACGACCAATGGAGGTTAGCTCCATTTTGCGGGTGTCACGGTCAATCAACTTAACGCCCAAGCTGGACTCCAGCTTCTCAATTCGGCGACTAAACGCGGGCTGTGAAATATTGATTAATTCAGCAGCCTTTTTAAAACTTTTAACTTCTGCGGCTGCTACAAAAGCCTGTAAATCATGCAAATCAAAGTTAGTAGGCATAGTTTATATATGTGTAAAACGCATTAATAGTTAATAATATTGCAATATGCAAAAGATAGGAATAGTGCAAGAATTGCGGCTTCTAATATCTATTAGGGGAAATTCAATGATCAATATTCGTAAAGCGCTCATTTTGAGCGGTCTATGTATCGCCACCTCACTTTCCGGACTTGCAAATGCGCAATCCTATCCCAACAAACCAATTAAACTGATTGCGCCTGTAGCTGCTGGTGGTGGTTTAGATAATTTGGTACGCAAGGTGGCTGATAGACTCTCTAAGAACTTAGGTCAAAGTATCGTTGTTGAAAATATCGGTGGTGGTGGTG
>JBIISV010000100.1:0-7479 GCA_044340835.1 Polynucleobacter sp.
GCAAAAGTCTCGAGAAAGCAATTCAGTTTTTGCATGAGCTGAAGGTGCGCATGAAAAGTAAGGGCATGATTAGTAAGCATCTAAGAACTTACGATCCAGTTCCAAAGCCAGTCATGAGGGTGGCCGGCACGGAGCGAGCTCAATTATTGATAGAGTCGGTGAATCGTAAGGCGCTACAAGAAGCGCTTGAACAAATTGATCAAGATTTACGACAAGACTCTCAAGGGAGGGTTAGTAAAACAGCGCGCATTCGTTGGCTAATAGAGCGGGACCCGATTTCTATTTAAGCGCCTGCGCTTGAGCTATATTTCTCAAGAGGCATCAATGCCTCCAAATCTGCTCTAAGAGTATCCTCTGACGCCGCTTTAATTTTAAAAAGCCAAACTGCATAAGGCTGTTCGTTCAGCATCTCTGGGCTGGCATCCATCTCTGCATTGATGGCAACGATTTCACCGCTGATAGGCGCGTGAATATCGCTCGCCGCCTTAACGGACTCAATCACAGCAATGGCCTCGCCTTGCTTAACCTGTTGATGCAGTGTTGGCGCTTGAAAAAACATGACATCACCCAAGGCATCTTGGGCGTGATTGCTAATGCCAACCCAAACTAGGCCATCGTCCTCGATGCTGGCCCACTCATGCGTTTCTGCGAATTTAAATGTATCTTGAGTTTTCATTATGTATCCTGTGAGATATATTCTAGCGTCATTGCCCTAAACTAGCGGCTAACCAATTTAAACATCTTGTGCATATGCCAATTAAACTAGGGATTGTTTCTGTTACCCCATTCGAGCAAAATTGTTCCATCTTGGTTTGCCAGGAAACGGGTGATACTGCAGTGATTGACCCTGGTGGCGATATTGAAAAGATTTTAGATGGCGTTCAGAATCTGGGCGGTTTCGTAAAAAAGATTTTGTTAACCCATGGACATCTGGACCATTGTGCTGCTGCCAAAGATTTGTCGGAGCAATTCGGTGTACCAATTGAGGGGCCGCAAGTAGATGAGCAATTTTGGCTGGATCAGCTGCCAGAGCAAACCATTCGATTTGGATTTGGACATGCAAAAGCATTTTTACCGACACGCTGGTTAAAGGACGGTGATCATGTACAAGTTGGTAATGTAAATTTAGAGGTCTTCCACTGTCCTGGTCATACGCCCGGGCATGTCGTATTTTTTGATAGAGAGGATCGCCTGGCTTTCGTGGGAGATGTCCTTTTTGCCGGCTCAATTGGAAGAACGGATTTCCCCCGCGGCAATCATGCTGAATTAATTAATGCGATTAAGACAAAGTTGTGGCCGCTTGGCGATGATGTGCAATTTGTTCCTGGACATGGACCTATGTCAACGTTTGGCAAAGAGCGCCAAACAAATCCCCATGTTAAGGATTGATAAAACTAAATTTACTAAACTGAATTGAGAAATTAGGTTTTTGCAGAGCCCGTGCGATGTGTCCGATTGTATAAACAGCTAGCGCAAATCCAGCGTTGCTTGCGATTGCTAGTTGGGATCCAGGTGCCACCTTCCAGGCGCTTCTCGCGACTGCATGAAGAGCAAAATTTAAGGCCCTGAGAATTTTCTTGGGCAGCGGCTGGAGTCGAAGTAGTCATGGGTAATCCGGGTAATCCAAATCTTGTACAGAAGTTCTATTTTACCCGTTTTGTCCCGCCGGAGCTGGGCTCAGGACAACTCTAACGGAATCGGCCGTTTTATTCCCATCAAAATCGAGCCAAGCCTTGTTTTCGAAGTCATATAGCTTGCACTTGCGAGCCGTATCAAAATACCAAGCCCAAGAGAACTTTTGAACAAAGATTCGCTCTGGAAGGATGGTTTCGAGGGTATTTTGGGCCTCTTTGAGGCGATAAAGGGGAACGCTCATATCCACATGATGGGCAGTATGCTCCATGATGTGGTGCATTAGAGCCCCCCAAATCCACCCAAAGGTCAAATGGACGGTTGTTGAAACAAAAGGCTGGGCGCGTAACCATTCCGACTTCTTGTCATACCAGGACACCGAGGTGTGGGTATGGTGCACGTAGACTACAAAGCCAATCATGCCGTTCCAAAACAGGAAGGGAACTACAAAGCCCGTGATTAAGCCAAGCCAGATCGATTGGCCGGAGGCAATCGCACCCGCAATCAGACAGCCAAGCCAGATAATGGCAAAGCCAGTTACCAATAAATTGTCTTTAAGGAAAATGGGTCGATCGCCAGGTTTGTTTTTCGCATTTGGGAAGTACTCACGTCTCCACCAAATTTCAATAAGGTAGTAGAAAACTGGCCCCCAACCGCTGCGATAAAGGCGCTCTAAGGTTTTACGCCATGCTGGCAAGGCGTCAAATTCTTCTTTTGATAATGGAGCCCAAACAAAGTCGAACCCCTTTAAGTTGGTTTGACCATGATGCACCACGTTATGGCCGACATCCCATAAGCTATATGGCGTTAGGGATGGTAAGAAGGCAATGCGACCCAGTACTTTATTGAGTTCACGATTAGGCGTAAAGCTTTGGTGGCAAGCATCATGACCCAAAATAAAAATACGACCAGTGACAAAGCCTGCAACAACACCGAACACGATTTTGAGCAAGATGCTTTCGACAAAAATGGTGCCCGCAATACAGCCGAGCCACAAAGCGGCATCCAATAGTAGGAGCGCAATCGCTTTTACTGTCTCACCTTGAGCCATTGGAATGAGCCAGCTTCGAATCACTTTGCGATGCGGTAATGGCAGATTTGGAGCCAATGGGTTGGCTAAGGATGGGTCAGAGAGCGCTGAATTTAAATGGTTTGACATGATAAGAATCAATAAGTTAGGGTGAAATGATAGCCTTTTTCATAATTTTTCGCATGACCTAGCTCAAAAACCCCCCTCTTTTGGTGCGCCCGGCAGGAATCGAACCTGCGACCCTTGGCTTCGGAGGCCAATACTCTATCCACTGAGCTACGGGCGCTAGCATAAATCGGTAATCACGCTATTGTAAGTGCCTGGACTGGACACTCTCGCTATAATCCCTGCGAAGTATCCCTAAAACCCGTCAAACTATAAAAGTCCTATGAGCGAAGCACACGGAAGCCTAATTAAGTCCCCAAAACAATTGATCATCATGGTGTTTGCCAGCTTTTTTGTGCCCCTAATCATCATTCTTTTATTAATGGTGTACGTAAACAATGGCAAGCGCTCGGATTCAGAGGCCTCTGCTGAGCAGCTCATTAAGCCTGTGGCGCAATTAAATATAAAAGATGTGGCTGAACCTACATCGCCTGTCCCCGCAGCCAAATAAGGGTTTTGCGCACTCTCAAAAGCTGGCTACTAGCCAGCTTTTTTATTGCTACTTGGCTCCTGCTTTTACCTCCAGGGCAATTTGGTAGGCCTCTTTCTTGCCCAGCCCCAGAGTTTGTGCAAGTACAGCAGCAATTTCTTTGCTACTTAAATAGGGGCTTAGTGCATTAGCCCATAGCAATAGGGCTGAATGCTCTGGAGCCTCATCTGCACTGGCTTTGCGCCCAGCCACCAAAATAATAAACTCACCTTTCAGACTCTCTGCTTGATCAAGCCATTGTGGTATTTCCGACACTTTAAGCGCAACTAACTGCTCAAATTTTTTAGTTAGCTCACGACCGACCAATACCTGCCGCTCTGGCTCTAGTCCTTTGTATAGTGACATCAGCGTTTCTCGAATCTGATGGGGCGATTCAAAAAAAATGCTGGTTTTAGCATTGGTGCAAATATCTTGCATCAGCGCCCCCCGCTCTTTTGTCTTGTTGGGCCAAAAGCCTAGAAATTGAAAGCGTCCGTCTGAAGACAGCATGACTGAGCCACTAGCGGAAATAGCAGACGACACTGCGCTCGCGCCGGGAATGGGAATAACCCGAAAGCCCGCCTTTTGAACTGCATTAACCAGGCGAGCCCCCGGATCAGAAACCCCTGGAGTGCCGGCATCGGAGATGTAGGCCCAGCGCTCATTTTGGGAAAGATGCGCAATCACAGTTTGTGCGCCGGCAATCTCATTATGCTCATGAAGGGCTAGACATTTTTTATGAATGCCAAAATGTTGAAGCAGTGGCGCGCTATGCCTTGTATCTTCGCAGGCTATCCCATCAACGGAATTGAGCACATGAAGTGCGCGCAAGGTGATATCCCCCATATTGCCAATTGGGGTGGCAACCATGTATAGAGCCCTAACAGGAAGATCTTGTTGCTTCAAAAAATCTAGGGAGCTCAATTCCATGGGGCTAATCTATTGGGCGAGTAGTATGAATAAGTAAGAGAATACGTCTCTTTTGAATTCGGGGCACCATAGTTTGCCTGCCCCCACTTTGGCGCATAATATTGTGATGGACAAAGATACCCTCGAACGTTTGCGCGCTCGCGCATCCCAACATTTTTTAGACAGCATTGCTGTAAAGCAAGAGGCTGAAAAAATCCTGCCAGAAAAAGTTGCGCGCGGCATAGTCGTAATGACTGAGTGCCTGCGTGCTGGTGGCAAAGTGATGGCTTGTGGCAATGGCGGCTCAGCTGCAGATGCACAGCATTTTTCTGCCGAACTCATTGGCCGTTTCGAAAGAGAGCGTCAAGAGTTAGCCGCGATTGCTTTGACAACGGACACCTCCATTTTGACAGCAGTAGGTAATGACTATAGCTATGACGAGATCTTTAGTAAGCAAGTGCGGGGCCTTGGTAAAAAAGGCGATATTTTGCTTGCTATTTCTACCTCAGGAAATTCAAAAAATGTGGTGAGGGCAATTGAGGCTGCAAAAAAGGTGGGCATCAAAATTATTGCCTTAACCGGTAATGGCGGCGGAAAAATTGGTACTCTATTAGATGAGCATGACATTCACTTATGTGCGCCATCCACACGTACTGCACGAATTCAAGAAACCCATTTAGTTTTGCTACACGCAATATGCGATGGCGTAGACCATCTTTTGCTCGATTAAGAGCCCTGAACAATTTTTAGAAAGCTTGTCTATGCGAAATACAATCACCATCCGATTATTTGCCGCTATTTTATTGACGCCATTTTTATCTGGCTGTGGAGTTTTAGCTGTTGGCGGTGTTGTGGCAGGAGCAAGCGTCTTGGCTGATAGACGTTCGCCCGCTGTACAAGCGGTCGACAAGGGCATTAGCCTAGAGGTAGAGAACGCCTTAGAGAAAAAGTTTGGGGATAGCGCCCATATTAATGTGACCTCCTTTAATCAAAAGGTACTGCTAACTGGTGAAGCAAAAGATGCCGGTATTAAAGAGCAGGCTGGGGCATATGCAAAAGCAAATAAGAATGTTCGCTCTGTCTTTAACGAGCTAGTCATTGGGCCTAACAGCACTTTCACCGTTCGAGCCAATGACTCCTTTCTTGAATCTAAAGTAAAAACGCAAATGATTTTTACGGATAAGCTGCCCTCTAATTCAATGGCGATTGTTGCTGAGGGCAGTAGTATTTATTTGATGGGTATGTTGACGCAGAACGAGGCGGCGATTGCTAAGAAAGTGGCGAGTAATACGAACGGCGTAAAAGATGTTTATGTTTACTTCGATATTATTTCTGAAGCAGAAAAATTGCGCCTAGAAAAACAAGGCAAGGCAGATGAGTCTCAACCTAGTTCAGCGCCAAAATAATAAGGTCATTTAGTGCGAAGTAGCCGATGAATTTTCGATGCAACACATGAAACTTTTTTTGCTCTTCACCTTCCTCTTAATTTGTCCTTTGGGCGTAAAGGCATCAATCGATGATGCAAGGGCGGCAGCACTTGCAAAACAAAATGCATGCTTGGGATGTCATGCACTTGATAAAAAAATTGTTGGCCCAAGTCTTCATGCTGTAGCAAAGAAATATTCAAATGATCCTAAGGCAGCAGCACTTTTAAAGAATAAAATTTTGAAGGGCGGTTCGGGATCTTGGGGTGTTGTACCAATGCCAGCAAACGCGAAGTTAAGTGATGCAGATGTTTCTCTATTGGTAGCTTGGATTCTGCGCGGAGCTCCCAGCGCAAATTAGCTTTTGCGAATGACAGACTTGCCAAGAAACCAAGACCAAAACGCAGATGTTCGTTTAAAGTTTTCTTTAAGAGCATAGTCAAAATCAGCCCATTGTTTATTAGCGGCCTCTTCCACAATGGTGCTGGGGCATGCTGGCTCTAATTGCAGAGATGCATCGGCATCGCCGTAAGCATGCTTAACATGCATTCCTGCCCTCTTAGCAAGATGTAGCATGACATGGTTATTTGCCAGGCAATGCACAAGCAAAGTCTTAATGTGGGTATTTCGAGAATGAACTGAGGCGCGCGCCAATAGCGCAGTGCCTATGCCCTGACCCCGGTTTTTGGGCAGCACAGAGACGCCAAACTCAGCTGCTCGCGCATGGCCCATCAGCTTTGGCAAATAGGCTAGATGCGCTATGCCAGCTAGGTTTAGCTGCGAATCAAAGCAGCCGAACACTCTGTCTCTAACAAAATCAAGGCGCTCAACATAAGCATGAATTACCTCATTAGCGGTATGTGTACCAAAGCGAAGCCAACGATCTGTCGCATTGAGCAGCAAAAGGTGGCTAAGAATCTCAGGCCTATGCCCAGCATGTAGTTCGGAAACAGGAACAGCAAGGCTTGCAACATATGATCCTTTGAGTAAGCGAGCGCCAACTAATTTTTTGTGCATAGCAACATAGTAGCAGGGATAATGAAAAAACAAAGGGTTTTCCCTAGGTTTCTACAAAAGGATCGGGCAAGCGAAGAAAATTGACATTAAGCCGGTCAGCCCTCACCAATTATTACGCCTTAGCTAAAAAAAGATAAACACTTTTCAAGCTCTACATTGCTGTTTTTAAAGGGTATATTTTTAGAGTAGGAAAAAATACCGCCTTTTTTAGGAAAAAGATCACGAAAGGTGTTGACAGGCCTAGATAGGTAGGATATAGTCTCATCTCTCTGCTGAATGTTATTTGAAATATTAAACAAGTCAGCCCTCTTTAAAAATTAGTCAACCGATAATTGTGGGTACTAAGTGAAAGCATCAAGTCCTTCGGGACAGATGTAAATAAATAGTACTCATAGACAGTAAAAAGATTTGGTTTTATTACCAAGTCAATTTCTTGAATGAGTGCGACGATCCGCAAGGATCACAGGAATTAAACTGAAGAGTTTGATCCTGGCTCAGATTGAACGCTGGCGGCATGCCTTACACATGCAAGTCGAACGGCAGCACGGGTACTTGTACCTGGTGGCGAGTGGCGAACGGGTGAGTAATACATCGGAACGTACCTTATCGTGGGGGATAACGCAGCGAAAGCTGTGCTAATACCGCATACGCCCTGAGGGGGAAAGCGGGGGATCGAAAGACCTCGCGCGATTAGAGCGGCCGATGCCTGATTAGCTTGTTGGTGGGGTAAAAGCCCACCAAGGCGACGATCAGTAGCTGGTCTGAGAGGACGATCAGCCACACTGGGACTGAGACACGGCCCAGACTCCTACGGGAGGCAGCAGTGGGGAATT
>JBIISV010000101.1:0-7313 GCA_044340835.1 Polynucleobacter sp.
TTTGCATCGCAGGCGCTTGCAGAGCAATCATTAGAGACTAGGGTAGGCGACCTCAGTCTTCAAAAACCATTGACCATAGGTCCAAATCAATCCTTGCGTGAAGCCTTAACTCTGATTCATGAAAAGAATGTTGGATCTATTCTGGTGGTGGAAGACAAGCACACTATTTTGGGAATTTTGACTCGCTATGACGTGCTTGCGCGCGTTACCTTGAGCAATCTAGATTTAAATATGCCTATCTCTGCGGTGATGACGCCAGATGTCAAAACCTTGACTGTCGATGACACTGCTGAAATAGCCGGCTTGTTAATGTCCCGCTTGAATATCCGGCACTTGCCTATTTTGGATCGGGGCGAGCTTGTCGGCATTATTTCAGAGCGTGACCTGTTTTCCTTGCAACGGCTCTCGCTCAGCAATATTAGTTCAGGGATTCGCAGGGCTGATGCGCTTGCGCAACTCAAGCAGAGTGCAGATGATATTCGTGCCTTTGCCCTGAACTTATTAGGTCAGGGGGTGCAGGCGCGGCAACTCACTAGTCTGATTAGTCATTTAAACGACGTTCTTACAGCGCGATTGATTGAAATTTATGCTGCTAAACATCAATTAGACATGACCCAGTTTGCTTGGATTGCCTTAGGTTCTGAAGGGCGTAGCGAGCAGACCATCGCAACAGATCAAGATAATGCTTTGGTATTTTCGGATGCGGCGCCAGCGAGCCAGCGCGAGGTCTATTTGCGTTTTGCAGGTGAAGTCAATCAGGCGCTCAATGAATGCGGTTACCCGCTTTGTAAAGGCAACATCATGGCGAGTAATCCAAAACTCTGTCTTTCACAGCAGGAATGGCTGACGCGCTTCTCTCGCTGGATTGAGCAAGGCAATCCCCAAGATTTACTCAATGCCAGCATCTTTTTTGATTTCAGGGCGCTAGCTGGCAATGCAGATCTATTAATACCGCTCAAAGATTATGTTCGAACCAAAGCCGCGGCCGTTCCTCGGTTTATTAAGCTATTAGCCGAAAACTCCCTTAATATCCGCGTACCCTTAAATTGGTTAGGTGCAATTGAGTTCACAGAGATCGATGGTAAAAAAACGATTGATTTGAAGCTACAGGGAACAGCAATCGTTGTGGACGTAGCGCGAATCTATTCTTTGGCACACGGTATTGAAGTAATGAATACTCGCGAGCGTCTAGCTGCCGTTGGCCGTGCCTTAAATATTCCAGACGCGGAGAGCGCTGCTTGGATTACCGCTTTCGAGTTCTTGCAAACACAGCGTTTGGCCGTGCAGATTAGCAAAGCGAGGGTCACAGGTAATCCGAATGTCATTGACATTAATACACTCAATAGCGTAGACCGAAGTATTTTGAAAGAGGCGCTTTTAAAGGTGCGCTCATTACAGCAACTTCTGCAGCTAGATTATGCTGGCTAATCTATGTTGACCAGCATTGGGGGCTTATCGCTATTCGATGGCATGCGCCGGTTATTGAATAGGACTAAACCTGAACCGAAGCGTTGGATCGTGCTCGATGTTGAAACCAGTGGACTCAATCCGCATGCGGACCGCTTACTTGCCATTGCCGCAGTTGCTATAGAAGTTAGCCCTGACTTTAAGCGCATATCTATTGTCATTGGCGATAGTTATGAAGCTGTTCTAAAGCAAGATTTACCAAGCAGTAAAGACAATATCTTGATTCATCATATTGGAGCGCAAGCGCAATCCGAAGGTCTGCCACCAGTGGAGGCCTTGGAAGCGTTTTCGCAGTGGGTAGGCAATTCCCCCCTATTGGCATTTCATGCTGCTTTTGATGAGGCCATCATCAATCGTGCCTATTCCTTATATGGACTCAAACCCTTGCAAAACGAATGGCTAGATATTGAACCGCTTGCCAAAATTACTGGGGTAAACCCTAGGATAAGATCGCTTGATGAGTGGTTAGGTCATTTTGAGATTCAGTGCGCTGTCCGCCACCAGGCTGCAGCTGATACCTTCGCTACTGCAGAACTTTTGATGCGTTTATGGCCCTATCTTGTAAAAGAGGGCAATTCATGGGCTAGTTTAAGGAGTATTGCCCGTCAGGCCAGCTGGATAGCGCGCTAAAAAGTACCCATAAACCTTTGATTGCTTGGGGTTTTGTAAGGGAAAGCACCCATATAGCTAGCCAAACAAAGCTTACATAATTCGGAATTATTACAAAAAATTCGATCTGGGGATCTTGGTGCTGTTATTTTTAAATATTGCTCAATTGCTTTTATATATTGGTGGGCTTGGCCTCGCTGGTCAAGGCTTGCTCTATATTCTCGCTGGGCAAGGCAGGCACACCAATTTGTTTTATCAACTGATTGGCATGGTGAATAAACCCTGGACTCTTATCGCACGCCTTATTTCGCCAAAGCAAATTGTCGATAGCCAAATCCCCTTTGTGGCATTTTGTATTGTGGGCATTCTTTATATAGCGGTGACTATAGCGAAGATTGAGCATTGCCTCGCGATTGGAATTGAAGCATGTCAGTAAAAAGACACTCACTCGCTTGGCATATTTTGAAGTGGCGTGCCACTGCAATGATTGTGCTTGGTTTTAAAAATCAAGCAATGGAAGTATTTGAGGAAATGCTCAAGCAGTTTCCAAACGATCCTTATGCAATCAACAGCCTTGCTTATATGAAAACCGAGTGTGGAGATAAAGAAGGGGCGATTGCAGACTATAAGCGCCTCATATCATCCCCGGACGTCACGGCAGCAGTTTGGTATAACCTCGGCTTTTTACAAGAGGAAGTCGGGCAAATTCAGGATGCTGAGCATAGCTTTCGGCAAGCCATTAAATTGAATGAGAATTTAGATCAAGCTTGGTATGGTCTTGGCTTGGTTCTGATTCAACTGCAACGCTTTGATGAAGCAATTAAAGCGCTCAAAAAGAATACCCAAATGCAGCCCATGAGCCCTTACGCTTGGTATCAGCTCGCGCGGATTTATGTTGAGCGTAACCAGCCTGATGAGGCGACCAAAATTATTGGTCATTTAAAACAGTTTGAACCCAAATTTGCAAAGCAGTTGGAGCAGGAAACCGGGTTAACTGCTTAGATATTTTCAGTAGAAGGTAATTGTTGTAGAAGTATTTTTTTAACTTAAGGGAGAAACTGTTATGCAATTAACAGAATCGCATAAGCAATATTGGCAAAAAAACCTGAGGATGACGGCATTCTTGTTAGCCATTTGGTTTGTTGTTACCTTTGTTGTGGGATATTTTGCCCGCGACCTCAATTTCGACTTTTTTGGCTGGCCGTTTAGCTTTTGGGTTGGAGCACAGGGATCATTGGTGATTTACGTTCTAATTATTGCCTACTATGCGCACTACATGAACAATCTTGATAAAGAATATGGTTGTGCTGAAGTGGAGGAGGATTAATCATGGCCGGAATAACACCTAGTGGTGATAGCAGTATGTTTGGCGGCGGCTCCAGTAATGCCGATTTCAAAAAAGGGCTAAACAAGATTTACACCTGGTATACAGGTGGCTTTCTTGCGTTCGTTATAGTACTGGGAATTGCTGAGCAAATGGGCCTCAGTCGTGCCATGATCGGTTACGTATTCTTGGGCGCAACCGTTTTACTCTACGCCGGTATCGGTGTAATGAGTCGAACCAATGATGCTGCGGAATACTATGTGGCCGGACGTCGCGTACCAGCGGTCTATAACGGTATGGCAACGGGAGCTGACTGGATGTCAGCCGCATCGTTTATCGGTATGGCCGGAACTTTGTACCTCACTGGTTACGGCGGTTTGGCCTTTATTATGGGTTGGACAGGCGGCTACTGTTTAGTGGCTTTGTTCTTAGCACCTTACCTGCGTAAATTCGGCCAGTTCACAATCCCAGACTTCTTAGGTGCACGCTATGACGGTAATCTTCCACGCTTTATCGGAATTTTCGCCGCAATCTTGTGCTCCTTCGTCTATGTGGTTGCGCAGATTTATGGTGTAGGTTTGATTACCACCCGTTTAGCTGGTATCCCATTTGAGATTGGTATTTTCGTGGGCTTGGCTGGTATTTTGGTGTGTTCGTTCTTAGGTGGTATGCGTGCGGTGACTTGGACTCAAGTGGCTCAGTACATCATCTTGATCATTGCTTACATGATTCCAGTGGTTTGGTTGTCGGTAAAGCAAACGAACGTCCCAATTCCACAGGCTATTTATGGCTATCAGTTGGAAAAAGTCACAGCGAAAGAAGCGGAATTAATTAAAGATCCAAAAGAGTTAGAAGTACGCGCGATTTTCAAAGCCCGCGCTGACGCTTTTGGTGAAAAATTAAAAGACGTTCCTGCTGCACTGGCTGCTGATAAAGAAGCTGCTGCAAAAAAAGTGGCTGATTTGAAGGCTGCAAATGCCCCTGCGGAAGAAGTAGCTGCTGCTGAAAAAGCGTTGGCTGCTGTGCCTAAGGATGAGGCTGCTGCTAAAAAGGCCTGGACAGCAGGCAAAACTGGCGCAGAGAATCGCGCTAAGCCGCTTGCGAATATGCCACGCCATGCTCAGCAGTTTGCTGGTGATCCTAATGGTGACGCAAAGGCAGTTACTGCTTATGACACCTCACGTCGTAACTTCTTAGCATTGATCTTCTGTTTGATGGTGGGTACTGCGGCATTGCCACATATTCTGATGCGCTTTTACACGACTCCTTCGGTGAAGCAAGCACGTGAGTCTGTGACATGGTCCTTGTTCTTCATCTTCTTGCTGTACTTCACCGCGCCTGCTTTGGCAGTGTTGGTGAAGTATGAGATCTTCACTGTCTTGGTCGGAACGCCATTTGATCAACTGCCGGCCTGGATCGCGCAGTGGAATAAGGTGGATGCCGCCCTACTGTCGGTAGCTGACGTAAATAAGGACGGCATTTTCCAGTTGGCTGAAATGACTATTGGTGGTGACATCATCGTCCTGGCAACCCCAGAAATCGGTGGTTTGCCATACGTGATCTCAGGCATGGTTGCTGCTGGTGGTTTGGCTGCTGCGCTGTCAACAGCAGACGGACTATTGCTGACGATTGCTAATGCCTTGTCACATGACCTCTACTACAAAATGATCAACCCTAATGCTCCTGCTAGCACCCGTGTTTTGATTTCTAAAGTACTCTTGTTGGTTGTAGCTCTGGCTGCTGCATATGTGGCAGCCCAGAAACCGGCTGACATCTTGTTCTTAGTGGGCGCTGCATTCTCCTTTGCTGCTGCATCGTTCTTCCCGGCACTTACCCTTGGTATTTTCTGGAAGCGTGCAAACAAAGCAGGTGCTTGCGTAGGTATGGTTCTTGGTTTGGCAGTAACTGCCTACTACATGATCATGACCCAACCTTGGTTGCGCACTGTATTTGATGTAACCTCGCCTGTTGAGCTTTGGTACGGTATTGCACCAATCTCTGCTGGTATTTTCGGTGTGCCAGTTGGTTTTGCTGCGATTATCTTGGTGAGCTTGATTACACCTGCTCCACGTAAAGATATTCAAGAGTTGATTGATAACGTACGTTATCCAACTCTACGCGGTGATGTGAAAGCATAAGTATTCAGTTACATCCGAATTTTCGGAATTTAGAAACCCGCTCTTCGGAGCGGGTTTTTTTTGCCCGAAAAATGATTTAGAGTCCTCCGTAATCAGGTTTCATCTTTATACTGATTCATATGACTCCAACCACGATCAATATTGTTAGTAGTGCCATTTTTGCAGTGGCAGTGATACATACTTTTTCAACTAAGTTTTTTGAGGGCTTAGCGCATAAATACCCAAATCATTCCGGTATTTGGCATTTGCTTGGTGAGGTTGAGGTGGTGTTTGGTTTTTGGGCGATGGTATTGGTGTCATTCTTTTTTGTCTACTCTGGACATGACGCGACGATCGCCTATCTTGAGAGGCTGAACTTTACCGAGCCGCTATTTGTCTTTGTAATCATGATCATTGCAGCAAGTAAGCCAGTTTTAGAGTTTTGCCTTTTCTTGGTATTGCGGGTGACTGCTTTACTACCCGTCAATAAGTCGGTTGGATTTTTGTGGGTCACACTCACGCTAGTACCTTTACTCGGTTCATTTATTACAGAACCTGCTGCCATGACGGTTGCCGCTTTGCTACTGCGTAATTACTATTTCTCAAAGCAGATTTCACCCAAGCTCATGTATGCAGCACTGGCGGTATTGTTTGTGAATATTTCCATTGGTGGGGCGTTAACTCCCTATGCAGCCCCTCCTATATTGATGGTAGCGAGTACCTGGAATTGGGATCTCTGGTTTATGCTTTCGAACTTTGGCTGGCGCTCCGCATTCGCAGTAGTCACTAATTCCACTTTGCTCGCTGTGATCTTTTTTAAAGAATTGAACGCCTTTAGCATCGCTCCTAATGAGAAAAGAATTGATGCGATTCCATTTGGCGTGATTGCAATCCATTTAGCATTTTTGGTCGCTGTGGTGATCTCAGTACACCACTCGGTTTTGTTTATGGGCTTATTCTTATTTTTTGTGGGCTATACCGCAGCCTACGCACGCTATCAAAATAAGCTGATTATTCGTGAAAGTTTACTAGTAGCATTTTTCTTAGCGGGTCTTGTAGTTCTCGGCGGCCAACAAAAATGGTGGTTGCAATCCCTTCTAGTTAATTTAGATTCAACCTCGGTATATTACGGCGCTACGATCCTTACGGCTGTGACCGATAACGCTGCACTCACCTATTTAGGATCGCTGGTCGATGGACTCTCCGATGAGTTTAAATATTCATTAGTATCGGGCGCCCTTACTGGTGGAGGTTTAACGGTCATAGCCAACGCCCCTAATCCCGCAGGCTTCTCCATTCTGAAGCCCAGCTTTGATGAGGGCGTCATTAGTCCGCTTTATTTATTTTTGTATGCGCTACCGCCAACGATTGTTGCCATCATCGCATTCCGCTTTATTTAAACTGAGCATCAGCCTGCCAGCTTGAAAAGCCATTGGCTCTTGGCGATGATCTTTCTCTTTGGCGGATAAAATAAAACATGGCTAAATTTTGGAACTTTGTATTCTTTCAAGCAGGTTGGTTTGCCTGCATTATTGGTGCGGCTAACAATCAGGTTTTATGGCCTGTCGTTGGCTCTCTTCTGTACCTAGCCGTTCATATCTGGCGCTCAGAACATCCCGATGCAGAGCTGAAACTTTTATTTAAAGTAGTTTTATTTGGAGTGAGTGCAGACACACTTATAGCTAATCTAGGGTTTTTACACTTTGCAGATGCATGGCCTAGCACCTACTTATCCCCCCTTTGGATGTGGACACTGTGGGCATTGGTGGCCAGCACTCTTAATAGCTCCTTATCCT
>JBIISV010000102.1:0-7294 GCA_044340835.1 Polynucleobacter sp.
CGCTATTGGGGAGGCAAAATCCAAAATGATTGAAAAGGGTTTCTAGTGTGTGATTAGAGAGGTAACTTTCGTCACAAACGCCACGCCACGCAACATATCCAGCATATTTTGGGTGAATATCTGGAGCGGATTGAGCTCGAACTGTTGAATTGATGCCATCCGAGGCAATCAATAGGTCTGCATGATAAGAGCTGCCATCTTCACAGCTCACCTGAACGCTATTAGCATCCTGACTAATCGCCTTTACATTCTTACCCTGCAAGTAACGCTCACTTGGAAAATTCTCTTTGAGCAGGTGGTAGAGGCGACTCCAGGAGGTCAAGACTTGTGGAAGTGGCATTTCACCTAAACTCTCACCATCAGCGCCCAGAGTAACCCGCTTAGATACGGCAACACCTAGACTGTCATTGACGGCAATGCCAGCTTCTCGCAAGGCATCTGCCAGTGCATCGTGAGTCACAATGCCTGCTCCTCGTCCATCTAAAGAGCCGACTGCTTTTTCTAATAAAGTAATCTCGTGACCTTGGCGCTGCAATATATTAGCCGCAAATAAGCCACCAAGAGACCCGCCAATAATGAGAATGTTGGCCATTTTTACTTATGCACTCTTCGCATCCAGTGCTGCTTTCTCTGTGGCCGGGTAATTTAGCTCAATAACGATGCCGTTAGGATCATCTAAAAAAATTTGGTGTAATTTAATCTCGGGTACCGTGCGCTGTCTATAAGATAAACCCAACTTTTCTAGCAGAGCCAGCTTGGCTTCTAAGCCTTTGGCAAAAAAGGCAATGTGATCCACTGCGCCGGACCCGTACAGCGAGCTAGGATCGCGTTCGCCAAGATATTGCTTGAGCCCATTGGGATTATTTTTATCGATCGCAATTAAATGCAACACTGCATTAACCCACTCGTTTTCATCGCCGTTGTAAAGCCAGACTCCCGGAAAAGGAAAATCGGGGCGGGGGCCAACAGTAAAGCCGAATAATTCACAGTAGAACTTAGTAGTCTTTTCAATCTCTAAACTGCGGATAGAGAAGTGGTTCAGGCTGAGGTTTGTCATCTTATTTTTTAACGGTAGTAAATCAAGTTATTGTTGAAGTAAGGTAATAAATAATACGATCTTGAATAATTTTTTGTCAGCTTTTATCCGTATCCAGCCTGATCGACTAAAAGGTAAATAATGGCACATTTTTGAATAATTGGTAGATAAGCCCCTATTCGTACAAACCCCCAGGAGATGTGAGATATTAAAATAAACCACCTGGCGGCCTTAACTCAGTCATCTAAGTGGGATGCGAAAGGCGCGGGTGAGGTAGTTTGATCTGAGCTCGCCTAGTGCTCATGCCCCCGAGGATTGCCCATCCTGTAACATCCAGTTTTGACCATATCTAAATCTCCTTGTGGGGATTTAGGTTTAACTTGAAATAGTAAAAAAGATATGTCCCATCTCAAAGGTAAAACAGCGCTTGTCACTGGTTCGACGAGTGGTATTGGATTGGCAATAGCAATTGGATTGGCCAAGCAGGGCGTCAACGTTATGGTAAATGGCTTCGGCGAGAAAGATGCTGCCATTGCTGCAATTAAGGCTTGCGGAGTAGAAGTTGAATATCACGGTGCCGATATGAGTCAGCCTGCTGAGATTCAGGACTTGATTGAGCAAACTGAAAAACGTTTCGGCTCGCTGGATATATTGGTGAATAATGCGGGAATCCAGTATGTAGCAAATATCGAGGACTTCCCTGCGGATAAGTGGGAATCCATTATCGCCATTAATTTGAGCTCTGCTTTTTATACGTCACATCATGCTTTACCAGGCATGAAAAAACGGAACTGGGGTCGGATTATCAATATTGCCTCCGTTCATGGATTGGTTGGGTCCACTCAAAAGGCTGCTTATGTTGCCGCTAAACATGGCATTGTTGGTTTAACCAAAGTCACTGCTCTGGAGAATGCCAAAACGGGGATTACTTGTAATGCGATTTGTCCTGGTTGGGTTTTAACGCCACTTGTTCAAAAGCAGGTGGATGCTCGCGCAGAGCGTGAGGGGATTTCAAATGAGGCAGCCAAGACTGCTTTGGTTGCTGAAAAGCAGCCTTCAGGCGAGTTTGTAGCGCCAGAACAATTAGCTGCCCTAGCAGTTTTCTTATGTGGTCCAGATGCATCCGAAGTGCGCGGAGTGGCTTGGAATATGGATGGTGGATGGACAGCCCAGTAAAACTGCATTTTTAGATCTTCAAACCAAAACACCATAATCGTTTATAGTTAGACCGAATTCTTATACACAGGAGATACCTTATGTCATCCATTTTGACCTCATTGGGGCGCACAGTTTTAGCTGGTTTTGTGCTCCTTGCTTTAATTGTTTTGGCTTTGGGTGGCAACTTTGCCTCTCTTGAGCTGTCTTTCTTATTTCGCTGGATTCATGTCACGGTCGGCGTTATGTGGATTGGCTTGCTTTGGTACTTCAATTTTGTGCAGATTCCTTCCATGCCAAAAATCCCGGACGAGCAAAAGCCTGCTATTTCTAAAGTGATTGCACCAACAGCATTATTTTGGTTCCGTTGGGCAGCGCTATTCACTGTTGTTAGTGGCGTGATTCTTGCCCTGCTAAATGGCTATGCTCATCAAGCGTTTACTTTGCAAGCACCTTTCCGTGCAATTGGTTTGGGCATGTGGATTGCCTTAGTAATGGCTTTCAACGTTTGGTTCATTATTTGGCCAAATCAAAAACGTGCTCTCGGTATCGTTGCTGTTGAGCCTGATGTCAAAGCAAAGTCTGCTCGCGTTGCGATGTTGACTTCCCGTTTTAACACTATGCTTTCTGTACCAATGTTGTTTTTGATGAGCGCTCAATCACACAACACTAGCTGGTTTGTAGTAGTTTCATAATCTAGTGGTAGTAAATGATGCCAAAGGCCCGCAATGCGGGCCTTTTTCTTATCGAGCAGAAGCGGGGTAGCTAGGCATATTTTTATTGCAGTATTGCTGGCAGCTCTTTTGTGAGCGCTCCCCGTTGTGCAGTCGCAGACCCAAGTAGAGCAAAGCCCAGCAATTTTCCATCACTTGATTCAAAGCGTGCTTCTAGCCCGCCTTCCACAGAAGTGATGTTCCATTCGCCTTGCGCACCTTTAGCTGGTGGCGAGACAATTGTCGGGAGTGCTGGAGTCTTGACCATAACTGGCATAGCAGGGTAGTTCAGAGCCACTTCTTGTCCAAGTAGATTGGGGGCTAAAGCTCGCGCCGCCTGCATGATTGGCATGACATAAGGCAAAACTAAGCCTTCTACTTCCGCACAGTCACCAATGGCATATACATTTTTTGCGCTGGTTTCTAGTTGGCGATCGACTGTAATGCCTACAGCGGTTGCAATCCCAGCTGCCTTAGCTAAATCTAGACGAGGTCGTAAGCCAACCGCTGACAGAAATACATCGCTAGTAATGACTGATCCATTTGCAAGGGTGATTGAAAGAGAATCGCCGTGACGATCAACCGATTGCACGGTCGTAGTAAAGTGCCAGCGTACTCCAGCTTCACTCAATTTCAATTGAAGGGCTTGTGCTGCCGACTCAGGTAGTAGGCGACCTAAAGCTTGCGGTGCGAGATCAATCACATCCACTTCGTAAGATCCTAAAACTAAATCATTGGCAAACTCACAACCAATCAGGCCAGCACCTAAAATTACAATACGTTTTTTCCCCTCAATTGCCTGACGAAAATGGGCATATTCTTCTAGATCGTTGACGGTAATGACCTCATCTGCTGCATTGCCTAGTAAAGGAAGGCGAATTTGATCGGCACCTAAACCTAACACGAGCTTGCCATATGAAATCGTTCCTTGAGAGGTTTCAATCGTCTGTAAGGCGGTATTAATAGCAGATACCTCAGCACCCGCGATAATGTTGATGTCTAGTTGAGCAGCCATGACTTCCGCATTTGTAGACAGCAATTGTTCCGCAGTCTTCTTGCTTGCTAGCGCTGTTGATAGCATTGGCTTTGAATAGAAATAACCTGGCTCACGGGTAAGCAGGGTAATTGGAATAGCCTTATCAAGTTTGCGAAGCTCGCGAATGACGGTATATCCGGCCAATCCACTACCAATGATGACGATGCCCGGTTGTAAAGCTTGATTTGGATGATCCAAGGCTAGGCCCCTATTAATTAATTTAACTACTTTGATTCAATGCTTACAGAGACTGCATCGCATTGAGCTTGATTAGGCAAGCTGAACCATTTCAAAGTCAGATTTTGATACGCCACAGTCTGGGCATTCCCAATCTTCTGGAACATCAGCCCAGAGTGTGCCGGCAGGGATACCGTCTTCTGGTAAGCCTTTTGCTTCGTCATAAATGAAGCCGCATACGATACATTGCCAAGATTTCATGATTTTTCCTTAAGGATAAGTCGATTAGTTTAAATTTAATTTCGTTTTATTTCTGAGCTTATTTACCTAGCGGCAAATTCCTTAGCCAATTTCAGGGCCTTTTTGTAGTGATTAGCATGACGCTCCTCTACGTTAGCTAAGGCCGCAAAGCGTTTGGCCGCTTTTGCTAACATCACTTGAAATTGCTCCGCATGCTCTTTTGACTCTGCAATTTGATCATCAATTTCAGCTATAGCCGCCGTATTACCTTCATCAACCGCCGTTTTACGAAAGGCGGGGTACATTTCAGTGTATTCATACGTTTCACCTTCAATCGCAATCTCCAAAGCGCGAGTTGGGGTAATGGTGCTAGCAGGGTAGAGTAAGTCTAGGTGACCAAAGGCATGCATCACCTCTTGGTCAGCCGTAGCCTCAAAGATTGCAGCAGTTTCAAGATCTCCGGTAGCACGGGCTAATTTAGCAAAATAGCGATATTTAATGTGGGCCATTGATTCGCCTGCGAAGGCAGATTCCAAGTTTTGGATCGTTTTAATTTCAGGGTAGACCATTTTCATTCCTTTTAGATTAGTAATTCAGTGGTGTTTAAGACCATGGAATGTATTCTGTTCCTAAAAAGATTATCAGTCTAATGAATAATAATGATATTATTAATCTAATAAATTGATTAAAGGCATCTAGGTCAACAATGACCACTCTTCCTTCATTGCGTCAACTTCGTTATTTGCTGGCCATTGCCAAAGAACTCAATTTCACCCGTGCTGCAGAAATCTGTTTCGTTGGTCAATCGACCCTGAGTGCGGGTTTAAAAGAGCTTGAGGATAGTTTAGGTGTCCGATTGGTTGAGCGAGATCGTCAAAATGTCGCAATGACCCCTATCGGTCATGAGATTTTGCGAAGGGCAAAGGCAATCTTAGCCGCCTCTGAAGATTTGGTGGAATATGCAGGTGCTGCAGGCAAGTCAATGGTTGGAACGATCCGACTTGGGGTGATCCCCACTATTGCACCATTTTTATTGCCGAATGTATTGCCAGATATTCGGACGCGCTTTCCAGGTTTGAAGATTGCCTTACGGGAGGACCTTACGGCGAATCTGTTAACTAGATTGGCTGAGCATCAATTAGATTTTATTCTGATTGCCTTGCCATATGAAACTTCGGGTTTACTGGTTCAGGAATTATTTGACGACGAGTTTTGGTTGGTGGCCAGAGAAGATGATCCGGCCCTCAAAGGGAAAGAAATTCATTTGCCAGCAAAAATGGCGGAACGCTTGTTACTGTTAGAGGAGGGGCACTGTCTCAGGGAGCATGCCCTGCAAGCATGTCGTCGTGCTGATATCCGTAATGTGGATGGTATCGAAGCTACTAGTCTGCTCACTCTCTTACAAATGGTGGACTCGGGGATGGGGATTGCATTGTTGCCGGAGATGGCGGTGAGAGGCGGCTTGCTAAACGGCACAGGGTTAGTAGCGCGACCTTTGGCGGCTCCTGCTCCTAAGCGAGTTGTTGCTTTGCTTGCTCGGCCCTCTACCGCTCACTTGGAGGAGTTTGGGATATTTGCAAATTGTATTCAAGAGCGCTTCAAGCGAAGTACAAAGGGTAGTCGCATAGCTGTCAAAGGTTCTCGTAAGGATTAAGTAAAGACCAAGTAAGGATTGGCAATAAGCTATCTTTCTTGCTACAGTCAGTGTTCAAATTATTTATCAGTTAATTAAGAAAGAGTCTCATGTCTGGAAAAGAAATCATGTTTACGCCCGTTCAGTTTGGCGCTATTGAGTTAAAGAATCGCCTCGTCATGGCGCCCTTGACCAGAATGCGCGCTATTGCTGGTCAGGTTCCTAGTCCATTGGCCAAAACCTACTATAGTCAAAGAGCCGGTGCGGGACTCATTATTAGCGAGGCAACTCAAATTTCTCGGCTTGGTCAGGGTTACCCAGCAACACCTGGAATTTACTCGGAAGAGCAAACGGCAGCGTGGAAAGAAATTGTGCAAGCAGTGCATGTAAAAGGCGGAAAGATGGTAGCTCAGTTATGGCATGTAGGGCGGATTTCTCATTCATCCTTACATCCAGAACAAGGTTTACCGGAGGCGCCATCTGCAATCGCGCCAACCGGACAAACTTATGGCGCTGATTGGAAGTTACATGATTATGAAATTCCCAAAGCGATGACTGATCAAGATATTGCTCGCCTCTTGACAGATTTTGAATTGGCTGCAAAAAATGCAAAAGCAGCTGGTTTTGATGGTGTTGAAATTCACTCTGCCAATGGTTATTTGCTAGATCAGTTTTTACAAGACAAAACGAATCAGCGCAGCGACGGATACGGTGGTTCTATAGATAATCGTATACGCTTGTTAGGCGAGGTGATTGAGTCAGTTACTAAAGTCTTTCCAAGTGATCGGATTGGCGTTCGCTTATCACCCTATGGTAGCTTTAACGATATCAGTGATTCTGATCCAATCGCCTTGTTTAATGCGGTGATTCAGAAACTCAATGGCTATCAACTTTCTTACGTGCATATGATTGAGCCACGCTCTACTAGCGCTGGTGGCAATGATCAGCTTGATGCAGCGGCACCAATCACTTCAGAGATTTTCCGCGCCGCCTACCAGGGAAAATTTATTAGCGCTGGTGGGTATGATCAAGCCATGGGTGAAGCAGTTCTGGAGACTGGCTTAGCTGATGCCGTAGCTTATGGACGTTTGTATATCTCCAATCCAGATTTGGCGAAACGCTTTGAGCAAAACGCACCCCTGAATGCTTATGACCGCGCTACATTCTATGGCGGGGCGGAGGTAGGTTATACAGACTACCCAGCACTCTAAGCTTTAATAAAAACTAAGGTAGTACAAAACAAAGAGGCTCTCTTTCGCAAGAGAGAGTCTTATTTTTTGTCTTCAGGATCTTTTAAAAGATCA
>JBIISV010000103.1:0-7250 GCA_044340835.1 Polynucleobacter sp.
AAGGCCTGGAAACTGTATTTGGAAACTCTTGGCGAGTAGCACTTGCATCCATGATTGCTTTTTGGTGCGGTAGCTTTGTAAACAGCTTTACCTTAGCCAAAATGAAAATTTTGACTCAGGGGCGATATCTTTGGATGAGGACAATTGGATCGACCGCCACTGGTGAGCTGGTGGACTCTTCATTGTTCTACATGATCGCTTTTTACGGCCTTTGGCCATTAAATGAGATCCTTGCCGTGGCTATTGCCCAATATTTACTTAAAACGGCGTGGGAGGTTCTGGCGACCCCCTTAACTTACTGGGTGGTTGGATATCTGAAGCGCAAAGAAAATCAAGATCATTACGATATTGCCACTAATTTCAGCCCATTTAAGCTAAAAGTCTAGTTCTAGGGGCTTTTTTTAGCGGCAAGCCGTTAAAATAATGGGCTTAGGTGCAAATCTTGCATCAGCATTCGTCGAATTTGAACGTCAGAAAGTAAAAATCTATCCGTGTTATCAGCATCTAATATCACCATGCAATTCGGGGCAAAGCCTCTCTTTGAGAATATTTCCGTCAAATTTGGCGGTGGAAACCGTTATGGTCTGATTGGCGCCAATGGTTGCGGCAAATCTACCTTCATGAAAATCCTGGGTGGTGAGCTAGAACCCAGTAGCGGTAATGTGAGCTTAGATCCAGGCATTCGTTTAGGTAAGCTGCGTCAAGACCAATTTGCTTACGAAGATCAGCGCGTACTCGATGTAGTGATGATGGGCCACGAAGAGATGTGGAAGGCTGCTGCTGAGCGCGATGCCATCTACGCCAATCCGGATGCTACTGACGAAGATTACATGAAGGCCGCAGAGCTTGAAGGCAGTTATGCAGAGTACGGCGGCTACACAGCAGAGGCTAAAGCAGGGGAGTTGCTCTTGGGTATTGGTATCCCTATTGAACAACACAATGGCCTAATGAGTAATGTAGCTCCTGGTTGGAAATTGCGTGTTCTATTGGCACAGGCATTGTTCTCAGATCCAGATGTCTTACTCTTGGATGAGCCTACTAATAACTTGGATATTCATTCTATACATTGGCTTGAGGATATTCTGAATGAAATCAAGAGCACGATCGTAATCATTTCTCATGATCGCCACTTCTTGAATGAAGTGTGTACACATATGGCTGATATGGACTTTGGAACTCTGAAGGTCTATCCAGGTAACTACGACTCTTATATGCTAGCTTCTGTTCAGGCTCGTGCTCAACAATTAAGCTCCAATGATAAGGCCAAAGAAAAGATTGCTGAACTGCAGGCTTTCGTGAGTCGCTTCTCTGCCAATGCCTCTAAAGCACGTCAAGCAACATCACGTCAAAAACAATTAGAGAAAATTGAAATTACTGAGATCAAACCTTCTTCCCGTCAAAACCCATTTATACGCTTTGACTCTGAAAAAAAACTTCACAATATGGCGGTTGAGTGCAATGCACTTACCAAAGCTTACGATCGCCCTATTTTTAAGAACTTTAAGATCGGCATTCGTGCCGGTGAAAAGATTGCGATCATTGGTCAAAATGGTGCAGGCAAAACTACGCTATTAAAAACCATCTTGAGCAAACGCTTCGATGGTATTCAGGCTGATAGTGGCGATGTGAAGTGGGCAGAAAATGCCAATGTTGGCGTCATGCCGCAGGACAATACTGAACTTTTCGCCAAAGATGAATTACTGATGGACTGGATGAACGAATGGCGAAATACTGGTGATGATGATCAAGTCATTCGTGGCACATTAGGCCGCCTCTTGTTCTCTGGTGACGATATTAGTAAATCAGTCAAGGTGCTTTCTGGGGGTGAAAAGGGCCGGATGATTTGGGGCAAGCTAATGCTTCAGAAGCATAATGTTCTTGCAATGGATGAGCCAACCAACCATATGGATATGGAATCTATTGAGAGTTTGCAAATCGCTCTTGAGAAATACGAGGGCACATTGATTTTTGTCTCTCATGACCGTGAGTTTGTTTCTGCTTTGGCTAATCGCATCCTCGAGGTAAAGGCGGATGGGACTATTGCTGACTACTCCGGTACTTACGAGGAATATCTTCGTAGCCAAGCCTTAGCTGGTTAACTACTCTCTTTGACTTGTCGCTGGAAACGCATCGCGGTAGCATCGGCACGGATGCGCTTCCAAACGGAATCTTTTTCTTCTTGACTGAAAAATACCCAATTACTGACCTCACTTAAACTGCGGCCACAGCCTTGACAGATCTCGTCATAGAGCGTCGTGCACACACCAATACATGGTGAATCAGAGGTGTCATCACCCACCGATAAGGAATTAGCTCCATCTTGCGCTAATGGAACATCGTTTGAAGAAGTCATGGCACCACTTTAGTCGATTTCAGTGGAATATGCTGCTCAAGCTCATCAACGTAAGCAGCCATACCCTCACGCTCTCGATCCAAAAAACGCTTTACTGCAGCAGAAAAACCCGGGTCTGCTATCCAGTGAGCCGACTGAAGGGTGATTGGTAAAAAGCCTCTAGCCATCTTATGCTCACCTTGTGCTCCCCCTTCAAAGGTCTGAATACCTTCCTTAATGCAGTATTCAATGGCCTGGTAATAAGCCATTTCAAAATGTAGGCAGCGGAAATATTCAACTGCACCCCAATACCGTCCATAAATCTTGGATGTCAAGTGATCAACTACCAATAATGAGGAGGCAATAGGTCTCTCATCTATATTGGCAATGATCAAATGAAAATGCTCTGGCATTACTTGCCCTAGCAATTGGAAGCATTCCTCGGTTAAATATGGGCTTGAATGATGCTCTCTATATGTGTTTTCGTAGCAGCGGTAAAAAAAAGACCAATCATCAGTACTCGCTTTAGCGCCAGGAATATGGCGATAATTCAGTTGATTACTAGCTACTTCTGCGCGCTCTCGCCGAATATTTTTACGACGCTTCATCGTTAGAGCTGCAAGAAAATCCTCAAAATTCTGATATCCCTGGTTATGCCAATGAAACTGTACCGAGTCTCGCAGCATAAAGCCTTGCTTTTTGAGCTCTTCTAGCTCACCCTTTTCTGGAAACAGCACGTGAGCAGATGAAAGGCTGTTTTGGCTAGTGAGCGCTTTTAAGCCAGTAATCAGCATCTCTTGAATTACTATTTTATTCATCGTTCCTAGTGCTAATACCCTTGGGCCACGAACAGGAGTAAAAGGAACGGCAGATAGCGCCTTTGGGTAATAGGACATATTATTTTGCTCATATGCCTGCGCCCAAGCCCAATCAAAGACGAACTCTCCGTAGGAATGATTTTTGAGATAAAGAGGCATTGCACCAACAAGCTCTGAATGCTGAGTTTCTATGAGGAGGTGGGCAATCTGCCAACCCGTATTTCCGCCAACGCAGCCAGTTTTTTCTAGGGCATCCAGGAATGCATACTTCACAAATGGCCCTGATTCAGGGGCTAAGAGGGCGTTCCAATGAGCCTCATCAACATCTGAAATGCGAGGTATAACACGGAGTTGGTAATCGCCTGAATTCAATGAGATAAAAAATAGTTCAGTCTTGAATTAATTCAATTTTGTAACCATCGGGGTCTGTCACAAATGCAATAACAGTATCGCCACCCATAACGGGGCCAGCTTCACGAGTGACATTTCCGCCAGCAGCTTTAATTTTGGCGCAAGCAGCATAGGCATCAGGAACACGAATCGCAATGTGACCATAGGCATTGCCAAGTTGATAAGCATCTACCCCATGGTTGTAGGTTAATTCAATCTCCGATTGCCCGTCTTGGTTACCCCGGCCAAAACCTACAAATGATAGAGAATATTTTTGCTCCAGACGTTCGGTAGTGCGCAGTAGGTTCATTCCAAGAACATTGGTATAAAAATCAATGGAACGAGTCATATTGCCAACTCTAAGCATAGTGTGAAGAATCATCATACTTCTCAATATAAAGCCAATCTTAGATTTTTGTTGTGCAAGAAAAAACCCAGGGGTAGCCTGGGTTTCAAGGGAAAAGTGAATTTTTTCTTACTGAATCTTGGCCTTAGCGCGAAGCTTTTGCATGAGTTCGGAGAATTTTGCTTTTTGCCAATTTTGATCAGCGGTAATCATCTCTTTGAGTTGATCTTTAATTTCTTCCATACTGGGCGCCTTAACATCACGCACATCATCCAATTTAATGATGTGCCAACCAAATTGGGTCTTGACTGGCTTATCTGCAACTTGGCCTTTCTTCAGCTGCATCATAGCCTTGGAGAATTCAGGAACAAGTGCTTTATCGCTTACCCAGCCAAGATCTCCGCCATTTGGGGCTGAGCCAGGATCCTTGGATTTGTCTTTGGCAATTTGTGCAAAGTTACCACCAGCTTTGATTTGAGCAGCAATAGCCTTCGCATCCGCCTCCCTTTCAACCAGAATGTGCTTCACCTGATATTCCTTACCAGAGTACTGACCTTTTACCTGTTCGTAGGCTGCCTTTAAATCAGATTCAGCCACGCCTTCTTTTTCCACATAATCTTCAAATACGGCTGCGATTAACACGCCCATTTTGGATTGTTCGAGTTGATCGCGTACAGACTCTTTTTGTGTCAGGCCGCGATTATTAGCTTCCTGCAAAATCAGCTCTCGTGTCACCAGCATTTCTCTTGCTTGCTCTCTGACTTCGGGGGTGTCTGGTTGATTTGACTTTTGAATTAACTTATCTAACTGTGCTTTGGGGATTGCCTTGCCATTCACAATCGCAGCATTTTGTGCGTAGACTGCTGATGAGAGGAGTGTGGCGCTCAGCGCGCTGATAGTCAAAATTTGGCGTGTGTTCAACATAGTGGAAAGATATCAATAAAAGGTAGATTATAAAATAGACAATACTAAAGCAAACCTCTTTTAAGTGGCGCTTTCATCAGGTGTAAAGGCTAGGATGGTAAGGGCATGAATTTCAATGGGAAAGTGCTTGCTCAGGGCTGCATAGATGGCTCTGTGGCGTGCCACCTTACTCAAACCCTCAAATTCTGGGGCTACTATCGTGAGCTTAAAGTGACCGCCCCCAGTGGCGGCGCCAAGATGTCCCGCATGAAGATGACTTTCATCTTCAATATAAAGATGGTGAATTTGAAAGGCGGCCCTTAAATCAGCATCAAACAGAGCTATACGCTCTTGATTCTTGGTCATTCTGCTGGATTCTCCATATGGCGACTTAGCCAAACTCCCTGAAGGATCACGAAAACCACCAATAAACCAGTGCTTCCAAAGAGCTTGAAATTAACCCAAGTCTCTTCGGAATATTTAAATGCAATAAAGAGGTTTAAAGCCCCCATAAATAGAAAGAAAGTAGTCCAGGCCATGTTGATCTGATGCCAAACAGATGGAGCAGCGTGTTCTTTGAGTGTAATCTGCTTACCCATCAAAACCTGAATCCAGTTTTTCTTAAAAAAATGCGCACTCACAAATAAAGCGCCTGCAAACAGCCAATACAAGGCTGTTGGTTTAAGCTGAATAAAAGTTTTGTCATGCAAAAAAATTGTTAGGCTACCAAAGACCAAGATCATTACCAGGCTGACCCATTGCATTGCGTCGATTTTGCGATGGCGGTAATACACCCACAAAATTTGTCCGATGGTGGCAACCATTGCCACGATAGTCGCCGTATAAATATCAGCAAACTTAAAGGCAATAAAAAATAGGATGATGGGGAATAGGTCAAATAGAAATTTCATGGGGTGATTATCCAGCTATTTTGTAAATTACTTCGTTTTGGTGGATACAGCGTTTTCAGAAGGCTCAAAGTTTAATGAGGCCGAATTGATGCAATAGCGCAGACCAGTTGGCTGTGGGCCATCATCAAAAACGTGCCCCAAGTGGGCATCACACTGAGTGCAACGTACTTCTGTCCGAATCATTCCATGCGACACATCGCGGATTTCAGTAATCACGCGATCATTTTCTGGTGCGTTATAGCTTGGCCAGCCGCAACCGGCATCAAATTTAGTAGATGCCTTAAAGAGTGGGGTAGCACAACAAACACAGCTATAACGACCATCCTCCCAATGGTCCCAGTATTGTCCAGAGAAAGGGCTCTCAGTCGCAGCCTCTCGTGTGACTCGATACTGAATGTCGCTCAGTATTTGCTTATATTCTTGATCAGTTTTTTTAGTCATTGAAGTAGTTGTAGTTTTTTATGAGGAACAGCTAACTGCAATCTGTTGCATATCGGCTGGAGGTGGTTTTGCGTAACTTTCAAAGGCTTTTTGCTCGTCAAAAGGATGGCTTAGTATCTGAAGTAATGTCGCTACTTCTGAAAAATCGTTTTGCTGTGCTTTTTCAATTGCAGCTTGCGCCAGGTGATTTCTGAGAATGTATTTTGGATTAACACGATTCATCATCTCCTTTCTGGATTGATCATCTGAGGTCTCAGCCTGAAGTCTATTGATGTAATCTGTGAACCATTGATCAATATTTTCTCGATCAATCAATTCATTTCTTTGCGGAATATCTTCAAGCCGTGCATCCTTCTTGATAACACTTAAACTACGAAAGAAGTTTGTGTAATCTATTTTTGAGTCATGCATAGCTTGCAATAAGCGCTCGATCAACCCAATATCATCTGCTTGTTCCAGCTGTAGTCCTAACTTAGACCGCATTAAATATTGCCATTCCTTGGCGTAGGTTATGGGGAATTCTTCTAAGGCCGCTCGTAACAGGGCTTGTGATTCTTCGCTAGAGTATTTAAATTCGATCAGAGGTAGCATTGCACTAGCTAGACAGGCCATATTCCAGTGCATGATTTGTGGCTGACGGTGATAGGCGTAACGACCACCATGATCACTATGGTTACAAATATGATCAATTTCAAAATGATCTAGAAATCCAAATGGGCCATAGTCAATAGTCAGACCTAAAGCGCTAATATTGTCGCTATTAAGAACGCCGTGACAAAAACCCACTGATTGCCATTGGGCTACTAATTTGGCATTGCGGGCGGCTATTGCCTTAAATAAGCTCAAATAGGGATCTTGGTCAGAAGCACACTCAGGGTAAAAATGAGTAAGTATGAGATCTGCTAATTCTTTTAGACGTTCATTGTTTTGAAGTGAAGCAAAATGTTCAAAATGGCCAACACGAATAAAGCTTGGTGCAATACGCGAACATACTGCAGCTGTTTCCATAGTTTCACGTAATACCGCTTGCTGTGAACCTACTACGGCTAAAGCCCGACTAGTGGGAATGCCTAAAGCATGCATCGCCTCACTACATAAAAACTCACGTA
>JBIISV010000010.1:0-24267 GCA_044340835.1 Polynucleobacter sp.
AGCATTGCACCAGCCAAGACATCCTTTGCTTCTGCATGAGTTGGCACACCAAATCCTGGTACGTCAATACCAATGATACGGACACCATTAATTTCTTTTGGTAGCAACTGCAGTGGAACACCGCTAGCGGTTGGTACGCATAAATTAATGATCACGATCGCGTCATATTTTTCTGGATCAGCCTCTTGATAGACGGCATCCCGAATGTCTTCGAATAACTTACCAGTTACCAATGTCTCTGAATTGAACGGCACATAACCAACGCTGCGACGGGCGCCATAAAAATGGGAGGTGAAAGTTAAGCCATACACACAGCAAGCAGAACCAGAGAGAATCGTAGCCGTTCTACGCATGCGCAAACCTACCCGCAATGCCCCGAATGCAGGACACATGCTTTGTGGCTGGTCATGCGGGCCTTTAGGATAGTCTTTTGCATACTGCTGCAATGTTTCAGACTTACCTGCGGCCTTAGCAGCTGCAAGCATCTCTGCTTCACCAGAATGACAACCCAAGCCATCTCCTAAAGTAGGATCGGTCTTTAACTTTTCCTCTGGGGTAATTGGAATGATCGTTTTAGTCATAACAGCAGATTGCTCTCTATCTCTTTAAGCCTGATCGTAAATAACTTCAAGTGTTTTCTTAATGACTTCATCTTTGCCCATCATGTCTTTCACGGTAGCTGGCTTGAGCACAATATCGCGACCAGTTACTTCTGAAGAGAACAAACCTAATAACTCATCTTGGGTTAATGGCTTGGGGCGAACTGGGGGAGCTTCTGAAACATTGGTAGCTAGCTCTTCAAAGAGCGGAGCCCACTGCGTACCAGGCTGACCAATAATTTCATAGCTAGCACTCTTGCGGCGGATATCTTCGTTCGCAGGAATGGCTGCCAAGACTGGAATGCCAGCCTTTTCTGCAAATGCCTGTGCTTCACCAGTCAGGTCATCCTTATTAATCACCATGCCTGCTACACCAACGTTACCGCCTAATTTGCGGAAGTACTCCACTGCTGAACAAACGTTATTGGCAACATAAAGGGACTGCAAATCATTACTTGCAACCACGATCACTTTTTGGCACATATCTCGAGCAATCGGCAAACCAAAGCCACCACAGACTACGTCTCCTAAAAAGTCGAGTAGTACATAGTCAAAGCCCCAATCATGGAAGCCTAATTTTTCTAATGTTTCAAAGCCATGAATAATGCCGCGCCCACCGCAACCTCTACCGACCTCTGGGCCGCCAAGCTCCATTGCAAATACGCCATCACGAATAAAGCAAACATCACCAATCGATACAGATTCACCTGCTAATTTTTTCTTCGATGAAGTTTCAATAATGGTTGGGCAAGCTTTACCGCCAAACAGGAGAGAGGTAGTATCGCTTTTTGGATCGCAGCCAATCAACAATACCTTCTTGCCTTGTTGAGCCATCATGTAAGACAGGTTAGCGAGCGTAAAGCTCTTGCCAATACCACCCTTGCCATAAATTGCAATGATTTGGGTTTCTTTCGTCACTGGACCGGTGGAAACTGGATCCGGCTCAATAGCAGCCTCTTTTTTCAAATCCATAAACTGGATTGTTGCTGTTGCTGGGATGCTTGCTGTACTCATTGTAGATTTCTCCAATCTATAACCATCTTTAAACACTCTTTGTTATTAAAAGCTGTGTGATAAGCCTCATTTGCATCTTTAGGTGATGATCGGTGTGTGATTAAGCCATCTAATTTTAATTTTCCTGACTCGACCAAATCTTTGATTGCAATTAAATCTCCAGGCGCCCACTGTGCAGCAATGCGAATACGCGCTTCCCGCATAAACGCCTGCGGAAATGAAAAAGAAATCGTGTCATAAAAACCAGCAAGCACTATTTCACCACCAGGTGCAAGGCAGCTGATAAGCGTGTCAACTAAGCGTGCATCGCCACTGACATCCACAATCGTTTTGTATTTTTTTACTTGGTCATCTTTTGGATCGATTGCATCATAGCCAACCGCCCCTTCGCGTCTGCCAGCATCAGTCTCCCAGACTACTGGGCGCTTACCTTTAGCAACTGCAATGCGAGCAATGAGGCGTCCCAATACACCATGTCCAATAATTAAATCGGGCTGCTCTTGGCCTGGACCTGAAGTAACGTGGTGACCAGTTGCGGCTAGCGCAAACAGAATTGCTTCCTCACCTAATTTATCTTCAATTGCAATGATGCGCTGACTGTCCACAACCACCCGCGAAGCTGCGCCACCAAATAAGCCTTTAATTTCTCCGTAGCACTTAGCTCCAGGAACAAATACTCTTTGACCGACTTTCATCTTGGAGTCTGAACCTGCTTGCACTACTCTGCCAACAGACTCGTAACCAGGCACCAATGGATAACCCATACCTGGAAAATTGGGCATTTTCCCAGTCCACAATAATTTTTCTGTGCCAGTGCTAATTCCACTCCACTCCATATCAACCAAGACATCAATGGGGGTCATAGGTGTTAACTCAAGATCGGTAAGGGCAACACTTTCTGGCCTTTCCAGAACGATCGCTCTTGTTTGATATTGATTAGTCATTTCTCGCTATGTAATCTTGTTTTTTTGGATTAAATGTGTATAAAAATATTTACACTTTGTTTTTAACCCGTATTTGCCCGCTTGTCATCTAGGGGTTTTCTCTACTTCAGCGATTAATCCGAAAAAAGCTATCCGGACATGTATTTTAAGCACTTTTATGAAGTAGAGGAGCCTGGTTTGTTGCACTGCAATATTTGCGCATTGAGTGGCATATAAGAATTTAATAGCTTGATACCTGTAAAACCTGCTTGACTTAATAAACCGCTTATTTCCACCTCAGTTCTCGGCCTTCCCCTGCCCATCGCTAAGAGATAAAAGCCGAAATAGGCATGGCCCATAGCCTCAAAACCCTTGGTCTCAGCCATGGGCTCTGCAAGCAATAAAGTTCCGCCTGGATTGAGGGCCTCAAACACATTGGCAAGCAACTGCCTGACCCGAACATCATCATGATCAAAAATCACTCGAACTAGGGTTGCTAAATCGCAACCTTTGGGAAGCGGGTCTTGGAAAAAATTACCCCCTACGGCCTGCGCTCGACTGGATAAACCAATCTCATGAAAGTGTGCATTGGAGAGCTCTGCGACACCAGGAATATCAAATAATTTAAAAGTAAGGTGGGGGTAACGGCTGGCCAATCTTTTAATAAAAGCACCTTGGCCACCGCCGATATCTAAAACAATACGGTGCTTACTCATTGGATAGGCATCGATAATCTCATCTGTCACTAGTGATTGGGTATGCGACATTAATTTAGAGTAGTCGGCAACCGTTTCAGCGGATAAATTTTCAGGCGCGGCACCCTGTTCTGGGGTGATGTAGGACCAGTACTCATTCAAAGCGACAGAGCTTTTATCGCCCTGTAACAACGCAATGGGATCTGATAGATCGCGATAAAAATCGGCATGGTGCTTGACCATATCCAGAATAGCGATATTACCAACCAATGGGGCGCTCTTCATGCTGAGTGCATAACGATCTTCGCTACGCTTGACCAGCAACCGGATAGCAACTGCAGCATCCAACAAACGCCTTAAGCCGGCTGGCTTTAAAGCGATTTGTTTTTGGAGGTCATCAAAACTCAATGCGCCATTAGCTAAGGTGTCAAAAAGCTTCACTTGGGTGCAAGCAAGCAGGACTTGGGTGTAAACAAAGCCTGCCATCAAATCAAAGATATCAGAGGCCTGCTTTCTAACTAACCAGCGAGTGAGTGGAAATCGGATAGCCCAGCGCTGAAAACTTGGTGAGGCAATAAGACGATTTCGCCAATCGAAGAAGCTTTCCATGAATGGCAATTTATAAATTAGAAAAACAGTGCTGTGTTTAAGAATTACTAGTTTGGCGGAATAGAATCTTTCTCTCCGAATCCTTAAACCAATCAGAAGGAACTAAACGCTCGGACTCTTGGCTCACTAGGCCGCGCAACATTTTCTCGCCTTTGCAATGCGGTATAGAGGCGATTGCCTTGCGAACTAATTCATCAAACCGTTGCACTGCTCCAGTTAAACCCAAATCTTTCGCAGAGCTAGGACGATTATGAGTAACATCCTGCCCTGCAGGCTTCCCGAGTACGCTTTGATCTGCAATCACATCACGAATATCATCCGCCACCTGGTACGCCTCACCTAACCACTGACCCAGAGGCCTCCAAGTAGCAGCGTCAGCGCCAGCAGCTTGAGCGCCAGCAGCAGTCGCCGCCTCAAATAAGGATCCTGTTTTAGCGCGCTGGTAATCAACTAAATCTACTTTTGGTTCGCACTCCCATGCTTGTCCGGCAACGATTCCATGAGGAGACCCCACACTCATTGCGATCGTGTTCATCAATGGCGCCAAGCGGAAAATTGAACGAGTTCCTGAGCTTGCCAAACACTGAAAAGCTAAAACGATTAATGCATCTCCTGCAAGAACAGCAATCCGCTCACCATAAGCAGTGTGCACAGAAGGCCTGCCACGACGCAACTTTGCATCGTCAAAACAGGGTAAATCATCATGGACCAAGGACGCGCAATGTAATAACTCAATGGCGCTAGCAGCTGCATTAGATAGAGCGGGATCATCGTCACCACAAGCAGATGCCACTGCTAAACAGAGTTGAGGACGAATTCTGGCACCACCAGGAAATACGGAATAATGCATTGCTTCCTGAAGTAACTTTGGCCCCTGCTTAGAGTAGGACAAATGCATTGCATCTTCAAGGCTTTGGTTGATTCGATCTAGTAAGCTCATATTTACCCTCTCAAGCGGCTACAGCAACATTGTCATAAATACCTTCAAGACGATCCTCAAGCTCATCGTTTGCTTCTTGCATCTTCTTCAGCATCTCTGAATCAGGCTGCCAGTAATTTCTTTGTGATGCCTCAGTCAAACGATTCGCTAAACGTGCTGCAGCAGTTGGATTGAGCTTTGCTAAACGCTCACGCATTTCTGGGTTGAGCATGAAAGTCTCAGTGAGTTGCTTATAAACCCAAGGCTGAACTTGACCCGTAGTAGCTGACCAGCCCATCGTATTAGTGATATGAACCTCAATTTGTCGCACACCCTCATAACCACTCTCTAGCATGCCTTCATACCACTTTGGATTAAGCATACGGGTACGAGTTTCCAAAGAAACTTGTTCTGAGAGCGTTCTAACAGCACCCTCACCCTTCGTTTGATCGCCAATAAAGACCGGCACATCCGCTCCACCCTTCGCACGCTTTACTGCCCTAGTAATGCCGCCCAAAGTATCAAAGTAATTATCAATCGTTGTAACACCCAACTCCATCGAGTCTAGATTTTGATAAGTCATTTGCACATCAGATAAAACACTCTTTAATAGGGCATTATTCTGAATCGGCACACCGGCACGTCCAAAAGCAAAGCCTTTTCTACGGGTATAGGTTTCAGCTAATTCATCTTCCTCTTCCCACACGCTGTTCTCAACCATATTGCTGACGTTTGATCCATAGGCGCCATCTGCGTTACCATAAACTCGCAATGATGCAGTTTCCAAGTCACAACCGTGCTCTTTTTGATAAGCTAAAGCATGCTTACGAATAAAGTTTTGCTCAAGCGGCTCATCCTCTGCTGAGGCAGCCATAAATGCCGCTTCAGCTAATAACTTAATTTGCAGTGGCAGCAAGTCACGGAAGATGCCAGACAAAGTAATGACTACGTCAATTCTTGGGCGACCCAGCTCGCCTAAAGGGATTAATTGCGCACCAGCCAATCGGCCATAACTATCAAAACGCGGCAATGCGCCCATCAATGCGAGCGCCTGACCAATTTGGCCGCCTTCAGATTTCAAGTTATCACTACCCCATAACACCATCGCAATCGACTCGGGAAGTGAATGAGATTCTTTATCAAACGCATCCAGAATTCTCTGCGCTTGCTTAGCGCCATCCTTCACAGCAAACACACTCGGAATTCTAAAAGGATCAAAGCCGTGCAAATTACGGCCCGTAGGCAGTACCTCAGGATTACGCATTACATCACCGCCTGCAGCAGGTCGAATGAAACGACCGTCTAATGCATCCAACATCCCAGTCACTTCAGTTTCTGCAGACATGAGCTCGTTGGACTTGACCATCTTGCCAAATAAATTGACTAGGGTTTCGCGACTGCCCAACTCTAGCAACTCTGGATGCGAATCAATCACCTTATCAAACTTCTCACCACTCATGAGGGACTCAACTACCTCATCCTCGATTGGATGATCCAATGCCACATCAGCCATCGCCTTTAACAAACCAAAACGCTCAGCAAGAGGAGGAACTGCACCAACCACATGCAAGCCATGGGGAATCAAGGTGTATTCGAGCTCAAGTAATTCATTGAAAAGATTGCTTACCTTGTTTTGTAAGCCATCCAGATCAGACTTATCCCATACAGGATCTGCTTTACACAGATCAATCTCTACAGCTTGCGCCTGAATCAGTTCAGCTAAATCCACACGCTCCTCATTTGCCTCTATCTCTAAAGATCTAAAGCGTTCAATTGAGGCTTTTAAATCAGCAAGGCCAGCATATAAACCTGCTTGAGTGACTGGCGGGGTAAGGTAACTAATCAGTGTTGCACCAGAGCGGCGTTTTGCAATCGCACCCTCAGAAGGATTATTCGATGCATATAAATAAATATTCGGTAAATCATGAATTAAGCGATCAGGCCAACATGCTCCACTCATGCCTGTTTGTTTACCAGGCATAAACTCAAGCGCACCATGCGTACCAAAGTGAATCACTGCTGAAGCAGCAAAGTCTTCTCTCAAGTAACGGTAGTAAGCAGAGAAGGCATGGGTTGGAGCAAAGCCACGCTCAAACAGTAAGCGCATTGGGTCACCCTCATAACCAAACGAAGGTTGAACGGAAATCAATATATTGCCGAACTGCTTACCAAGAACAAAGATCGAGCTGCCGTTAGACAGCTGCTTACCAGGAGCTGGGCCCCATTGAGCTTCGATTTCTTTTAACCAGGGCTCGCGACGGACATGGTCGTCTACTGGAATCAAGGTATGAACGTTTGCATCAGCGCCATACTGCTGAGCATTGCCTTTCAAAATCGAATCACGCAACTCATCAACAGATGCTGGAACGTCAACGGTATAGCCGCGATCCTTCATGCCAAGCAATAAATTCTGCAATGACTGGAATACGCTCAAGTAGGCTGCACTACCAATATTTCCGGCATTTGGCGGAAAGTTAAATAGTACGATACCCACCTTACGCTCTGCGCGCTCCGAACGACGTAGGTCAACCAATTTACCAACGCGCGCAGCCAACATACCGACACGCTCAGTACAGGTAAACATATCCTGTGGATTGTGCTCATCCGTAAATGAACATTGCTTATGACATCCAGTACAAGTGGTACCAGATGCACCAGGACGTCCGCCATAAACCATTGGAATAGTGGAGCCGTCTAATTCAGGAATAGCCACCATGATGGTGCTCTCCACTGGGAGTAAGCCGCGCTCAGAACTTCCCCATTGCTCCAGATTTTGAAACTCAACAGGGTGAGCGGCAATATAAGGAATATCTAATTTAGCTAACACCTCTTCAGCTGCATGGGCATCGTTGTAAGCTGGTCCGCCCACCAAAGAGAAACCAGTTAAAGAAATCATGGCATCGATAGTTGGCTTGCCATCTTGACTAAAGTACTCATCAATTGCTGGACGGGCATCTAGGCCAGCAGCAAAAGCCGGTACTACCTGCAAACCTTGCGCCTCTAATGCGGCAATGACTGGGTCATAGTGACCGCTATTGCCAGATACCAAGTAAGAGCGAAGTACTAAGAGCCCCACCCTGCCACGCGCTTTTGCATCTGGTACCACCTTCGGCAAATCGCTTAACTTATTACTTAGACGATTCTTCATCCGCGGGTGATATACACCAGAATCTGGATATTCGACTGGATCCAGTGCCTTAGCATTTTTACGCAAAGCCTCACGCGATCCAGAGGCATAGCGATTAATGAGGTTGGCCATCATGTTGTACATGTTCTCTTGAGAGCCGCCCAGCCAATACTGCAAGGATAAGAAATAAGCTCTCAGATCTTGAGCGGTACCCGGCACAAAGCGCAACATCTGCGGAATCACGCGCAACATTTTCATTTGCTTAGCGCCAGCAGTAGACGCTTTGCTCTTACCGTCCTTATCTTTAGCGCTTGGACGTAGCTTTTTAAGCATCGCCATCAAGCCACTAGCCGGCTGACTCATATCCAACTTGCCAATTTTCGTTAGCTTAGTAACGTCACCTGCCGACATGGCACAAACCATGGCGTCACAATGGTCTCGCCTTGCTTTGAGATCATCTAAGATTGGTAAATAATGATCCTCAAGGAACAGCATAGTGGCAATCACAATGTCGCCAGTAGCAATGTCATCTTTACAGCTTTGCAAATGCTCTGGATTTCCGGCAAATTCACTAGCCGAATGGATTCTTAGGGTTGCTCCCGGAATCGTCTTCTTGAGGTCCTCGTAGGCGCGGTTTGCGGCACTATTTAAATGAGTATCCATCGTAACCAGCACCAGCCTGATAGGCTCATGCAGGTTAGAAGATTGTGTTTTTGTCAGCATTAAATCAGTTTTGTTAAAAGGTGAAATTTAAAAAATTTACTTTTTACTTTTTGTCGTGGTTTGATTCTTTAAGAATCCTACAATACTGTCAACTAAAATTGACACTATATTTCCTGTAAAGCCCTGATTTAAGGGTAAATCCTAGTAAAAATTTAATGCCAGTATATTTACGAGATGTACTACTCATTAATTAATTTGCTGCGTTGCAATAAAATTAATTAATAAACTTTGAGTTAAAAATTTCAAGGAATCTGAATGGCACGTAATTACCCTTTCTCTGCAATTGTTGGGCAAGAGGATATGAAACTGGCAATCTTGATTGCGGCACTCGACCCGAGTGTTGGAGGCGTACTAGTGATGGGCGACCGTGGTACCGGTAAATCTACTGCAGTTCGCGCACTTGCAGCATTGCTTCCAGAGATGAACTCAGTTCAGGATTGTGTATATGCATGCGATCCGAATGCTCCAAGCGGAAGCTGTCCAGTGTGCGATGAACTCAGATCCAAACTTAAGGTTGGCGGCAAACTCAAGGCCATTAAGAAAGCTGTGCCAGTAGTTGACTTACCATTAGGCGCCACTGAAGACCGCGTTATTGGTGCATTGGATATTGAAAAAGCCTTAAGTACTGGAGAGAAGGCCTATGAGCCTGGTCTTCTAGCGAAGGCGCATCGAGGATTTCTGTATATCGATGAAGTCAATCTTTTAGAAGACCACTTAGTCGATTTATTGATAGACGTTGCTGCTTCTGGAGCAAACGTGGTCGAGAGAGAAGGCTTGAGTATTCGTCACCCAGCTAAGTTTGTATTAGTTGGAAGCGGAAATCCAGAGGAAGGTGAATTACGTCCACAACTACTTGACCGCTTTGGACTCGCAGTTGAGGTCAAGACACCTCAGGAACCAAAGTCACGCGTAGAAATCATTAAGCGACGTGATGAGTTTGAACGCAATCAAACCAAATTCATGGAAATCTGGGAAAAAGAAGACGACGTCATTCGAGGACAGATCCAAGCTGGCAAAAAGAAATTGCCAACAGTAAAGGTAGATGATGCCATGTTAGAAAAAGTCACTCAACTGTGCAGCCACCTTGGAACCGATGGCTTACGCGGCGAACTCACCCTTCTTAGGGCAATGCGTGCCTATGCCGCCTTGTGCGGAAAAAATCAGGTGACGATCGAGCATCTCAAAAAGATTGCAGTACCTGCTCTTCAACATCGTCTCAGACGCAATCCCTTGGATGATTCGAGCTCTGGCGTCAGAGTCAGAAGAGCTATCGAAGAATTATTTCCCGAAACAACAAAGTAAATAAGCAAGCCCCCTCTTTTGGAAAATCCAGAACAAACCCAAGAGATTAGCAAGAGTGCCAAGCTAGAAACTTGGTTGCGTGCGCTTCAAGTCGCGCAGCTCTTAGTCATTAATCCGCATGGTTTGGGCGGAATTATTTTACGTGCACGTTCTGGCCCAGTCAGAGATCGCTGGGTCACCTATCTCAACACTGTTGCCCAATTAGGCGGTATGCGCCTGCCATTGCGCAAAATGCCGCTCGGAATTTCTGATGAAAATCTGATTGGCGGAATCGATCTCGATCAAACATTGCGAACTGGTAAAGCTGTTCTCAGGCAGGGCTTATTAGCTCAATGCGATCAGCAATTATTAATCATACCAATGGCGGAGAGAGTAGAAGTAGGTGCTGCAGCAAAAGTAGTAAGCGCCCTAGATAATGGGTTTATTACCATTGAGCGTGATGGCCAAAGCCGAAGGATTGATAGTCACTTTGGGGTTGTGGCCTTAGATGAAGGCATCGAAGATGACGAACAGCCGAATGAAAAAATTCGACAACGAACCGCTTTTCTTTTGAATCTCGACATCATCGGCTGGAGAGATTTACCAGAAACAGATGATGATTTTCTGCCAGACGCTCAGTCACTTCAATATGCTCAAGAGCACTTCTCAGAAGTTACCGTGAGTGAAGATAGTCTGAATGCATTAGTTGGGGTTGCAGAGCAGCTAGGAGTGATATCGATACGTGCACTCAATTTGGCCATGAATACCGCTAAGTGTCTGGCTGCGTTTGATAGAGAAGATGAAGTAAGTAGTATGCACTTGCAACGTGCGATTGCTTTAGTCTTGTCGCCGCGCGCCACGCGTATGCCACAAAGCGCTCCTCCAGAAGAGGAGGAGATCTCACCTGAATCAGATGAGCAGCCTGAGAATGAGCAAGAACCTTTAGATCAAGAGCCTCCTCCTCCACCTCCTCACCCAGACACTCCTCCAGAAGATCAGAAGCAGGAAGAAGAGCAAGAGGATGAGGAGCAAGAATCTGAAAGGAATACAGAAACTCCGCAAGCCCTTGAAGATGAAGTCTTGGAAGCTGCTCAAGCAGCAATTCCACCCGACATCCTTGCTCGCCTCGCTGATTTAGCAGACCTGAAAACACCTAAAGGAATGGGCGGCAAGACTGGTGCTATCAAAGTCGGCAGAATGCGCGGTCGTCCATTAGGTACTATGCCAGGCATACCTGAGGGGGGTAAGACACTGAGCATTATTGATACCTTACGAGCCGCCGTTCCTTGGCAAGGTATGCGACGAGCAGAAATGATGGCGGATGGCAAAACCATTCCTCTTGGAAAAATTGTGATTCGCAAAGAAGATTTTCGGATTAAGCGCTATCAAGAGCGGACGCAAACTTTAACGATGTTTATCGTAGATGCTTCTGGATCCTCTGCCATGCATCGCCTGGCAGAAGCCAAGGGTGCTGTAGAGCTGCTGCTAGCTGAATGCTATATCCGAAGAGATCAAGTAGCGGTGATGTCATTCAGAGGCAGCACTGCCGAGCTCATCCTAGCCCCTACCCGCTCCTTAGTAAAAGCGAAACGGGCTTTAAGTGGATTACCTGGTGGAGGTGGCACCCCTTTAGCTTGTGCGATTGATGAATCTTTTGAGATAGCCAGTGCATCCATGAGAAAAGGTCTAACCCCTGCTCTAGTCTTCTTAACGGATGGTCGTGCCAATATCGCTAAAGATGGTTCCCCCGGAAGACCGAAAGCAATGGAAGATGCACAGCAATCAGCACGCGCTGCCTCTTATTATTCTTTTAAGTCTTTGTGGATTGATACCTCACCCCAAGCCAGAGACGAGGGCAAGGCAATGGCAGCGCTACTGGGGTCGATGTACTTGCCGCTTCCGAATGCAGGAGCCAATGAGGTTTCTCAAGCAATCATGCAGGGACTTAAACGACCTTAGTCATTAGGCTCTGTCAATCCTGCAAGAATGAGTTGTGCCACCTTGCTAGGTTCCAGTTCATGCATGATGTGGCCACCATCCCACTTCATAATCTCTGCAGCTGGAAAGTAATCTTGAATAATCTTCTCTAACGGTTTAATCGGAATCCATGCATCCTGATTACCCAATACGCAAATCAATTTACCTTGATACAAATCAGCTTCAACTAACACTTTCTGGATATCTGCTGCTGCCATGAAATTCATTGAACCACGCACATGATCAGCACGCTCAAAGAGTTTTCGATAATGCACTCTGCGAGCCTCTGGCAATTTGGTATTGGTTGAGTCTAGTAATTTATCTACCATTCCTAAACTGGGTGATAGTGAAGCGAGTAAGCTAGAAAGTGTTGAAGATCTGGTGATCGGGCCTAAGAGTGGTCCAAAGAAACTAGTGTAGACCGGTGGTGGCGGAATAAAGGATGGGTTCAAAGCAATCACTAGCTTAGGCTGCTTTGCTGCAGCCACCGCAAAACGAATAGCTAGGGGTGCGCCTGCAGAATGCCCCGCTACGATTGATGGCGCCTCGATTCCTAATTGATTGATGAGCAATTGTAATGAGCGTGCAATTTCATCTAGCTTGAGATCTTCTAGTTTTGCGCCTAAGGTAAAGGCATGGCCTGGCAAATCGGGTACTAGCACCTGCGCATGGCCTGCTAATAAAGGAATGAGATCAGACCAAGAATGGATTGAGCTACCCGTGCCATGCAGCAGTAAAACAACCGGACCTTTACCAGTGAGCTGTACATGCCAATCGATATTTCCCACAGCAACAATGCAGCTATGTTCTCGATTTGGCCAGTCTAAAGGAATTCGTTTCATAGCTTATAAAAAATCTTTGAGTATCTGTAGGCCAATGGAAGGCTGTTCTTCTTGTGGTAGATGGCCAATATTAGTTAAGGATACTCTCTTCGCATTAGGCATTACTTTCAAATAATCATTGGAATTTGCAATAGGGATAAAAGCATCTTTTTCACCCCAGATTAATAATGTAGGCACTTTGATAGTTGCCAAAGATGGCACCGGATCTTGCAGTACAGTTTGCTGCATCCGAGCCAAAATAGCGCCTCTGACTCCAGGGGCAAGCATTAAATCATAGTAGCGATTCAATAAATCATTACTCAATGTTTTGGGATTAGCGTAAGCTGGCTCCAGATTCATCGCCAAAAAAGTTTTCGAAAAGAAATAGCGATAGAGTTCAGCAATAGCAGGCACTTCTGTTTTTTTGCCGTACTCTATCCCGGGGCTGGCATATCCATCTGGGGATATGAGTACCAACTTGGCTACTTGATCCGGATAGCGGGCTGCAAATTGCCAGGCAAACTTTCCCCCCATCGAATTACCAACTAGCACCACCTTAGTAATCTTGAGCTCTTTGAGAAAAGCTTCCAACACTTCCACACTTCTCTGATCGGTATAGATGCCGCTCGGGTCCTCTCCCGTTAAACCAAATCCTGGCAGATCAATAGAAATTACCCGGTACTCACTACTTAAGGCCTCTGACCAGACATCCCATGTTTGCAAGCTTGCACCAAAGCCATGTAAAAAGAGAATGGGGATCGGATTTTTGGAAGGGCCAGTATCTTGGTAATGGAGATTGACACCTAATGCGGTGACATAAGCATTTTTAGGTGAGCCATATGTTTTCTCTAACTCTGCTTTAGACTTATCCGGCGTCCATAAATAGAGGATAGCAAGAAGGAGAAATGCTATGAATACAATCGCAATAATCTTGAGCGCTTTTAGAAACATAGTCCCAGCCTTAAAATGACAATAATTAATTTTTACCAAAACTAAGACTGTAATAGAAAAATGATCTCCACTACAACTCAAGCGCTTGCAATTATTACTGGATCCTCATCTGGTGTTGGTTTATATACCGCTAAAGCCCTGCTAGCTCGAAATTGGCGACTGATACTGGCAGTCAGGGATCCCCAAAAAATGGTGTTAGTTGCTAAGGCCCATCAATTTGATTCAAGCCAATATGAAATCTGGCCATTAGACCTAGGTAATCTAGATAGTGTTAAAGCCTTCGTACAGCGCTTTAATGATAGCGGTCAAAAACTCAATGCCTTGCTCTGCAATGCAGCAACTTATCTGCCGCTCCTTAAGGAGCCAGCACGCTCACCTCAGGGATTTGAGATTAGCGTCGCAACAAATTATTTTGGACATTATGTTTTAAGCAGAATGTTGCTGGAAAACCTAAAGCAAACGGCTGCCCAACATGAGCATGCGCGCTTAATTACTTTGGGCACTGTAACGGCAAACTCAGAAGAATTCGGGGGTAAGGTTCCCATTCCTGCGCCTGCAGATATTGGCGCTCTAGATGGACTCATCGCTGGCTTTAAGGCGCCGATTGCCATGATTAACGGCAAACCCTTTAAGCCAGGCAAAGCTTACAAAGATAGTAAGTTATGTAATATGGTCATGAATCGAGAGTTACAAAAAAGGTATCACGCTAGTACTGGCATCATCTTTAATACGCTATATCCTGGATGCGTAGCAGAGACAGCGCTCTTTAGAGATACGCCGCCACTCTTTCAGAAAATATTTCCCTGGTTTCAGAAAAATATTACCAAGGGTTATGTAACTCAGGAGCTTGCAGGTGAGCGGGTTGCTCAAGTGGTCGCAGACCCACACTTCACTCAATCAGGTGTTCACTGGAGCTGGGGCAACCGCAACTCAGCAATTAGAGAGCCCTTTGCACAAGAGCTCTCTATGAAGGCTAAGAGTGAAAAACTCAGCCAAGATCTGTGGGAAGTTACTGCCAAGCTGGTTGGCATGCCCAGTGACTAAGTAGTTACTTAATCAAAGCCGAGTAGATCAAATATATCCCTGTCCTTCATTGGTATTGAAGGCAGCGGATCTGCTCCGAGCCAGAGTGCTGCAGCCAAACGCATGTACTCTTGCTGGACTAATTCAAGCTCAGGAGAGTATTCCATTTCAAATAAAGTCGATTTCTTCAAACGACTACGACGAATCACATCTAAGTCAGGAAAGTGGGCCATGGTCTTTAGGCCAACTTGCGAATTAAATTTATCAATTTGATCGGTATCTTTACTGCGATTAGCAATCACACCCCCTAATCGCACGTTATAGTTTTTGGCCTTTGCACCAATAGCTTGGATAATACGATTCATCGCAAAAATAGAATCAAAGTCATTAGCAGTCACAATAAGCGCACGATCTGCATGTTGAAGTGGCGCTGCAAAGCCACCACACACGACGTCACCTAAGACGTCAAAAATCACGACATCAGTATCGTCAAGCAAGTGGTGTTCTTTTAAGAGTTTCACTGTCTGACCAACCACATAACCACCACAACCAGTTCCAGCCGGAGGACCACCTGCTTCAACGCACATGACCCCGTTATAGCCCTCATAAACAAAGTCTTCAACGCGTAACTCTTCAGAATGAAAATCTACCTTCTCGAGCACATCGATTACCGTAGGCATCAGTTTTTTAGTCAGGGTGAAGGTAGAGTCATGCTTAGGATCACACCCAATTTGAATGACACGCTTACCCAATTTAGAAAAAGCAACTGATAGGTTAGATGAGGTGGTGCTCTTACCAATACCGCCTTTTCCGTAAATCGCAAACACTTTAGCTTTACCAATTTTTAAGTTAGGATCGAGCTGAACTTGCAGACTACCCTCACCATCCGGTGGTGCGCTACGAAAATCTGAAACGGGTATGTTGATTGCTTTCATGTTTTCTAACCTTCACTCTTCTCGACACGGGGTCAATATTTAACTTCTAAAATGTGCCTTTGCATCATACAAAGTTTCTAATGTAATGCTAATAAGTCCCTGCTCCACAGCATAACGCTCTGTATTTCTTCTAGCTTTACCTCTCACAAAAAAGGGAATCTTATTGAGTTCCTTTTCTGCGTCAGTTTCCCAGGCAGGAGCTCCATTTGTAGCTTTGGCCATAGAGGGTGCCTCAACCAGGTTTTCTTTGGCAGGAGTTGAGGCATGTCCAAGATGCGATGGCATAGCACCATCATGAAATTCAAAATCCCCTTTGAACATGCCAATTAAATGCTCTTCTAGGCCCATCATGAGTGGATGAACCCACGTATCAAATAATACACACGCCCCCTCAAAGCCCATTTGTGGTGAGTAGCGGGATGGAAAGTCTTGTACGTGAACAGGAGATGAAATGACTGCACAAGGTATTTTCAAGCGCTTAGCAATATGGCGCTCCATCTGGGTTCCCAAAATTAACTCTGGCTGAAGTTCGGCAATCTTTTCCTCAACTTCTAGATAGTCATCTGTGATGATTGCCTCAAGCCCAAGCTCAGCAGCAGCTTCACGCACATCACGAGCCAATTCACGACTATAGGTTCCCAAGCCAACTACTTTAAAACCCATCTCATGGGCCGCTACCTTTGCCGCAGCGATGGCATGGGTAGCATCACCAAAAATAAACACTCTTTTATTGGTGAGGTAGGTTGAATCCACTGATAAGGCATACCAACGCGCTTTAGATGATTGACTTAATTTTTCAACATCACATTCAATACCTGCCAACTGGCAGACCTCAGTGATAAAAGCTTGAGTTCCTTTAAATCCAATCGGAATAGTTTTAGTCGATGGTTGACCAAAGCTACGAGTCATCCAAGTGGCTGCAGTATTGGCAGTCTCTGGATACAAATTGACATTGAAGTCTGCTTCATGCAAGCGCGCAATATCTGCTGGATTAGCGCCCAGTGGCGCAACTACATTGACTTCGATACCCAGGTCACGTAATAAGCGTGAAATTTCTTCGACATCATCGCGATGACGAAAACCCAGCGCTGTGGGCCCTAAAATATTACAACTTGGCTTTGCATCCGCTGCTCGGGCTGGGCGCTGTTGACCTGGGGCCAAAATAAATGACTGCCCCAGTAAACGGACCATCTGATAAAACGTTTCTGCTGCGCCCCAATTCTCTTTCTTTTGATATGCCGGCAATTCAAGCGGCAAGATAGGTACAGGCAAGTCTAGGGCGGCGGCCAATCCACCTGGATCGTCTTGAATCAGCTCGGCTGTACAAGATGCGCCCACCATAAGTAAATCGGGTTTAAAGCGGGCATAAGCTGTTCTAGCGGCATCTTTGAATAACTCTGCAGTGTCACTTCCTAAATCACGCGCCTGAAAAGTGGTGTAGGTAACAGGTGGCCGCTTTTTCATCCGCTCAATCATGGTGAACAGGAGATCCGCATAAGTATCCCCTTGCGGGGCATGCAGGACGTAATGCACCTTCTCCATTGCCGTAGCAATCCGCATAGCACCAACATGGGGTGGCCCTTCATAGGTCCAAAGTGTTAACTTCATGCCGCCTCTACCATCATGAGCTTATTTTTTCTCGTTAAGGGGCGTGCAAATAACTCTGCCAGATCAGCCGCTTGATTAAATCCTTGAATGGGTGTGAAAACGAGCTCAATCGACCACTTTGTTGTAAAGCCCTCAGCTTCCAATGGGTTGGCTAGGCCAAGCCCGCATACCACCATGTCTGGCTGTTGTTCTCGACAGCGGTCTAACTGGTTCTCTACATTTTGACCTTCCGACAATTGGGTCTTGGGGTCTAGCATCGCCAATTCCTCTGCCATATGCTGACGATGTAAATAAGGAACGCCAACTTCCTTCAACTTCATCCCCAGCTCTCTGTTTAAATAACGCGCTAATGGTATTTCTAGCTGAGAGTCTGGAAAGAAGAAAATCGATTTACCATGCAGGACTGCGCGATGGGGTTCAAGTGACTTATTGGCACGGTCTCTTTGTGGAGCAATCACCTTCTCAAATACATCAGGAGAAATATTCAAGGCTGTGGCTGCAGCTGAGAACCATTTTTCGGTCCCTTCTACCCCCAATGGAAACGGCGCAGGAATTCTTTGAGCCCCCAAATTTTCAAGGAATCTAGCGGTATCCGTTAAAAAGGGTTGGGCTAATAAATATTTGGTCTTTGGCCCCACAACAGCCCTTTGGGTAGACTCACGTGGCGGGAAAAAAGCAAAAGACTTGATCCCTAGATCATTAAAGATACGGCTAAATTGATCTTCAACCACATCAGCTAAGCAGCCCACTACCAGTAAATCCACTTCATCAGATTGGGTTGATTGAGGTAGATCCTGCACTAGCGCAGCTAAACAAGCATCTTCACCCTGAGTAAAGGTTGTTTCAATCCCGCTACCGGAATAATTCAGAATGCGCACCTGAGGCGCAAATGTTTTACCCAAGCGTTGTGCCGCTCTGGATAAATCTAACTTAATGACTTCTGAAGGACAAGATCCCACTAAAAACAGTAGCTTGATATCAGGACGACGATCCAGCAATTGCTTCACCACTTTATCTAATTCATCATTGGCATCGGCAAGACCGGCCAAATCACGATCATCAATGATCGCGGTTGCAAAGCGTGGCTCCGCAAAAATCATGACGCCTGCCGCAGATTGAATCAAGTGAGCGCAGGTACGAGAGCCAACCACCAGGAAAAAAGCATCTTGAATTTTTCGATGCAACCAGATAATCCCAGTGAGTCCGCAGAAAACCTCTCTTTGCCCACGCTCTTTTAAGGGCTGGAAATCCATCTTCACTTCCTGGGTTACAGAATTCAATTCTGGCCCCTGGCATTGATATGCGACTTAAATTCAAGATTAAAACTGTGAACCATGGGATTAATTTCAAAAAGGGTCGGGCAGCAAGAAAATAGTTACTCATTTAAGTGTAACAATAATATTACATAGTAAAAGCTTCTTAAGCACTATTGGATATAAGTGTTTATACCCATTAATTGACCAAGATCCAGCAATGACTTACTCACAAATCCAATGAAAAAACCCCCAAATAATGAAGCATTTGGGGGTTTTACTACCTAAGAATAGAGCCTTATCTTTGTGACTTTAGTAATGCCTTGAATGTCAGAACACTCAGAGCAATTGCAATGCCTAGTGACACTAAAAACATGGCAAATTTGGATTGGGTCTGACCCGCAGGGAAGATCAGATAGAAAGCAACCGTAATGCTGACCACCATTCCAAAAAAACCCGCTATCTTGGAAATCCGATCTTTCATATCGTGAAATTTAAACATAATCTGCATCCTTTCAAGTTTTATAGCTTTTATACAAAAAAATTATCGAATAATTTATTTTTGGATAGTTGTTGAAAACTTTAAACTGCGTCTTTGCTTGAGTCAATATTACTAGGGTTTACCCTTGATCTGTTGGTTGATTTCTCTATCTCAAGCATGCCGCCTTCCATGGCATAAATCGGTTCATATCCCAATTGATCTTTGGCCTTTTGAATGGAGATAGAAAAAGGGTGCGCCATTAAATGAACCATTTCTCTAATTAAAGGGGGTTCGCCACGAAGCGGTAAATATTTCCAGCCATTTTCTGTAAAACGCGCCAGGGATTTGGCAAAGTACCGAGGTATGGATAAGGTTGGCACCTTGTAATGACCTGCCTTCAGTCTCATGCTCATCCATTGCCTAAATTGCGTTGGCGGCCCATCACTGATAAAAAAACTTTCTTGCGTTAATGTGGACTGCAAAGTTTTATTGACTGCTTCGCAAAGATTGCGAATATAGCAAGTTGAAAATAGGTAATTTCCTTGATCGAACCAACCAAACTGATTCAGGTCGGCCGCTTTACCGAGACTACGATCTACTAGATCTCCTACACCCCAAAGAGACGCAGGCCTCAGACTCAGAGTTCGCAGCGTATCGTCTCCAGACGCAAGAACCCACTGCTCTGCTTGTGACTTGCTGTGACTATAGGGAAATTTTTCTAGTGATGGTAGAGCTTGAGATTCCGAAACATTCAGATTTTGACTCAGTGGATCTTTAACAACCGAGGCATCACTCATGTAAATGAACTGCTTTACGCCAGCCTGCCTGGCAGACGCTAAGATATTTTTAGTCATGAGAACATTAATCTCATGGAGTGCTTTTTCTGAATTCCATAGCTTCATCTCTGCCGCACAATGAATCACGGCATCTACACCCTGCAGCCTCCTAGACAAAGCTTCCACATCATTGAGATTTCCCAACCAAACTGCCAGATTGGACTGAGGCTCGATATTGATATCCTGCGGTGCACGAAAGTGGCATACGATCTCATGATCCGCTGCAAGCAAAGACTGAGCCAAATGACTTCCCACAAAGCCGCTGGCTCCAGTCAAAAAAATCTTCATTTACTAAATAGCTGACCAAGATATAAGGCAGATCTTCCGTAGTAATAAGCCGTGGCTAACAAAATTTTTGGCGAGAGCGCAATCACCGACATCAGCAATAAGAAAAGGAAGGACCAATGCCTAGTGGACCCATAGACCCCCAATATGATGAGCCCCAGAAAAATGAGCTTGCGACCTTGACCACGAGGTAGCCATGGACTTCTTTTATATAGAGGTTCTTTATTGCTTGCGGAGTTATCGCCTGTCATCTTCTTGATATCACTAAAAACGAATCCAATCTAAGTGAACTATCATAGATAATTATTAGGGATTATTCAATGACCAAGCAGAGCAACAAGACAAATCCCCGTGGATTTCGCACCTTAGCAGCACTCCTTCCTTTTTTAAAGCCATATAAAAAACAATTTGTATTGGCGATCTTTAGTTTGCTACTGGCTGCAAGTGCAACCTTAGCCGTCCCCTTCTCTTTTAGACAAATCATTGATTTGGGATTTAACACTAATAGTGGTAACCAAATCAACGCCACTTTTTTAACTCTATTTGTTGTTGCTGGCTTAGTTGCACTGGGTACATCTCTGCGTTTTTATATGGTGTCCTGGTTAGGCGAAAAAATTACGACCGATATTCGCTCGGCGGTCTATAGTCACGTCATCAAACAGAGTCCCGAGTTTTTCGAATCTACTCATAGCGGCGAAATACTCTCACGCCTAAATACAGATACTGTTCTAATCCAGACACTCATTGGCACCAGTGTCTCGATGGCCATCCGCAATCTACTTTTACTGATGGGTGGCTTGGTGATGATGTTCATTACTAGTCCAAAACTATCTGTGCTGATTTTCGCTACGCTATTGCTCACAATCATTCCAACTATAATCATGGGTAGAAGAGTGCGAAAGCTCTCCCGTAATTCTCAAGATAAGATTGCGAATGCCTCTGCATTAGCAAGTGAAAAATTAAATGCGATACCGACCATTCAGTCATTTACTAATGAAAATATCGAAATTCATCGCTTTAATGAATCTATTCATACCGCTCTAGATGCTGCCATCACTCGAACACGGGCAAGATCCCTACTAACATTTGTAGCCATATTATTTGGCTTTACCAGCATTATTTTGGTGCTTTGGCTTGGCGCTTACGCAGTCATGGATAAGCAAATTACGGCGGGAGAATTGTCTCAATTTATTTTGTATGCCGTGATTGTGGCAGGAGCTATAGCTGGTATTTCAGAAGTAATAGGTGACACCCAAAGAGCGATCGGCGCAAGTGATCGCCTTCTAGAACTCTTAAATGTTCAGTCTTCTGTCCAAGCTCTCGCTACCGCACAATCAATCTCTCAAGTCAACGCGGCTGGCATTGAAGTGCAAATCAACAGTCTGAGCTTTCACTACCCATCGAATCAAAATAGCGTTTTATCCGACCTATCTCTAGAGATTAAACCCGGCCAAAGGATTGCTATCGTTGGACCCTCAGGCGCCGGAAAGACAACGCTCTTTCAACTATTGCAGCGCTTCTATGACCCCACTAGCGGTGAAATCCTGTTTAATGGTGTCGATATTCGTAAGCTTGAACTCGAAGCGCTGAGGAAATTCATCGGTGTTGTTCCCCAAGATATTGTGATTTTTTCAGACAATGCTATGGAGAATATTCGTTTTGGCAGGATGGATGCGACTGATGAAGAGGTCCTAGCAGCAGCTCGCCTTGCAATAGCAGATGAATTTATTTCCAAGCTTCCCGAGGGATATCACACTTTCTTAGGTGATCGAGGTATCCGCCTATCTGGAGGGCAAAAACAGCGCATTGCGATTGCACGCGTCTTATTAAAAAATCCGGCCTTATTACTCTTAGACGAGGCCACTAGCGCCTTAGATGCTGAGTCAGAATTACTCGTACAGCGCGCCCTTGAAGCAGCAATGGATCATCGAACGACCATTGTGATCGCTCATCGACTTTCCACAGTAAAGCAGGCTGATAAAATTGTTGTACTGGAAAATGGGCGGATCATTGAAACCGGCACACATGCTGATTTAATTGAACACAGCGGACTTTACGCCCGTCTAGCTAAACTGCAATTCACCGATCGATAATCGAGCACCCACCAATCCAGGCGAGGACTACAAATTAGTCACTCATCTTTTTGAAAACAGAGTTTGAAACAGCGGCCAAGAAATAAAGCACCAAACCGATCGCAAAGGTTAAATACTCGCCGGTATTAAAAAATATTAGTAGTCCAACTATCGTAATTCCAAGAGCAAGAACGCTGAGTATTGTTTTAGTAAACATATTAATTCCTGAATTTGTATTTTTAATATTTGACTATATTAAGACAAAAAGGAATTTTTTGCTGAGGATAATTCGCTCTAAAAGAGTATGGCCTACTTCTGCAAATTAATAAAAACAGTTTTTTTGAAATCGGTCAAATACTTCTATAAGCTTATCTGTCGGCTTGATTATCCTGACGCGAAGATCTTGTTCAGATTTTTCAGAGATGATCCAATCATTTTTGATAAGTCTATTTAAGTGAAACCGAGCACCCATCTCTGTAAAGTTTTTGTTTGAGAAAATAATTTTCAGCGATAACTCCTCTTCCATAAAATAGTGCCTCATTGTGATCAATATGATTTCATACGAAATGATTGAGGTTTCGATGGGGAGTAATGAAAATGCTGCGTCAAGCGTACTTTGCAGTTTCTGAATATGAAGGTAATTATTATCGTAATCCATAGCGCAACGATAATTGATGGAGTTTCAATAGTCGCAACTGTGTAAAAAGAAATTACTAAAAAAACTTTAGTAAAGTGTACTAGTATAAAAATACTATATTATCTTCATAAATATTACAAAAGTTATAAGGTATTGTTTATGAGGTGGTTTAGATTACAAGGCGAATCCAACCTTACTTACTATGTATATGATGAAGATCGTATTCTGCTCCAAAACTTAAGACCGGAACAGAGTCATTACTTCTTTAGTACTTCATCATTTCAACTATTTGATTTATGTAAATTCTCTGTAGAGATTTTTTTATCTGAATCTCACGAAATAACCCCTACCTGCACTCTGTTTATTTCAGATGATTTAAAAGCGCGATTTTCGCTTGCAACCAGTCAATTACTGATGTCGCGATTGCTTGACTGTATTAAAAATAACGATGCCAATTTATTTTATTGTTTAATTAAGGATCCCAAGGATTTAGAAGACTTTTCTCTAAAATTTCTTAAGGGGGATTCTACTCAAGACACATTTGTAAAAAATATTGACGAATTTAAACTCAATACGATCGACTTGCTAACTCCAAATTAGTTTAGTCTGAAGAGATACCCGAGCAAATGGTGGTAATTCTGAATACTTTTCTTCTTCCCTAATATATTGCCTTAGGTGATGCTGCTCCTAATAGCTCAAGGTTTGAGAATGATATCGGCTGGATCAAGCGGTAGACCTTGTTCAAAGCGCAGTATATTACTCATCGCATGCTCACCAATTTTAGCAACTACCTCAAAAACGCTAGCGCCCGAATGTGGAGTTACTACCACTTGGTCCATATTTAGCAAAGGACTATTCTTGCTCAAAGGTTCAGCTGAAAATGTATCTAAACCAGCGCCACGCAAGTGGCCATTTTGCAAAGCCTGAATGAGTGCAGCTTCATCTACAAGATCTCCACGAGAGGTATTTATTAGAATTGCAGAGGGCTTCATTCTCCTTAATGCCTCTGCATTAATAATATGTCTACTTTCTGAATTAAGGGTTGCATGGATACTTAAAATATCGCTCTGCATAAACAAGGTATCGAGATCAACCCAACTAACACCAAGATCTTGCTCCACAGTTGAACTCACTGGGGTTCGACTGTGATACAAAATCCGAACATTGAAACCGGCCAACCTTTTTGAAACAGCCTGGGCAATATTACCAAAACCAAATAACCCAACTGTTTTTCCTTCTAACTGAAAACACATGGCTCGCAATTGAGCGGTAAGCCATTGACCTTGAATTAGAGAATTATGAGCTAATGGAAGCTTTCGTAGAGTGGCAAGTATCAGCATAATAGTATGCTCAGCAACTGGAATGGCGTTAGCTCCATTTGTAATCGCAACCGTGATACCTTTTTCTGCTGCCGCCTGTAGATCAATCCTATCGATACCAACACCCCACTTCTGAATCATCTTGAGACGAGGGGCGCTTCGAATAAGGTCACCATCAA
>JBIISV010000011.1:0-23926 GCA_044340835.1 Polynucleobacter sp.
TTGAAATAGCATCGAGGCTCTTTTAATCACCATCGGAAATTTTGTAGTAGGACTATCGCTACATGAATAGGTGGTGTAGGTTTCTCGTCCACAACCCATCAGTCCAAAAGACAGGATCAAGCAAGTCATTATTTTGTTCATATTGTTTTAGTTTGCCGCTCTGCTAAAGCACCCAAAAGTGGTGCGTACCATCTTTGCCCAACTGCTCTACTAAGCCAAACTCCCAATCTAGATATGCCTGCATTGCTGCTTGATCAACCTTAGTGCCTTCATAGGGTCGCTTGTAGCGATCTATTGGGGGTGAAGCTAAATGGGTGGCTCCCTTTTCCATTTCAAAGCCCGCAGCCACCCAGGCTTGATTCCCGCCTGATAAAACAAGGACCTGAGCATCTAGCAATGCTTGAATTTCTGGTGCAGCAAATATCGCTAGCTCACCTGTGGTACTAGTGAGGACATAGCGGTCTGCTTTGGGTAAATTCTGAATCGCAGTCGAGAACTGTGAGCGTAGTGCAAACCAGCTGCCTGGAATATGCGCTTTTACATAATTGGCATGGGTGCTTAAATCTATCAAAATGGTGCCAGCATCATTTTTTAGCCAAGTTGAGGCAGTAATCGGATCTATTGTTTGAATTTCAGGAAACCTTGGCAGGGGACTTTTCCATGCGCCTTTCTCAGTCAAATCACTCGTTTTAATGTCATCAATCACATAGACATCCCAAGCCATCTGGGTGAGCCATGATGCCGGCATGTTTGCTCTCACACCGCCTGGATCAGATAAGACGATGCGTGCCCCGCGAACAGGAGCAAGCATTTCCGTCTCCTGCACTAATTGGCCGCCAGGAGTTGAGCGAAATCCTGGTAGGTGGCCTGCCTCATATTCTTCCGGAGTCCTAGGGTCAAAGAAATAGCTGGTTCGATCAGTTTGAGATTTCCATTTTTCAATATCTGCGAGACTGACCCGCTTAACACCCGCTTTTTCAGCAACGCTACGCGCTCTTTGGTCAGCTTGTCTTGCGGTGTCCTGACTAACCTCTTTGAATTTTCTGCTTTGACCTTGATCAAGTACTTGACCAGCTAGCGTCCAACCAATCGTACCGTTTCGCAATGCATTTACTTCGTTTGGAATGCCTGCATTAATCAGCGATTGGGTGCCGATAATGCTACGAGTTCTCCCTGCACAGTTAACAATGACCTTAGTCTTTGGATTGGGTGCAATTTCTGGAAGGCGCAAGACTAGCTCGGCACCTGGGACACTAATGCCGGTTGGAATACTCATTGTTTGGTATTCATCAAAGCGACGAACATCGACAACTACAATATCTTCATTGTTATCGATCAGTTGCTTTACTTCCTGAGCGGATAAGGAGGGTGTATGTCTCTTGGACTCCACAAACTCACCAAAAGATTTACTGGGAACGTTAACATCCTTAAAAACTTCGCCACCAGCAGCTTTCCATGCAGTAACACCACCTTTGAAGATGGACACATCAAGGTAGCCAAGCTTGGCAAATCGTTCCGCTGCTAATTGCGCATAGCCTTCGCCATCATCAAGCGTCACAATCGGGACATCTTTTCTTGGGAGCTTACTAAACGCATCTAGCTCAATCCGAGCAAGTGGAAAATTAGCCGCAAACAAAGGATGTTCTTGAGCGTGTGGATCTTCCTCACGAACATCTAATAGGGCAATTTCTTCCTGATTAAGGAGCTTGTTTCTGACAAATGCGTAATCTTGGCTGGGTAGGGACATATCAATTTTTCTTCAGGATTTTCAGTACAAATTGGTCAGCGAGGGATGCAGTTGGGTAATAGGGGTAAGACTGTTTGGAGTTGAAAATATACCCATATTGCTATTCTTTACGCCAATTTTTAATGGTTTTTTGTATTTTTCTCATTTTGGGTTATTTACGGGATCTAAGAGTTATCCCTAGGGCTAGACCTGGATTCTCCTGCTTTTTATGGGGATATACTATTTTTGAGCTCAGCCCTCATACACTAATCAAAAATCTAGGAGTCCAGATGTCACAACACGATACATTATTGGCTGCTTTTGAAACTTATAAAGCGGAAAACGACAAGTTCATTGAAAAGGGTGTTAAGGCATCCGCTGCGCGTGCACGTAAAGCTTTGCAAGAAATTGCTGGCGCATGCAAAGAGCGTCGTAAAGAAATTACTGCTACTAAAGAAGCAATGGAAGCGAAGAAGTAATTCGAATTACTGCGTAATCAATTTAGCCTGGCCCCCAAAAGGAGCTGGGCTTTATTTTTTTAGACGGTAACAGAAAACAAGGTAAGTTTCATGGCCTTGCTACGAATGGATATTAAGTTTTGGTATTCGGGGCTATGAGCCCAAGCTTCTGAAAGCTCTAGGTTCGGAAACTCTAGTTCCACAAATGCACTAAAGGGTCCGCACTCCAATTCATTCCAGAGAAGGGTGCTCAGCGCTCCTCGAGAAGTAATTTTCCCTTGATACAAGGCTACCGTATCTCCAACTTGGCTGCGGTATTGCTCAAAGGTTGCAAGATCGTTTAGCTGAATGAGGCCAATTACCTTAATAGTCATTTCATCTCCTAGCAATTTATCTTGATAGTACGACGGCCTTATTAGTGAAGGCTATCGATTAAAGCTTCTTTTAGGTGGGCTGCTGCGTTTAGTTGCAGGCTTGCCTCCGCCACTACCGCCACCATTATTACCTGTTCTAGGCTTTCTAGATTGCTGGTGCTGTTGACTTCTTAATTGAATCGGTTGTGCCACCGCGTTCGGATCTGGCTCAAAGCCGGCGATCACTTCCTGTGGCAGTTTTTGCTTAATCAATTTTTCAATATCTCTGAGCATCTGATGTTCGTCAACACAAACTAAGGAGACAGCAACCCCATTTGAGCCTGCTCTTCCAGTGCGACCAATGCGATGTACGTAGTCTTCTGAGACATTGGGTAAATCGTAGTTCACAACATGGGGGAGTTGATCAATATCGATCCCCCGTGCCGCAATGTCAGTGGCAACCAGGACGGTAATTTTGCCATCCTTAAAATCTGCCAATGCTTTAGTACGTGCACTTTGACTTTTATTGCCATGAATCGCCATTGCAGTAATGCCATCTTTTTCTAATTGCGTGACTAATTTGTTGGCGCCATGTTTAGTGCGAGTAAAGACCAGAACTTGCTGCCACTGGTTGGTTTTAATCAGATGTGCTAATAAAGGATGTTTCTGAGTTCTGTCTACTGGATGGATTAGCTGAGCAATCGCATCATTAGTGCTATTACTCCTCGCTACTTCAATGAGTGCAGGAGAGTTCAGCAAGCCATCAGCTAAAGCCTTAATCTCCGTTGAGAAGGTTGCCGAAAAGAGTAGGTTTTGACGTTGCTTTGGTAGTGCAGCCAAAATCTTTTTGATATCTCGTAAGAAGCCCATGTCTAACATGCGGTCCGCTTCATCCAGCACCAGAATTTCTATATTGGCAAGGGAGACACAGTTCTGCGACATTAAATCTAGCAAGCGACCAGGCGTTGCCACCAAGATATCGAGTCCCGCGGCAATGGCTTTGATTTGTGGGTTAGCGCCAACGCCACCAAATATGACAGTGGATTTGAGGCCAGTATATTTGCCGTAAGTGACGACGGATTCTTGTACCTGAGCGGCTAATTCACGGGTGGGGGTCAAAATCAATACACGCAATTGACGTTTGCCAGAAGTCTTAGCGCTGTTGCTTAAGCGCTGTAATATCGGCAGGGTAAAGCCAGCAGTTTTACCTGTACCCGTTTGGGCCGCCGCAAGTAAATCGCCACCCTTTAAAACGGCAGGGATGGATTTTTCTTGAATAGGGGTAGGGCTGGTATAGCCTTCCTCACTGATAGCGCGAAGAATGGATTCTGATAAACCAAGATCTGTAAATAACATAGGAGCCAAATAAATATTGACCCGTATTCAATTAAACGACTGTCCCGGCCAATGGGGTGAGCTGCCACACTTGAAGTGTTTGCAGAAAGAAGTCCTATTTTAAGCTATCTCGTAGGATTGGCAGTGGTATTCCAGAGGTTTGGGCTTAGGGTATTGGTATAGCCTGAGATAAATAATTTTTCTGCGCCGGTATTGGGATCAAAAACCACCCGCTCAATACGTCCAATATTGCCACCATACACATGAATACTGATTGAAGTTTGATCGCTTAAGTCATTCTCCACCATATGAATATCGTGGGTATTAGGCGATACAGTTGCTACTTCACCTGGCTTGCAAACGCAAAACCCATTGGCTTGATAGCTGCCATCTGATTGCTGGTAATAGTTTGCGCTGCGCTCTTGTCCTCGTAATTGACCAACCATGCCCCAAACGCGATGGTTGTGTAGCGGCGTCTTTTGTCCAGGCCCCCAAACGAAGCTGACCACTGAAAAACGATCGAGCGGGTCGGCATAGAGTAAGTACTGTTGGTAATGCTGTGGATGTGGTTTGCAGAACTCTTGGGGTAGCCAATCATCTTCTCTAATCAGATTTTCTAGGAGTATTTTCCCTTGAGAAAAAATGCGCTCTTCGCTGGGATGTGTTTCCAGAAGCAGAGCAAGACTTTTTACAAATATCAGTAATTTACCTTCTTCCATGAGAGCGCCTTAAGGATGTGATGATTGATCGGCAGCAAAGAGCCAATCAGGTAGCCCTTTAGGTTTGAGAGTTTTAGTATCTACGCAAACAATATGGAGTAGGGCGCTCGCAATTAATTCTGGATCAGCATCTGCAGTAATGCGTTTAGCGGTTTGCTTGACGGCAATTTGGGTGCGACTGCGATGTTCAATGACTTGATCAATACTCAGCAAATCATCTAAGCGACCAGGTCTGTGAAAGTGCATCGTGATTTCACGAACGGGCAGCAGAATGCCAAATTCATCAATCAGCTTAGTAGGGCTTAATCCTCTTTGCTGTAGCCATTCAGAGCGACTACGTTCAAAGATCTCCAGATAACGGGCATGATAGACAAATCCTGCTGCATCGGTATCCGAGTAGCAAACACGAAAGAGGAAGGGTGGATTAGCTAATTGGGTCATGGGTATTAAATGGCTTTTAGATAGATAGAATCATATCGCGATGTGCAATCCCTGCCTCATCATAGATATCGCCTTGGGCGATGAACCCATATTGCGTATAAAACGGGATCGCGGATAGCTGGGCGTGTAATACAAACTGATTGATGCCTTGGGATTGACCTAGCTTAAGCAAGGAGCCAAGTAGTTGACCGCCAATACCTTGCCTGCGATATGCTGGTAATACTGCCATTCGACCGATTTGACCTTGATGCTCTGCCAAAACAATCAGTCGAGCGGTTCCAATGCACTCGTCTCCTAAATAAGCTAAGGCATGCTGAGCAATAGGATCATATTCATCGAGCTCCATCGCCTCAGGAACCCCTTGCTCCTCGATAAAGACACGCTTTCGAATGAAGTAAGCCTCTTGCTTGGCATCCTGCCAGGTTTTAATCAAGATCACGATGTCTCTCTGCGCTCTATTTGATGGGGGGTGAAGGAGTGATGGAGTCTCCAATGTAGCAAATTGCATGTGTTTAGGGTCTAAATATTAACAATAAGACATATAAATTACATACTTCATGGTTAGAATAGTTCAGTGGCAATGCGCCACCAAATCTTAATTTAGGAGTTATCTTGAAGAAATCTTTATTCGCTACATTAGTTGCTTCACTCGGTTTAGTTCTTGCAGGCTCAGCGCTTGCTCAGGCCCCAGCAAAAATGTTGCCTTTGGCAGCAGAAGCAATTGTATTAACTGCGACCGTTGATTCTGTGGATGTTCAGAAGCGTATCGTGGTGCTGAAAGATGCGAATGGTAACTTGGCTCAAATGAACGTGTCCAAGAAGGTCAATGATCTGGATAAAGTAAAGAAGGGTGACTTGTTTGTTGTTGAGCATGCTCAAGCGATTGCGGTTGGTTTAGTCGCTGCCCCTAAAGATGCAAAGCCAGGTGTTTCAGGTGTGCGTTCAGTCATGATTTCTGGCAAAGGTTCTGCTAAGCCATTCGAAGAAACTACCGACACTGTTTATGCAACAGTAAAAATTAGCACAATCGATACAAAAACGCGTGTTGTCACATTTACATTACCTTCAGGCGAGAAGCAAAAAGTCAAAGTGGATAAAAGCGTTTTAGGTCTTGAGAAATTTAAAGCGGGTGACGATGTCATGGTTGAGTTTGTTGATGACACAGCCATTGGCTTTGTAACGCCAAAGAAGTAAAGATTTGATTTCTATTCAGTATGACTCAGTACTGAAAGACGTAATACAAAGGCCCGCAATGCGGGCCTTTGTATTAACTGAGCTACCTATCATTTCTTGGCATTGGGGAAAAAGAGTTGTTCGCCACCGATTTGATAGCTGGCAATGACATCTTGACCATTCTTAGAGGTAATCCAATCAATAAATGCTTGGCCTTCCACTTTTTTCACATGAGGAAATTTAGCTGGATTGACTGCCATGACGCCATATTGGTTAAATAACTTTGGGTCACCTTGAACAAGGATGGTGAGATCACCACGGTTCTTAAAGGAAAGCCAGGTTGCGCGATCAGCCAAAATATAGGCATTCATTGCAGAAGCAGTGTTTAGAGCAGGACCCATACCAGAGCCAGTTTCTTTGTACCAAGCGTTTGGCGCTAATGAAATAGCGGCATCCTTCCAATAACGCAACTCCGCTGCGTGGGTACCGCTCTTATCGCCACGAGAGACAAATGGTGTTTGAGCTGCAGCAATCTTTTCAAACGCCACTTTAATGTCTTTGCCTCCACCTATTTTGGCTGGATCAGATTTTGGTCCAATCAAGACAAAGTCGTTGTACATCACTTCAGTCCGCTTGGTAGCAAACCCCTCGCTCACAAACTTTTCTTCAGCAGGTTTATCGTGCACGAATACTACGTCAGCATCACCTCTACGTCCGATATCAAGGGCTTGACCAGTACCCACTGCCACTACTTTGACATCGATACCACTCTTCATTTTGAAGATCGGTAAGATGAAGCCAAATAAGCCAGATTGCTCTGTAGAGGTGGTGGAGGACAGCACAATACTTTTCTGTTGTCCAAAAGCACTGTTACTTAATAGTACTAACGCTGTCAGCGTTGTCAGCAAAATACGGTTCATCGAGAATTTCATCTGAGTTCACTTCCTTAGGGTTGTTCGGTTAAGATCTGTCATATTACAAAACATCAATATGCAAAAAAATACATATGAGAATTCAGATCCGTCCAACCCTCGTTTTTGGCAGTAAGAATGCCAAAGATCCCGCTATTGTTGACTTGTTATGGCTTTCCAATTTGTTAAAAGACATTGAAAACGGCAAAACCTTGATGTCTGCCTGTAAAAAGATGGGCCTTTCCTATAGAAATGTTTGGCAGAAACTCAATGAAGTTGAGCAGGCTTTAGGTTTCAAACTTATGGACAGAGTAAGGGGGCATGGATCTCAACTATCTGAATACGCTAGATACCTGATTCAATTTACCGATGATTTTGACCAAAAGACAATGCGTTTAGGTCAGGCCAGCCTTGCTCACCTAGAAGAAGGCTTTGCTCAATTTAGGATGAAGACCAAAAAACAGTGGCGATTCGCTAGCAGTAGTGATCCAGTGATTCAAAAAGCAGTGATTCATATTGGTGGTTTTGAATTAATTACCGCAGGATCGGGTGAGGCTTTAGAGCGTTTGCTTAATTATGAGGTCGATATTGCAGGTTTCCATGTCTCTGACACACCAAGCTCCCAAATTATTTCAAAGCGCCTGCAAAAAGAAGGAATGCAAATATTTCCAGTAATGAAGCGAGTTCAGGGCTTGATGGTGGCAAAGGGTAATCCACACGGCATCACTTCAGCAAAAGATTTATCGCGCTCTAAGATCCGTTTTATCAATCGGCAGAAGGGGTCAGGAACCCGGTTGCTATTAGATACGCTTTTGAGTAAGGATGGTATAGATCCTCGCAGTATTAAAGGTTATGAGAATGAGGAGTTTACGCATTCTGCGATCGCCATGGCTATTTTGGCCAAGAAGGCAGATGTGGGTATGGGCGTTAAAAGTGTTGCCATTGATAATGGTCTGGACTTTATTCAGCTAAAAGACGAAATCTTTTTCTTGGCTATGGGTGAAGAATTAAGCGCTAATAAAGATCTAGCGAAGCTGATGCGCAAGATTCGCACCCTTTCAGGTGAAACCCCAGGCTATAAATCCATGAGTCTTCATCAGCGGACTTCGGATTGGCTATAAAATATTTCTGATGAAGAGAATCATTCTTGCGATTGGATTTCTTGCCTGGTATTTTTCGGCCTCTATTTCCTATGCGCAGACACTCACTGTAGCTGTAGCAAGTAATCTCAAGCCCGCATTTGAAGAGATTTTTAAGGGCTTTAAGCAGACTAATGCTCAAGCTGCGAATTTTCGGATTGTTTATGGATCATCAGGCAATCTTGCTAGTCAGATGAAGCAGGGTGCGCCGTATGATTTATTTATTTCTGCTGATGAGTCTTATCCCTTGAGATTGGTAGACGCTGGTCTGACGCGTGATCGTGGAGTCGTTTATGCGACTGGACATTTAGCACTCATTGTGAACTCTGCTGCTGGCCTCCATATAAATTCAGACCCAGGTAGTATTAAGGCCTTGCTGAAAAATTCCAAGAAGATTTCGATCGCTAATCCAGATTTAGCTCCTTACGGCAAAGCCTCCGTTCAATATCTTCAGTCGATGAAATTGTGGGATGAATTACAAAGTAGATTGATATATGCAGAAAATATATCGATTGCAACTGTATATGTGAGCACCGGAGCAGTTAAGGTTGGCATTACTGCCTTATCACTGGCACAGTCTTCCGAGTTGAGCTCAAAGATTCAATATATTGCCTTGCCGGATGATTTGTATTCCCCCATTAAGCAGCGTATGGTGCTCAAGCGTGATGCGCCATCAACCGCAGTCGCTCTTTATGACTATCTTCAAGGGGCCGCTGCAAAGCAGATCCTCATAAAAAACGGGTATTCCATCCCCCGAAAAGACTAAGCCATGAACTAATTTGAGTCTTGACGACCAATTTGAGCTAAATTAGCGTTAACAACAACGAACTACTGATTGGTGCCTCCCTATGAATGTATCACTCCGCCCCTGGATTCTGGCTACTTTCTGCGGCCTCAGTTTGAATGTGTTTGCTGAGACTGGCGAGAATACCTATAAACAAGTCTGTGCATCTTGTCATGCTTCTGGGGTCTTGAATGCGCCCAAGCTTGGTGATAAAGCAAAGTGGGCTCCTTTAATCGCTGAAGGACAAGTTGTCTTAACTGCTCATGGCTATGTTGGTGTGAGAGGCATGCCTGCTAAAGGTGGCAACCCCAACCTCAGTATTGAGGGTTTCTCAGATGCGGTGGCTTATATGGTGAATAAGTCCGGTGGCAATTGGAAGACGCCAGATGTGAAAACACTGGCTGCAATCAACAAAGAAATTGAAGCGCGTAAAGCGAGCTTAAATCAGAAGAAATAATCCCCAAATTCATCGCCTCAGTATTTCAATGGATCTCCAGTCACATCAAATCGAGTTTATTGGGTATTGCGCCGCATTTCTGACAACGGTTGCTTTTCTGCCGCAAGCCATTCAATCCTGGCGGACTCGGGATCTCTCCGGAATTTCAGTGGGGATGTATAGCCTGTTTACTGCAGGCGTTGGTTTGTGGCTGATCTATGGCCTCATCATTGAAAAGTGGCCTCTGATTTTGGCGAATACCTTGACCTTCGCTCTTGCCCTTAGCATTTTGCTCCTCAAGCTCCGCGATGGCAGACCCAAATGACATTCATGTATTAATGTCATCAGCAGCCGATCAAAATATCCAAAAGACCCTTCCAAAGATTTGTTTTTAGATTTCAGTTCGACCTGCGATAGAATTCTTCTATGTATATGTTTCTACCTTTCCTGACAGCCTTTATCGGTCTTGTCTTTGTTTGGTATGAAAAACGACTAGCCGGTTTAGTCATGCTCGCTATGACTGTCGTGATCCTGATGTTCTGGTTCCGAGTTCATGCGACTGACCACCTCAATATTAGTCTCTGAGGAAATGAGAGCCACTGTGAGTAAGTCTGCCTCTCCTTCCCTAGCAGCGCTTGGCAATCAACTGGCTTTAGCTTCAATCATTGGCATGCTGTCTTATGCTTTTGTTGATCAAATTTATTTTGGCGAGTTACCTTGCCCGCTCTGCTTAATGCAGCGTATGGGTTTTGTGATTATTGGTTTTGCATTGGTACTGAACATTCGCTGCGGTGCGTATTCAGCACATTATGGCTGGGGCATCATCGGTGGCTTAGCCGGAATGATGGTTTCTTTGCGTCAAGTTCTGTTACATGTTTTGCCTGGCGATAAAGGCTTTGGAGCGACCTTTTTAGAGCTGCACTTTTATACTTGGGCTTTTGTTGCTTATGTTGGCCTGATAGCCGGCCTTGCTATTTTGTTGATGTTGCCTAACCGTGATGTTCGCTCACGTTCCCTGTTTGCTAATTCATTGGTGATCTTATTTATCGTGATTACTTTTGCTAACCTAGCGTCCACATTGCTTCAGTGTGGCATTGGCCCTTGTGCTGATGATCCTGTTCAATACGAGGGCTGGATTTGGTTGCGCACGCGTTTTGGTTTTTAATTTAACGCTAGTGATTTCATGATGATTTTGTTCAAGGTCTTGAGGGCCTGCGTAATTCTGCTGACTTTCTTGGCCACTATTGGCTTAGTCCAAGCCCAAACTCAAACCACTAAGGCCGTCAAATCCAATACTCCTTGGCCTAAACAAACCATTCGCATTGTGGTGACCTTCACTCCTGGTGGGGCGCCTGATATTTTGGCTAGGGTATTGGCTGAGCGTTGGCAGCAAAGTTTAGGCGTCCCAGTCTTGGTCGAAAATCGCCCTGGTTATGGTGGCAATATTGGCGCCGATATCGTGGCTAAGAGTGAGCCGGATGGCTACACCTTATTAATCGGTACGGTAGGTATTCATGCGATCAATGGCGCTCTTTATGACAAGATGTCCTTTCACCCAATCCATGATTTCACACCCATTAGTTTTCTAGCAAGCACTCCCAATGTGTTGGTTGTCAATAAAAAGCTAGGGGTAAGTAACTTGTCTGAACTGATCGAGCTAGCTAGAGCAAACCCAAATGAACTCACCTTTGGCTCATCTGGCGTTGGTACTTCCTTGCATATGTCGGGCGAGTTATTTAAGGAGATGACAGGTGCACAGATTCGGCACATTCCCTACAAGGGGAGGGCGCAATCCCTACCTGATCTCCTGAGTGGCCGTATTTCCATGCTCTTTGATAATCTGTCTTCATCCCTACCGCTCATTAAGGCGGGAGAAGTGCAGGCTTTGGCAGTAACGACCTTAAAGCGTTCTCCGGCAGCGCCGGAGATTCCGACCATGGCAGAGCAGGGCTTGCCCGGATTTGAGGCAACCTCGTGGTTTTCGCTCATGGCGCCCGCAAACTTACCGCCAGCCTTACAACAACGCCTAAATACCCTGACTCGCCAAGCGCTCAATCAGGCTGATGTTCGAAACAAGCTTCTAGCAAGCGGTCTAGACCCGGCTCCAGGAAGCCCTCAGGAGCTCTCTAGACTGATTCAATCAGAGAGCAATAAATGGGGTAGAGTCATTTACAGATCAGGCGCAAAATTAGAGCAATAGCTCTTCAAGGTAACGCATTCATTAATTTAATCAATAAGACAATAAAAGCCCAATTCCTGTCAGCCTGGGTTCAGATGAAGCGTTATAGAGAGTAGGAGGCGACTAATTAATGGAGTCCACTATGCAGATAACTCAGCAGCAATACCAATCAGGTGCTTTTAAAGCGGCTCTGATATTCCTGACGACAGTAGGTTTATATACTCTTGCACCAATGACGGCGCAAGCAGCTAATGTGGGTTGGGCGGTCTCTGTTGGCGGGGGTTATGGCGGAGGGTACGGAGGAGGGGCTTGGCGTCCAGTAGCATACGGCCCAGGATGGGGAGGTGGCTGGGGACCCTCTTGGAGGTCTGGCTACTATGGCCCTGCTTATGGTTACCCTTACAGGACTGGCTACTATTCACCGCCAGTAATATATTCAGCTCCGCCCTTAGTTAGCTACGTACCATCGCAACCCATGGTATTGGCAGCTCAACCGCAGCCACCGATTTGGTATTACTGTGAGGCAAGCGGTCAATATTTTCCTTACGTACAAAGTTGCGCATCGGGTTGGCAGACTAAGCCAGCCATCCCGCCATCTAGTAATGCTGGATCAATGAGATAGCCAGTTAATAAGAAATAGATATCAATACCGAAGGATTTCATATGAAGCGTTCTCTACTTACCCTGATTGCAATTAGCTCTTTAGCTGCTTGTGTCTCTGCTCCTACTGGCCCTACGATTGCCATCATGCCGCGCGAAGGTAAACCTTTTGAGGTCTTTCAGCAAGAGGATCAGCAGTGCCGTGAGTTTGCTGCAAATGCCGTCAAAGATACTAGTAATGCAGCCTTAAAAGAGGGCGCAACCAGTGCCGCCATCGGTGCTGCCTTGGGTGCAGCAGCAGGTGCGGTCATTCAGGGGGGCAGTAGTCAAAATATTGGTACTGGCGCAGGTATTGGTTTACTTGGTGGCGCTGCAATGGGCGCCATGAATTCTGCAGGTAAACAAAATCAATCGCAAACACAGTACAACATTGCTTACCAGCAATGTATGTACTCCAAAGGCAATCAAGTGCCCAGTTATCCAACGCAAAGAGGTAATTCTAATTACGCTCCTCCTAGTAGTGGCTTTAAACCAATCCAATAGAGCTGGTAATTACACCTCTACCGGCGGATGCGTTTTCTCAAAGCGTGCCGCTGTTTTTCTAAAGAGGTAGAGCAGAAAGAGTGCAGCCAAACCCAAGCTAATGCTATTGGCGGCCCAAAAGCCATTGGCACCCTGTAAAAATTCTGGGGTATTACCCAATACATTAAAGCCCATCAAGTAACCTCCACCCAAGCCAACGCCCCATAGTGAGCCGGCATAAATCAACATTGGCCAAAAGGCAACTCGGTAGGCTCGCAGAATAAATGCCGCTGTAATCTGCAGTGCATCAAAGACTTGATAAAAAGCAATAAACAAAAAGAGTGAAATAGAAAATAATTTCACTTCTTCTGGTGGGTCGTATAAATCCAGTAGTTGCACCCTAAAAATCCATACCGCTATTCCAATCAAGACACACAAAGTGGTTGTGAAGACAACCGATGACCAGCCAATTTCCTCGGCACGCTTTTGTTGGTTAGCACCAATCGATTGAGAGACTAAAGTCATTGTTGCAATGGAAAGCGATAAAGGCACCATGTAAATGACGGTTCCCATATTGGCAATGATTTGATGACCTGCCAAAGCCGTAGTTCCTAGGCGTGCAATAAACAGGGACATGAAGGTAAAGGAGGTAACCTCAATTAAGTAACTAAAGCCAATTGGGGCGCCCAGTTTGAGGAGGGTCCAGATGCGGTGCCAGTCAGGCCAACTAAAGCATGCAAAGATTTTGAACGGCTTATAGAAGCGATCAAATAGGACAAAGCCCAGAGTAGAGGTCAGCCAGAACCAACTGATAATGACGGTGGCTACAGCGCAACCTGGCCCACCCATACCTTCAATGCCAAGGCCACCATAAATAAAGAGGAGATTGAGTGGCAGCTTTAAACCAAGACCAATGAGTTGGACTGCCGTAATGACAGTAGGCCTAGAGACGGCATTGTGTAAAGCGATTAAGACCCGCATCGCCATGCTGGCTGGTAATCCAATCGCCAGAATGCTGAGGTAAAGGCGCGCCTTACCTTCAATATCGAGAGTGACCTGAGAGATTTCTAAAAGCAGATCTGCATTCAGTAGGATCACACATCCCAATAGCGTCAGACCTACTGCAAGCCACATTGCTTGCCGAACTTCTTCACCGATTTCACTAAAGCGTTTAGCGCCAAAGAGTTGTCCGGCAATTGGTGCAAGCGCGGAGATCACACCAGTGAGACCAACATAAATACTAATAAAGATAGCCGAAGCCATTGCCAAAGCAGCTAAGTCGTCGGCAGAGTAGCGCGCTGTCATAGCGGTATCTAAAACGCCGAAAGCAATGACTGCTAGCTGGCCAATCAGTAATGGGCCGGCGAGTTTTAAGAGTGCAGGAACATCCTCACGTAAACGTGCTAACTTAAAGTGCAGCACGATTTATTCTTTACCAACAGGCGTAATTTGGTAGAGGCGTAAACGCTCATCGCGGTCAGCAGCGCGGCGGTCCTCCCAAAGTAATTCAATTTTCTTTTGATTGAGGGCGGCATATGCCTTTGCCTCTAAAGAGCTATGGGTCAGCATGAGATTACAGCTGGGATCATCTCGCAGAGAAAGTTTGGTGAAGTAAGTAAACGACGCTAATTGAGCAGGACCAAGGTTGCTGGTATCGATGCATCCTGGCGTGTTAGCAATAATACTTTCTAAACGAGCAGATACATAACGATAGGTCTTGGCGTAGTTAATGGTTGGTAACCATAAAGTCATTAATAGGACCCACATTAAGGTGGTGCCCGATGCCGAGATGATGAGGCAACGCCAGATTTCTTTGGGAGCGCGGGAAGTTCTCCAACGCACAATCGCTAACCATACACCTGTAACAAGAAGGGCAACAATAAACATCATGTAATTAAACTGAGCCTGAAACCCTGGTAACAGTCTTGTTAAATTAGCGGCGGTAGATTCTGGGAAACCCGTCATTTTCGCTAACCAGATAATCCAGATAGCCAATGCAATCAGGGTAAAACTAAACATGGCAAACCAGTCAATAAAACTAATCAGGCCACGTTTGAGAATGGGCAGGCTAAATGCAGCAATGATCGAAAGGCTTGGAATCAAGATGATCAGATCATGTTCATTGGCTTCTAATCTAAACAAAACATAAATCAAGCCAGCAGCAAACAAGCTGAGTGGAATGCAAAGATGGGGTGCACGCCATTTGCCCGCTTCTTGAGCGCGGCCCCAATGAGCGAGAGAGATGATCGCTAATGGCCAAACAGGCCAGGCATAAGCCCAGAAGTTCACACTCAAGAATCCCAGTGATTCAATTGAGGGTGTTGCCCGCATCTCTGGAATATTGCGCCAGCCTGCTTCAGCAATATGGCGCCATTCAGGAGTCAGATTGCCCAAATACCAAAGTGCTGGCCAGATCGCAAAACCAATCAGACCCAAGACAGTGCTTGTTAATGTCCAACGAAAGCGTAACTTCGCACTACTAGCGATCACTGCAATGATGGTGGCACTAACAATAATCAAGCTCAGGGCGAGATTGCTGGAGAGGGCGACGATCGCAATCCCAAGACCCGTCCATAGGCCACCTTGCCATGGTTTATCTAAGCCACGAACTGTGCCATACAACACAATACTGATGCCCATGAGTTGGGCCATCATTGGGGTGGTCTCATGCGCTCGTTGTGCAAGACCGACGCAAGCTAAGAAAATCAGCAGTGCACCATCAGCCAAAGTCATGCCATAGTTTTTGCGACCTGGTTGACCGCCCACTGCCAAAACCATCGGCTGTACTTCCTGGCGACGCCCTAATAAATAGGTCGCATACCAAATGGCTAAAGCAGATGCAAAAAAGCAGAGTGCCGTATAGAGACGCGCAGCATTAGCCATACCAATCAATGGACCAAACAGATCCATCAGAGCTGCTCCTAGCCAGTAGGGGAGTGGTGCTCCAAGCGAAACATCGCGCCCGGCAAGATGTGGAACAATCCAGTCAAGCGTATTTCCATGATGTAAGGTCCACATGCCACCAAAACCAATCGCATCCTCATTTTTCCAGGGGTCACGTGTAAAGAGTCCAGCCAGACCATAGATTAAAGTCAACGCAAAAATAATGATGCGGGGGATCGAGGTGGTGGCGGCGGCGGTGAGTTTAACCATAAAAAACTAGCAATAAAAAAGGCAGCAAACGCTGCCTTCATTATCTCGCAGGGAGGGGTAAATACCCAAGCCCTGTTTTGAGTATGCCTATTAGTAAGCTTATTACGAAGCCTTCTTCTTGCTTGGCTTTTCAGCAGCCTTGGCTTCTGCAGCAGCAGCTTTTTTCTCAGCTGTTTTAGCGGCGCCATCACCAGTAGCTTTAGCAACTGCTTTAGTGCCAAACTTCTGACGGAATTTCTCAACACGACCGGCAGTATCCATAATCTTCTGGGTACCAGTGTAAAAAGGATGTGACTCTGATGAAGTCTCGATCTTGGACAAGGGATATTCCTTGCCGTCTTCCCACTTGATTGTCTCTCTCGTGTTCATTGTTGAGCGAGTTTTGAAGCTGAAGTTATTAGAAACGTCCACAAAGACGATTTCACGATATTCGGGGTGAATGCCAGGTTTCATTATTAATTCCTATTAGCGGGCAGCCGTTTTGGTGAGGTAACAAAATACGAGACCTAAATACTTACCCAGTTAAATGCAAATGGTTGAAGCAGTAAAGGCGAAATTATGCCATGAAATCAACAACAAAGCGCACTATTACCGACTCTGCGAGTATAAATTAGCCACCCTTACGCATTAAATCAAAGAATTCGCCATTATTTTTGGTGGATTTGAGCTTATCAACAATAAAGTTCATCGCCTCGATATCGTCCATATCAGCCAATAATTTACGTAAAACCCAGATTTTCTGGAGGTTTTCCGCTTTAACCAGCAATTCTTCGCGGCGGGTGCCGGATTTGTTCAGGTTAATCGATGGGTAGACGCGGCGCTCAGCCAAACGACGCTCAAGGTGTACTTCCATATTGCCGGTACCTTTGAACTCTTCGTAGATGAGGTCATCCATGCGGCTACCGGTTTCAATCAAGGCGGTAGCAATGATGGTCAGTGAGCCACCTTCTTCCACATTACGCGCTGCACCAAAGAAGCGCTTTGGACGTTGCAATGCGTTGGCATCCACACCACCAGAAAGTACTTTTCCGGATGAGGGGATGACAGTGTTGTAAGCGCGAGCCAAACGGGTAATCGAGTCGAGCAAGATGATGACATCTTTTTTCATCTCTACTAAGCGCTTGGCTTTTTCAATCACCATCTCCGCAACTTGAACATGGCGCACAGCTGGCTCATCAAATGTGGAGGCAACCACTTCACCGCGGACCGAGCGCTGCATTTCAGTGACTTCTTCTGGGCGCTCATCAACTAACAACACGATCAAGATCGCATCTGGATTGTTCGCAGAAATCGCATGGGCAATGTGCTGCATCATCACGGTCTTACCGGATTTAGGTGAAGACACGATCAAGCCACGCTGACCATAGCCAATCGGGGAGATCATATCGATGATGCGGCCAGTTAAATTCTCTTCAGCCTTGATATCACGTTCTAGTTGAATCACGCGATTTGGGTGCAAAGGCGTTAAGTTTTCAAACATGATGCGGTTTTTCAAGGCCTCAGGAGCCAAACCGTTGATCTTGTCTACTTTGACTAGGGCAAAGTAACGCTCGCCATCCTTAGGAGTACGAACCTCACCTTCAACGCTGTCGCCAGTGTGCAGGTTAAAGCGGCGGATCTGCGCTGGGGATATGTAGATGTCATCCGGAGAGGCCATATAAGAGGCGTCTGGGGAGCGCAAGAAACCAAAGCCGTCAGGCAAAACTTCTAAAGTGCCATCACCGAAAACCGACTCGCCTTCTTTGGCCCGCTTTTTCAGAATAGCAAACATGAGTTCTTGTTTGCGCATCCGTTGGGTGTTTTCAATCTCCAGGCTGGCTGCCATTTCAAGTAGGGCGGATACGTGGAGTACTTTGAGTTCAGATAATTGCATGTGGTTCTCGGGTGTAGATAAAGGTATGAATGTGTTTTGGGTTAGGGCTGCCCAGATCAACATCAGACAGATTTGGGGAAAAACAGAATTTGGGGGAGTTTGCTAGAAAAGAAGGGGCACTGAAAGTGCGTTGGAAGGCGAATGAACTAGATACTACACTAAAAACAGCTAAAAACCACAGGCTCACCCAGTGAACCTGTGATCAAGCACTATTTAAAGATGACTATCAATAAATGCAGTCAACTGAGATTTGGCCAAAGCGCCTACTTTTTGAGCAGCAACGGTGCCGTTCTTAAAGAGGATCAAGGTCGGAATGCCACGAATATTGAACTGGGCAGGAACGCCTTGGTTCTCATCCACATTCATCTTGGCAATCTGGATCTTGTCGCCATACTCACCAGAAAGCTCTTCCAGAATAGGGCCAATCATCTTGCAAGGACCGCACCACTCAGCCCAGAAGTCCAGGAGAACAGGTTTATCGGACTTGAGAACATCTTGCTCAAAAGAAGCATCAGTTACATATTTGATACCGGCACTCATGAAAATTCCTTATTTAGTCTTATTTAGTTATAACGTTACAAAGCTTATATTAGCAATAAGACACACATTCTGCCTAAATTCTCAAAAGAAACCCTAGAGCCAACCTCAATGCCACACCCATTTCCGACCCTAAACGAGCAAAAGCAGCCTCATGCTTGGGCGATAGTGCCCAATGCCGATGCTCTGAAATCGCTCGCTGAGGGTATTTGGAGTTGTGCAATGCAAACCCATCAACGCCCCTTAGTAGTGTTGAGTACGGCAGGGCCATTAATGGGAGTCAGGGCCGCCCTAGAAAAGTACCGACCCCAGAATCTACCAAGTCATATCGCCTTCTTACCCCAAGTGATGAGCTTTAACGATTGGCTTGAAGCAGCGCCAGGCGCATGGAAGCTCCCAAAGAAACAAACCGATTTAGAGCGTTGGTTGTCTGTACATGCCATGCTTCGCAAACATCAAGAGTTGCAAGCTTGGTTTAAGGCTGAAACTGAAGCGGGGTCATGGGGATTGGCGCAGGCCATCATTGCGGCTTGCGATACCTTATCTAACTCAATAGCGCCTTGTCTTCAGCAGGAGCTACATAAGCTCATCACTCATCAACAAGAGCTTATTACTCAAAACACGCCATCTTGGATTGAAACTCTCGAGCCCATGCTGGATCGCGCTATTGGTCAGGCATACCCAGCCCTTGCTAAAAAAGTAGTGGATCAAGAGGCGCAAGTACTGCTGACCTTTTGGAGGTATATCACCAGCTCAAGTGATCCTGCATTCAGAAAACAATTTGCCATGGCTGCCCATCTTGAGGCCGCTCAGAAAATTGCGCCAGCACAAGTAAGACCGTTAATTTGGGTGGAGACAGCAGATCCAACCCCGGTTGATAAGCAGCTCATTCAAGAATATTTAGCGGACTTTGCACAGTACGCCCCCGCAGTTGAGGTGACAATGAATTGGGAGTCTGTTGCGCTCTGGGTAGAGGCATTAAGTCCTCAAATGCCTGAAGAGCAGCAGCTACAAACCATTCAAGCCAATCTGAGTAATACACATCCAGAGTATTGGCATCTGATTGCCGCTAAGCGGTTTGAAGAGTTAGCGTGGGCAACAGCTAAAACAATTGAGCAACAGTTAATAGATGGCAAAACGAATATCGCGCTGGTAGCGCAGGATCGTCTCGTTGCCAGAAGGGCCCGTGCATTGCTGGCGCGCCTTGGGCCATCTCTTAAAATTCAGGATGAAACTGGTTGGAAGTTATCCACCACCAGAGCAGCAGCTGCGCTCAATAGTTGGCTAGAGTTATTGCGTGCGCCTCCTGAGGGTCCAAGTGCATCCGACCTATTGGAGTTTTTGCAAAATCCATTCTTAGATCTTGAAAAGTGTCTTAATGCCAGCAGTATGCGTGACCCAGAGTCTTTAAATGGATTGGTGGCTCAGTTTGAAGATATGTTGATTGCTAGCCAGGCAAAATCGGGCTGGGAAACTTTTCATATGGCTATTGAGGGATCAGCCTCCCATAGTGCAGTAGTACCGAATCCGCTTTTACTAGAACTCCTGCAATCGATTCGTGGTCGACTCAATCGCTGGCGTGGCATTAAGATCAATTGCGCTCTTGCGCATCAGTATCTGATAGATGATCTTGAGCGAATGGGTATGACCCAGGGCTTAGCAAGAGATTCTGCTGGCAAGCAGGTACTTGAACTCTTGGAAACATTTGATTTTGATATAGAGCATCAGCAAATTGCTATGCGCTTAAATGAATGGTTGAGTTTATTAAAGACCGTCATTGAAGAGTCTGCTTATGAAGAGAGAGGTATTAATGCAGCGGCTACTTTAAGCATCTTGCCACTCAGCTCCACTCGCTTCCGGGAATTTGAATCTGTTGTGATGGTAGGCTGTGATGAACAGCAGCTTCCCGCATTTTCAGAGCCACCATTATTTTTCTCCGATACCTTGAATCGACTCTTGGGCGGATCGAGCATTGAGGCCCAATTTATTCAGCAGGCACGCGATTTATCTCAACTGCTCATCTCCTTCCAAAATATCGATCTCCTTTGGCAAAGCAAGAGCAAGAGTGGGGAGCCCCTAAGACCATCTGCTTGGATCCAGCGACTCCAAATGGGTCTGCCCAATTGGCAGACACAAAATGCCAGTACCTTATTTGCACCTCGCAGTGGTATCGCAAACCCATCGCAAATGGCGATCGCAAAGCTAGATTCAGATTTGCCAATGCCGGTTTCGATGAGCCCAAGTGCTTACAAAGCCTTGCGTGACTGCCCTTATCGATACTATGTGCGTAGCCTGCTGGGCTTACGTAAGCTCAAAGGCTTTGATGAAGGTTTTGATGCTTCTCTGGCTGGGCAAACGCTACACAAGATCTTGCGTAATTTCTATCGCGCTCTGGAAAGTGAGGCACAAAATCTCCCCACACCAATCACCACTAATCCTGAACTGCGCGGTGCCTGGATGCGGGATCAACTCACGCTCATCTCCGAACAAGTCTTTAAGCGTTTAATTGAGGGTGATGCTAGGGTCTTGGGTATCTTAAGAGACTGGCAAAAACAAATCCCCAGTTTTATTCAATGGCAGTTAGATCGTGAGGCCGAAGGCTGGCAGTTCTGCGACGCTGAAGTGAAGGTCGGCTTTGATCTGCCATTTACCGATATCGATGGCAACGAGCGCCACATTCGGATTGAAGGTTATGCCGACCGCTTTGATGTGAGTGTGCATGATCCTCAGGTCGCAGCAGTCATTGACTATAAGAATCAGAGCCTCACTAAAGTAGAGTCGCGCTCAGAAGTGATATTGGATGATCCGCAGTTATTAATCTATGCCAGAGCTGCTAATGAGAGTAAGCAGATCCCTGGGCACGTCGTTAATGCGGCCGAGTGGGTTGCTTTAAAAGCGGATGTGAAAAAGGGTGATGGTAATGCTGAGCGTTCAGTAGTCATTGCAGAAATGCCAGAGCGCATGCAAGCATTTTCTGAGCAAATGACTGAGGATGTGCAATCTCTTTGGTCCGGTAAACCTCTTAAAGCATTTGCCCCCGATAGTGTTTGTCAGTATTGCGAAGCTAGAGGCATATGCAGAAAGGGGATGTGGTGAGCCACTCTACTTTCCCAGTCGATATTGCTTGCGATCCTCATCGTTCGGTCATTGTGTCTGCTTGCGCGGGTAGTGGTAAGACTTGGTTATTGGTCACCCGAATGGCCCGCCTCTTGTTAGCAGGAGCCAAGCCTCAAGAAATCCTCGCACTCACTTTTACCAGAAAAGCCGCGCAAGAGATGCGTGATCGTCTCTATCGTTTGTTAGAAGAGTTTTCGCAATCGAGTGATGAGCAACTACTCCAGCATTTAACAGATCGCGGTCTGACTGCCGATGAGGCGAAGGCATTACTACCCACTGCTAAATCTCTCTATGCCAAAGTACTCTCCAGCCCACAGGGGATTGTGATTGATACCTTCCATGGTTGGTTTGGCAGGCTCTTAGGGGCAGCGCCAATCTCAACGGGTATTCAGCCTGGCTTTAGCTTGCGCGAAGATGCAAAGCGTTTGCAGGAGGAGTGTTTGGATGATTGGTGGGGTAACTTGCCCGAAGGTATTGCAGCCCATTACGACACCTTATTACACGCACTGGGAGCAAGTGAGACCCAAAAATTCTTAATGAGTCATTACAGTCTCTTTAAACAAAGAGGTGCTTGGACATTCTTCTCGCAAGCATGTAAAGCGCGTGGTACTACTCCCATTGAGAAACTCAAAACTGATTTATCAAGATTGAAGATTGATAATCCACTCAATGAAATGTGGAATGCCATTAATGCCACAGCAGACTTAGCGTATTTGCATCGTTGCTTTAGTAATAGCAGCGCTACTGAAATAGCCTATGCGCCCAGTATTCAGATGGCAATCGACCTAAAGACTAGCGGTGGCGGTGTGATGGAGATCGCATCGATATTACAGTCAGTATTTTTGACTCAAGATGACACCAATCGCACATCGAATGACAAAGCCGCAGGTGATCTCAAGAAATACCTCAAAAAAGAGGGTGAACTAGATCGCGAGCAAGAGCATGTGACTTATAAGCAAGCTTGGGCAACAGCCTTCTTAGAATTTGTTGCCTGGAAAAAAGAGCAGGAAGCCTACGCACTCAATGAAGCTTGGTTTGCAATGAGCGCTGCCATGATGGATCACGTCAATGCAACCAAAGAGTCTATGCGTGTGCGTGACTTTGATGATCTGGAGATCGGTGTCAGTCAGTTAATGGCGGACTCTGCCAATGCAGCCTATCTGCAGTCTCGATTAGATGCGAAGTATCGGCATATTCTGGTGGATGAGTTCCAGGATACCAATCCTTTGCAATGGCAAATTCTGCGGGCCTGGTTAGAGGGTTATGGTCAGGATGAATCCAAGCCTACCGTCTTTATCGTAGGAGATCCCAAGCAGTCGATTTACCGATTCCGTCGTGCTGACCCGAGATTATTCAATGATGCACAGACATTCTTGGTAACAGAAATGAACGCGGCCTCATTAAATCAAAATACCACTCGCCGTAATGCCCCAAAAATCAACGCCGCAGTCAATCAGATCTTCGGTACCGAGCAATTACCAGAGTCATATCCGTTTACTGCGCAAAGCACTTTGTGGCAAGCGCCGGCAGGAGAAAATGAAGCCCCACAATATTTAAGTGAGGGTGAGGCCTATTTATTGCCTCTCGTGAAATTCGAAGTCGAAGAGTTGGAGCAAAGAGCAGGTAATGCCTTTGAGCAAGCCATTGTGGATTCGCGACAAACTGCTGATGTCACTCAGCGCTATGTTGAGGGGCAGCAGGTCAGCGCATTGATAGCGTATCTCATTGAGACGCGTCCTGTGCTTGATCGCGTCAATGGTCAAGAAGTCTGGCGCAAGGCAAGAGAGAGTGATTTCTTGCTATTAGTGAAGCGCCGCAAGTATCTTCCGCAATTCGAGCGTGCTCTACGTGAGGCGGGTTTAGCATTTGAGAGTTCAAGGCTCGGTGGTTTGCTCAATACCCTAGAGATTGACGATCTGATTGCACTCTTAACTGTTTTAGTAACTCCGCGCCACGATTTGCCCCTTGCCCAAGTATTGAGAAGTCCGATCTTTGCGTTTACCGAAAGCCAAATGCAGGTCCTCAGTATGGCAATGGCATCCAATCGATATCGTTCCTGGTGGGATGCTTTGCAAGATAGTCCGGATGCAGGCTTGATGCAGGCGGCACGGTATTTAGAACATTGGCGCATGCTAGGTGAACGTCTACCAGTGCATGACTTGCTGGACCGCATTTATCAAGAAAGTGATTTGCGTATCAAGTACGCAAGCGTTTCTCAAGAAATAGCCCGAGCACAGATCTTGGCAAATCTAGATGCATTTCTTGAGCTTGCACTCAATCAAGATGGTGGCCGTTATCCAAGCTTGGGTCGATTTATTGAGGAGATCAACACTATTCGTCGTGGCGATGATGATGAAACCCCAGATGAGGGTGATGTTGAGGCGGAGTCTGATCTCGTGGAGCTAGATGAAGAGAGTGAGCTATCTGAGGAAGATAAAAACAAGCGTGTTCGCATGATGACCATTCATGG
>JBIISV010000012.1:0-23411 GCA_044340835.1 Polynucleobacter sp.
GCCATATCGGCGACAATTTTTTTGATGCGCGCATCCACCTGCGCTACCGGTTTAGCAACCTTATGAAGGCGGGGGTCTGGATAACAAAGGACGGTTAATAGAGCCATATCGGAATTATCCAACAGAGTAATCAGACTGTCCCGATAGTTATGGATAGCACTATGCTGAAAATTGCTTTATGCCCACATCGAAGACCTCAAACATCACCCTAATTGACCGAAATGATCCGGGCTACCCGACCCGCCTCCTGGATTTATATGATCCACCTAATTCACTTTATATATCTGGGGATATTGAGCTGCTAAATTTACCTATGCTCGCCATTGTTGGTTCCCGCGCAGCCACGCCCGAAGGGATCAAAAATGCCCGCTATTTTGCTCGAGCACTTTCCGAAGCGGGATATCTAGTGATTTCTGGGTTGGCGCGGGGTATAGACGGGGCGGCGCATTGGGGCGCTCTCGGACCCAAACAAAACCATCCAACTCTAGCGGTATGCGGTACTGGGCTTGATATTGTCTACCCCCGAGAGCACCTTGGCTTGGCCAGGGCCATCCACAGTTGCGGGCTGTTGATCTCTGAGCTAGCGCCCGGCATGGGCCCAAAAGCCTGCCATTTTCCCCGCCGCAACCGCATCATTGCGGCGCTTTCATTGGGCATCGTCGTTATTGAAGCCGCGGAACGATCTGGCTCACTCATTACAGCTAGGCTAGGCTGCGAGCTCGGCCGCGAAATATTCGCAATACCCGGGTCAATACAGAATCCCCTATCTAGAGGTTGTCACCAGTTACTTCAACAAGGGGCTAAACTCATCCAATCCCCTCAAGACATTCTCGAGGAGCTGCCAAAGTGGTCAAAAACCCCTTTTAAAGCATGTTAAAAGCCTATTTTGGTAAAAAATAATTCTCTGGGCAAGCCCCCAATGCACCCAAAAAACGGGGGTTTTGGACTTTTTACAATTTATCGGTTAATAATAAAAAAGGGATGCGGGAGAAATCAAGCTTAATTCCGACTGAGACAGGATTTAAATTAACCCTCCTTTTCCCCAGTTAAAAACATCATTTCAAGCTCAAATTTAGGCAAAACGCGTGGCAACTAAAGCATCTACTAAAAAAAGCAGTCCTAAGACTTCGGCGGGGGATCACCCCAAAGCGCTGATCATTGCGGAGAAGCCTTCCGTTGCCAGTGATATCGCCAAGGCTTTAGGTGGCTTTACTAAATACGAAGATTATTTCGAAAGTGATGACTTTGTGATCTCCTCCGCGGTTGGTCATCTATTAGAAATCGCTGCGCCCGAAGAATTTGATGTCAAGCGGGGTAAGTGGTCTTTTGCTAATCTGCCGGTTGTTCCCCCTTATTTTGATTTGCGTCCGATCGCCAAAACGGAATCGCGCCTCAAGGTATTGCAAAAACTCATAAAACGTAAAGATATTAATGCGCTCATTAACGCATGTGACGCGGGCCGCGAGGGTGAGCTCATTTTCCGCCTGATCGCTCAACATGCAAAAGCGCCCCAAGCTATTAAGCGCCTCTGGTTACAGTCGATGACGCCCGCAGCTATTCGCGATGGCTTTGCTTCTCTCCGTAGCGACATTGATATGCAACCACTGGCTGATGCAGCACGCTGCCGATCGGAGGCAGATTGGTTAGTGGGCATCAATGGCACTCGGGCGATGACGGCATTTAACAGCAAAAGTGGCGGCTTCTTTTTAACAACCGTGGGTCGAGTACAAACGCCAACGCTATCGATCGTGGTTGAACGCGAAGAGTTGATCCGCAAATTTATTTCCAAAGATTACTGGGAGGTTAAGGCGGAGTTTATTGCTGCAGCTGGAGTGTATGAGGGTCGCTGGTTTGACCCTAAGTTCAAGAAAGATGCTGCTGCTCCAGATGCGCGCGAGAATCGCCTATGGAGCGAAGCTGCTGCACAAAGCATTGTGGCTGCGTGCCGGGATAAAAAAGCCAGCGTTAAAGAAGAGGCAAAGCCGGCTACCCAACTAGCGCCCCAGCTATTTGATTTAACTAGCTTGCAGCGTGAGGCAAATGCGCGCTTTGGTTTCTCTGCTAAAAATACTTTAGGCCTAGCGCAGGCCCTTTACGAGCGTCACAAAGTGCTTACCTATCCGCGTACCGATGCCAAAGCTTTACCCGAAGACTATCTGGATACCGTTAAGCAAACCATGGAAAATCTGGCTGAGAACTCATCAGAATATCGGCAGTTTGCAAAACAAATTTTGCAAGGCGATCCTAAAGATTCGAAAGCCAAAACTGGGTATGGCTGGATCAAGCCCAACAAACGTATTTTTGACAACTCAAAAATATCCGATCACTTTGCAATTATTCCCACCTTAGAGTCCCCCAAAACCCTGAGCGAGCCAGAACAAAAACTCTACGACTTAGTTGTCCGTCGCTTCTTAGCAGTGTTTTATCCTGCCGCTGAATTCCGCGTCACTACTCGCATCACTGAAGCATCGGGGCATCACTTTAAGACCGAAGGTCGTGTCCTGGTCAACCCTGGCTGGCTAACAGTTTATGGCAGATCTAACCAAGCGGATGACGAGTTAGTAGCAGTGCAAGAAAATGAGACTGTACAAAGCGACTCCATCACTGCGGTCCCATTAAAAACCAAACCGCCCGCTCGCTACACCGAAGCTACATTACTGTCGGCCATGGAGAGTGCTGGCAAATGGGTGGATGATGATGACATGCGGGAAGCTATGGCTGAAAAAGGCCTAGGAACACCAGCAACCCGTGCGGCCATTATTGAAGGTTTGCTCGCAGAAAGGTATATGGTTCGCGAAGCTCGAGAGCTCATTCCCACTGCTAAAGCATTTCAATTAATGACGCTATTGCGCGGGCTCGATGTTGAAGAGTTAACTAGGCCCGATCTCACGGGCAACTGGGAAAACAAACTCTCGCTGATTGAGCGCGGCGAGATGAATCGCGACACCTTTATGCAAGAAATCGCTCAGATGACGCAACGCATCGTCAAGCGTGCAAAGGAGTATGACAGCGATACCATTCCGGGTGACTACGCTACGATGATAACGCCATGCCCCCACTGCAATGGCGCCGTTAAAGAAAACTATCGTCGCTTTGCATGCGAAAAGTGCGGCTTTACTATCAGCAAAACTCCGGGTGGTAGAGCATTTGAATATCCTGAAGTCGAAGAGTTACTACGTGAAAAAACCATTGGGCCACTCCAAGGATTCCGCAGCAAAATGGGTAGGCCATTTGCGGCAATTATTAAATTAAGTGAAATTCCTGAAGATGATGCCGATTACCCAAATGCCGGCTTCAAGCTCGAGTTTGATTTTGGTAATGCCCAGGACGACGAATCTGAGGCAATTGACTTTACTGGCAGACAAGCCCTGGGCGTCTGTCCAAAATGTTCTGGGGCGGTATACGAGGATGGCATGCGCTACCTTTGTGAAAACAATACCGGCCCTAACAAGTCCTGTGACTTCAAAACTGGCAAGGTTGTTTTACAGCAAGAAATTTCTGCAGAGCAAGTACAAAAGTTGCTAACTGAAGGCAAAACAGATTTGTTAACCAACTTCAAATCGAATCGAACTGGCCGCGGCTTTAAGGCTTACCTTGCTTTAGGCGATGGCGGCAAAATTGGTTTTGAATTTGAAGCTAAGGCTCCCAAGGCGGGTCCTGCTGCTAAGGCTCCAGCAAAGAAACGGGTGGGTGCAAGTGCAGCTACTAAGTCTGCAGAAAAACCTAAGCGTGCTAGCAAAGCAAAGTCGTCCTCGAGTACTTGAGCAGTAATTAGTTTGGCTGCGAGGGCTGACCAAAGCACGCCTCTCGAGCCTAGGGCCGCCGCTATAAATATTCCTGGCCGTTGAGCGAGTGCGCCAATAATGGGCAAACGATCGCCTGCAACGCAGCGTATACCGACAAAACTTCCGGTCTTCTGAAGATCGCCGGCATCGCCTTCCTCATAATTCAACAAGCCCTTTGCCTGCTCACGATTAAAGTCATCGCTTGAGTCCCAGTCTTGTAGATCAGATTCACCCTCATCGAAACTTGAGCCGACTATCCAATGATAGTTTCCATCAGACCACTGCTTTGCCGGCAGGCAATATCCATCGCCTGAAATAGCCGTTCTTGGCAGCCTTGGAAACCAAGCGCTATTCTTTGCAACAGAAAAAATACTCAGCTGCCCGCGTACCGGCCTTAAGGGTAGCTTCACATTGATGGTGCCGACTAAGCCCTTAGTTTGCAATGCTGCCGCAATAATCACTTTGCCAGCGGTCATCATGGGCCTGTCTTGATGATCGAATAACTTCCAGCCTACATCACTAATCTCTAATCGAGCTACAGGGGAATTCCAGCAACAAGTTAGCCGTGGATTTGGTTTTAGCGCATCCGTTGTTGCATCAGATAAATTGAGTGATGCGCCGCGCGCAAGCCAAACACCGCTTTGCCTCACACCACAAGCCTGCATTGCTTCATCAGCATGAAGTGCCTGCGCCAGGTCTTCATGAAGGTCGAGGGAGTGCAAATAGCTTTCCACTTCCTTATGATTAAATGGCTTATCTTTCTTTGCTGGATGAAATATGCCATGCCGATCCCAAACAGCTCCCCAGCGCGCCTCAGCCATTAGAAATGCAATACGAGTTAAGCGTAATAAGCGGGGGGCGCCACGACCAATATGCGGGTGAGCAATTGCGTAAGTGTGACTAGAACAAGCTGATGCAGCATGAGATGCAGAGTCAACAACACAAACCGCTTGACCGCGCGCAAGCAACTCACTAGCAATACTTGCGCCTGCAATACCAGCCCCAATCACCACGATGTCATGGTGTGGGGGCGAGGTCATGAAGTAGAAATATTTTTAAAAAGTGCCTTCAACTTCTAGGGGGCCTAGGCGTTTAAGCGCTTCTCGATTTTGCTGCGGACTTCGATCATCTCTTTAGGCAAACGCTCGCCTAAATGTTCAAATAATTCAGTATGTAGTTTGAGCTCATTCTTCCAGTCCTCTGCACCAACAGAAATAGCTTTCTCAAATTTTTCTAATGGGTAGTCAAGTCCATCCCAATGAATATCTGTGTATTCTGGGCAAATACCAAATACTGTTTCTTTGCCCTTAGCCTCACCATCAGCGCGGCCCAAGATCCAAGAAAGAACACGCATATTTTCACCAAAACCAGGCCACATAAACTTTCCGTTTTCATCTTTACGGAACCAGTTTACGCAATAGATTTTAGGTAATACGGCACCCTCAGCCGCAAGCTTGCTGCCGATATTTAGCCAATGTTGGAAGTAATCGCTCATGTTGTAACCAGCAAATGCAATCATTGCAAATGGATCACGACGCACTACGCCAACCTCGCCAGTAATAGCGGCAGTCGTTTCAGAGCCCAATGTTGCTGCCATGTAAACACCCTCTACCCAGTCACGAGCCTCACTTACCAAAGGCACCGTATTTGAGCGACGCCCGCCAAACAAGAATGCATCAATCGCTACGCCTTCAGGGTCATCCCACTTTGGATCAACAGCAGGGTTGTTTGTGGCAGCCACAGTGAAACGTGAATTTGCATGTGCCGCATTGCGGCCAGCCGCACCATCAGCCGGAGTCCAGTCCTTACCTCGCCAATCAATTAAGTGTGCAGGAGGTGTGTCAGTTAAACCCTCCCACCAAACATCACCATCATCGGTTAAACCCACGTTTGTAAAGATCACATCTTCGTTTAATGAATCAAGGCAATTTGGATTGGTTTGACGATTTGTGCCTGGGGCAACACCAAAATAACCCGACTCTGGGTTAATCGCAAACAAACGTGTCTTGCCTGTAACGGGGTCTTTACGTGGCTTAATCCATGCAATGTCGTCACCCACTGTAGTGACCTTCCAGCCCTCAAACCCTTTTGGGGGAATCATCATGGAAAAGTTGGTTTTCCCACAGGCTGATGGAAAGGCGGCGGCGATGTGATATTTCTTGCCCTCTGGAGAGGTTACGCCCAAGATCAACATATGCTCGGCTAACCAGCCTTGGTCGCGACCCATGTTTGATGCGATTCGCAATGCAAAACATTTTTTACCCAGCAAGGCATTGCCGCCGTAACCGGATCCAAACGACCAAATTTCGCGAGTTTCTGGATAGTGAACGATGTACTTGCTTTTGTTGTTGGGCCAGGCCACATCTTTTTCTCCAGCCGCCAACGGCTTACCAACCGTGTGAATACACGGAACGAATGCGCCGTCAGCACCAAGCTCATCAACTACCGCTCTGCCCATACGAGTCGTTAGGCGCATGTTAATAGCAACGTAAGGGCTATCAGAGAGCTCAACACCAATGTGAGCAATTGGGGAGCCAATGGGGCCCATTGAGAATGGGACAACGTACATTGTTCTGCCGCGCATACAACCGTCGAACAATGGTTGAAGAGTAGCGCGCATTTCGCTCGGCTCGACCCAGTTGTTAGTGGGCCCAGCGTCCTCTTTTGTTTTAGAGCAGATAAAAGTACGATCCTCAACGCGTGCTACGTCATCGGGATCAGATAGGGCCAAAAACGCGTTTTTACGTTTGGCTGGGTTAAGGCGCTTAAATACACCCGTGCTTACCAACAACTCACAAAACTCATCATATTCGGACTGGGAGCCATCACACCAGCGAATCTTATCCGGCTTGGTTAGTGCAGCTATATCTGCAACCCATTGAATGAGTTTTTGATTTTTTACGTACTCAGGTACGTGGTTATTGATAGTCATGAGATTCCTATGAAATGTAATATTTTTGATCACATTATTTTAACATTTTGGTCATATTCATTTGGGCGCCCTCAACAAGGGCCAGGTAATTTACTTGCCAATGCAAAATTGGCTAAATATTTTCCCCAAAAGATCGTCTGGAAGCAGTTTTCCAGTAATTTGTCCAAGCTGGTCTTGCGCTAAGCGGAGCTCTTCGGCAAATAACTCCAGTGATATGTTGCCATCTGCTGCGAATTTCTGAGATTGGTCTAAATGGGTGGCTGCTCTGTCTAAGCAATCTAAGTGCCGTCTGCGGGCCACAATAGCCCCCTCTTGAGAGCCGCCCCAACCGACCGATCTTAGGATTTGTTGTTTTAGGGCCTCGATGCCCTCACCCGTCTTGGCTGAGATGAGTAAGGTTTGGTTTTCATCTTTTTTTGAGATGCCTTTGTCCAACAAGTCAGATTTATTATTAACCTCCAAAATGGGGCATTTGGGTGGAAGTGCATTCAATATTTGGGCCCGAAGCTCTAAGGCATGATCAGCTTCCGATGAGTCTGGGGCGCCTGGATCTCGCAGAAATATCACTAGATCAGCCTCTCGAATTGCCTCCCAAGACCTTTCGATGCCCTTTCCCTCAACCAGGTCATTAGTCTCTCTCAACCCGGCGGTATCGATAATGTGCATGGGAACGCCGCCAATGGTAATGCTCTCTCTAACGCGATCTCTGGTAGTTCCAGCAATGGGGGTAACAATAGCAACCTCCTCGCCAGCCAAGCGATTGAGGAGCGAGCTTTTTCCGACATTAGGGGCGCCAGCTAAAACAAGCCGAATGCCGTCGCGCAAAATCTTTCCCTGTTTTGCGCCCGCTCTAAGTGCATATAACTTTTTCATCACCGCACTAAGGCGCTCACGAGCTTGGGCGCTCTCTAGAAACTCAATCTCCTCTTCGGGGAAGTCCAGGGTGGATTCCACCAAAATGCGTAGTTGGGTAATTTCCGCAATTAAGCTGTTGATGTCATTTGAGAAAGCGCCTTGCAAAGAGCGCGCTGCTCCGCGCGCTGCAGCCTCACTTTGGGCATCAATTAAATCTGCAATGGCCTCTGCTTGAGCCAAATCGATTTTGTTGTTGAGATAAGCTCGCAAAGAAAATTCGCCTGGCTCAGCAATAACCAAACCCTGATCTTTTCCCAACTCAAGGCATCGCTTCATAACCAACTCTAGGAGTTGTGGTCCTCCATGACATTGCAACTCTAAAACATCCTCTCCGGTAAAAGAGGCGGGTGCGGCAAAGTAAATTGCAATGAGCTGGTCAATCAACTCACCCCTATCATCTCGGAGTGAAAGAAGTTGGGTTTGTCGGGGCACAAGTGCTCTATGAAACAACGCTTTTGCCATAGGCAAAAGCTGGGGGCCGCTAATCCGAATGACGCCAACGCCAGCCCTGCCTGGAGCAGTAGCGATCGCAATGATGGGAAGTTTTCTCGTCATCATTGCGAGCGCCCTAATTTCATCTCTGAAGGACTAATGTTTTATTTAACCGGCTTCTTTACAAACATTTGATTAATTTGCCACTGTTGAGCAATGGATAGTAAGTTATTCACCACCCAGTACAAAACCAGACCTGCCGGGAAAAAGAAGAACATCACCGAGAACACGAGTGGCATATACAGCATTACCTTGGCCTGAATTGGGTCCGGTGGCGTTGGATTTAATTTGGTTTGTACAAACATTGAGACGGCCATGATGACAGGCAAAATATAATATGGGTCTGGAACTGAAAGATCTTGGATCCAACCAATCCAAGGTGCGTTACGCATTTCTACGGAAGAGAGTAATACCCAATAGAGCGAGATGAAAACAGGGATCTGAATCAACACCGGCAAACACCCCCCCAAGGGATTAATTTTTTCGTTGCGATACATCTCCATCATTGCTTTATTTAATTTTTGTGGATCACCTTTAAATTGCTCCCTCATCACCATCAATCTTGGTTGCACATCCTTCATGCGCGCCATCGATTTATAGCTTGCGGCGGACAATGGGAAGAACACCAGCTTAATTAAGATGGTCAAGAGAATGATTGACCAACCCCAGTTACCAACATAAGTATGAATATTCTCTAGCAACCAAAAAATGGGTTTAGCAAGAATAGTGAGATACCCATAATCTTTCAACAAAGCGAATCCGGGCGCAATAGTCTCTAAAACACTTTCTTCTTGTGGGCCCACAAACAACCTAACCTTTTCAACCACCGTCACCCCCGGTGTAAGGGCGCCCAAAGGAATTTGCATACCAATGCGATAAAGATTGTTATCAATTTTTCCAGCATAAATGTCGCGCTTAGCCTTGTCATCTGGAATCCAGGCGCTGGCAAAGTAATGCTGAACCATTGCTATCCAGGCGGGATCACCAGCAGGTACTTGGGTAGGAATAGTAATTTTGTTTTTTTCAATATCTGTAAATTCCAGTTTATTGAACTTTTCTTTTTCGGTATATGCAGCTGGGCCCGTGAAGGTGGTGGCTGAAAATGCACCATCAAATGGTCCAATTTTTTGCTCTTGGGAGGCATCGCGAACAAGTTCTGTATATAAAACCAATGGTGGTGCGTTGGGGTTGCTTTGGGTAATGCGATGGCCAACCTCTACAACATAGCTACCAGGATTTAGTACGAACGTCTTCTCCAACTTAACGCCGTTGCGCTCGCTTGCTAAAACAATAAATGGCCTGCCCGACTCATCTTTTCCAGACTGAACCATTTTAAATACGCTTGTATGGTTTGGTAAGTCCGCATTCCCCAGCGCAATCAAGCCAGAGCGTGCAAAGTATTTGTGGTTAGGTGTGTACTGAAACAGTTCTACTGGTTTTTTTTCTGCCGTGAGCTCTTTAGGCAACTTCGCATCAATGACATTGGCGCCATTAGCGCTAATTTCCAACACCAAAGTATCGTTTTGCAAAATAAATTTTTCTGCGGCCTCTATTGCACCAGCACTCACAGTAGGCACTAGGTTGGGCGCCGACATACTAGGGCTTTGAACGGGCAGCGGAATGTCTACCTTGCCGGTAGCTTCTTTGTCAGCAACCACAACACCACTTGGGCTGGCGCCAGCAAACATCGATGGCTTGCCTTCATAAACCTGCCAGTTGTTGTAAAGCATGAGGGCTGACATGGAAAAAATTGCCCAAAGAATTGTTTTTTTAAAGTCCATTTGAGTTCACTTAATGATGAGGTGTTGTTTTTACTGCAGGGTCATGTCCGCCTTGTGACCATGGATTACAGCGCAAAATGCGCCAGACCGTTAGTCCAAAACTCTTTAAAAATCCATAACTGGCAAAGCAGTCGCATGCATATTGGGAGCAGGAGGGCTCAAATCTACAATGCATACCAAAAAAAGGACTGAGCCCTATTTGGTAGAGCCTCACAGCCTTAATAGCAAGCTTGTTAAATAAGTGCACGCTATATTAGTCCTGCAATTTGGTTTCGCAGAACCTTTTTTTCCTTGCCTCTAAGCCTGCCACCAGTTTCGCGACCAATTGGTTTTTTTAATTTCACCACAACATCGCGGTTGAGATTTGTTGCTTGGGCAACCCTAACTAACTCACGGATCATCCGTTTTAATTGGTTACGGTCCACAGCACGCTTGGCTAGTTTTTTAGCTACCGCAATACCCAAATCTGGTTTCGCACCATGGCCCAAAGATGCCAAATACAAACCCCAATATAAACTTGTCTTGGGGTTTGTTTTTAATAACTCAGAAATCCTGGCGCTATTCAACTGCTAAATTAAACGGCGAGACGTTTGCGGCCCTTAGCGCGACGTGCGTTTAATACTGCGCGCCCACTCTTAGTTTTCATACGAATACGGAATCCGTGGGTGCGTTTGCGACGTGTTACTGAGGGTTGGTATGTTCTTTTCATGATTCATCCTGCAAAACCCAGTATTTTCCTTGTTGCACACCAAAAGGTCAACCGCTATGGAAGAATATATAGGTATTTTTCTCTATTTTATGAGTCCGCCTTTGATAAGACTTTGATTTAATTTGGTTTTTTAGCTTTATTCACAAGTTATCCACAGGTTTTCCACGATTTTTTGGCTTGTGGATAACTTTATGGGGTGGCTACAATGGATCCTCTAAAAATATGAGTAACTTACAGAATCCACCCACATTGAATTTACCTAGTCCCCTGGGGTTTTGGGATGGCGCGCTTGGCGCGCTTGCTAGCGAACTATCCCCCCAACAATTTAAGACCTGGATTCAACCCTTGAGCTTGGTTTCTTATGATGAAAGTGAGCGATCACTCGTTCTGGGGGCTCCGAATAGATTTAAACTTGATTGGATTAAAAAGACATTTTCGGAGCGCCTTCAGGGAATGGCGGACCAATATTTTGGTCACCCAACCACCCTAAACTTTGTGCTGAATGTAGAGGGGGTTGGCGCCAAAACAGTAGGGGTCGCCACTCCTCAGCAAAAGCCGGAGCCTCAGGCTGTAGTCATTGGCCCTGATAACCCCTCCACAGAGGAGTTGGCCTTTGAAATTGAAGACCACTCTAAACTAAACCCCAACCTTACTTTTGAGACTTTTGTAACCGGCAAGGCCAATCAACTGGCCAGGGCTGCATCTATTCAGGTTGCCCACAACCCGGGCACATCATATAACCCAATGTTTTTGTATGGCGGGGTTGGTTTAGGCAAAACCCACCTAATCCATGCTATTGGCAACCACCTTTTAAAAGAGAAGCCTGGCGCACGGATTCGATATATCCACGCTGAGCAGTATGTTTCTGATGTGGTAAGGGCCTATCAACAGAAGGCTTTCGACCGCTTTAAGCGCTACTACCACTCCCTTGACTTGCTATTAATTGACGATATTCAGTTTTTCAGCGGCAAATCCAGGACCCAGGAAGAGTTTTTTTACGCTTTTGAGGCACTCTTAAGCAACAAAGCCCAAGTCATCATTACAAGCGACACCTATCCAAAAGAGATGGCAGGGATCGATGACCGCCTAATTTCCCGTTTTGACTCCGGCTTAACTGTGGCCATTGAACCACCAGAGCTGGAAATGCGCGTTGCCATCTTAATGAAAAAAGCCTTGAGTGAGGGCGTCCCCATGACTGAGGATGTGGCCTTCTTTGTAGCAAAACACCTAAGGTCTAATGTGCGAGAGCTAGAGGGCGCACTGAGGAAAATTTTGGCTTTTGTGCGCTTTCATGGCAAAGAGGTCACCATTGATGTTGCCCGGGTAGCCCTTAAGGACCTGCTGTCCATACAAAATCGCCAGATTTCGGTTGAAAACATCCAAAAGGCGGTGGCAGACTTTTATAGCATTAAAGTTGCCGACATGTACTCCAAAAAACGCCCAGCAAATATTGCACGTCCTCGCCAAATTGCCATGTTTATGGCCAAAGAGTTAACCCAAAAAAGCCTGCCAGAGATTGGTGAATTGTTTGGTGGGAGAGACCACACCACCGTATTACACGCGGTTCGGAAAATTGGTGATGAGCGCTCCCACGACAGCCAACTCAACCATGAAATCCATGTTATTGAACAAACCCTTAAGTCTTAGGTATTTTGCTTGTGGATAAGGCTGTGGATGGCCCAATGGATAACTTTGGGGATAAGACGTGGATAAATTGTGGAAAGCTCACGCTTCATGCAAAAATAGGGTGTTAGTTAAAAGTTATCCAATATTTATGCAGCGTTTATACAAAAGTTTTCCACAGGGTTTTTTTGTTTTAGTGAGTTGTTTTATATACAGTTTTTGACTTATCCACCGAAATATCAAGCCTTATTACTACTACTAATAAGATATATACAAGGATTTAAAAGCAATGCAGCTCGTAAACACTTCTCGTGATAGTTTATTAAAACCCCTTCAGGTTGTTAGTGGGATTGTTGAGCGTCGACATACTTTGCCCATCTTGGCAAATTTGTTGTTTAAGAAACAGGGTGATAAAGTCTCTTTTATATCAACGGATATAGAAATTCAAATTACAACCAACGCAAGCTTCGGCGTGGGTGCTGACGATGTTACAACCACCGTTGCGGCTAGAAAACTTCTTGATATTTTGCGGGCATTACCAGAGGGGCCAGTAGAGTTAAACCTGAAGGACAATAAGCTGGTTGTGCAAAGTGGAAAAAGCCGCTTTTCTTTACAAACCCTTTCTGCAGCTGAGTTTCCAGTAATGCAAAGTGTAGGTGAGGTGACTGCGAGCTGGAAGATGACTCAAAAAAGTTTTCGACAACTAGTTGGTCAAGTTCATTTTGCGATGGCGCAACAAGACATTCGTTATTACCTCAATGGTATGTTATTGGTTATTGAGGGTAAACAAGTAATTGCCGTGGCCACCGACGGCCATCGTCTGGCTTATTCTCAGGTTGAGCTGGCAGAAGCCCCAGTGGGCTCAGGACAGAGGCAGGAAATTATTATTCCACGCAAAACCATTCTTGAGTGCCAACACTTGCTTGAGGACTCAGATGAAATTTTAGAGATGAGTTTAAGTTCAAATCAAGTGAGGTTTACTTTCGGTGATATTGAGTTGATCTCAAAGCTAGTTGAGGGAAAGTTTCCTGACTTTCAGCGAGTTATCCCCAAGGGTCATAAAAACGCACTAGTGGTTGGGCGCGATGTTCTACAGTCTGCCCTGCAGCGTGCAGCAATTCTAACCACCGATAAATTTAAGGGTGTGCGCTTCTCTTTGTCGCCCAATCGAATTACTGTTCAATCAACCAATGCTGAGCAAGAAGAAGCTCAAGAGGAAATTGAAACTGAATACAGTGGCGACACGGTTGAAATTGGTTTCAACGTAAGCTATTTATTAGATGTTTTATCAAATCTAAAAAACGAAAAGATTCAAATTAGTTTAGGTGATGCCAACAGTAGTGCGGTGATTACTTTACCCGGTTCTGAAGACTTCAAGTATGTTGTGATGCCAATGCGTATTTAATGTAGAAAAAAATGACTGAAGAAAAAAAAGTAGTAGAGCAGTACGGTGCATCATCGATCCAAATCTTAGAAGGTCTAGAGGCTGTTCGCAAACGTCCTGGTATGTACATCGGAGATACCTCTGATGGAACGGGTTTACACCATTTGGTTTTTGAGGTTTTAGATAACTCTATTGATGAGGCGTTAGCAGGGTATTGTTCTGAAATTACCGTTGTAATCCAAACCGATAATTCCATTTCAATTGTTGATAACGGGCGTGGTGTTCCAACAGGAATTAAGTACGACGACAAGCATGAGCCAAAAAGAAGTGCGGCTGAGATCGTGATGACCGAGTTACACGCTGGTGGTAAGTTTGACCAAAACAGTTACAAGGTCTCCGGTGGTCTTCATGGCGTAGGCGTGAGTTGCGTTAATGCTCTATCTAAATGGTTGAAACTCACCATTCGCCGTGATGGTAAAGCGCATTACATGGAGTTTGCGCGGGGAGTCATCCAAAATCGTAATATTCAAGTGGAAAACGGCGTTTCAGTTTCGCCGATTACGGTTACTGGCGACACCACACTATCGGGCACCGAAGTTCACTTTTTGGCCGACGAAGGTATTTTTGGAAACGTAGAGTTTCATTACGAGATTCTTGTTAAGCGTATTCGCGAACTCTCATTCTTAAATAATGGCGTTCACATTAAATTAATTGATCAGCGCTCCGGTCAAGAAGAAGATTTTGCCTTCTCCGGCGGCGTTAAAGGTTTTGTTGAATACATCAATCAAACAAAAAATGTTTTACACCCCAATATCTTTTATGCGGAAGGTATTCGCCCATCCGATCTGGGTGGCAACATTACCGCTGAAGTATCGATGCAGTGGAATGATAGTTTTAGTGAACAAGTTTTATGTTTTACTAACAACATACCCCAGCGCGATGGTGGAACCCACCTAACAGGCTTGCGCGCAGCGATGACGCGCGTCATCAATAAATATATTGATGAGCATGAGGTTGCCAAAAAAGCCAAAGTAGAAATTTCTGGCGATGATATGCGCGAGGGACTTGCCTGTGTTTTGTCGGTTAAGGTTCCAGAACCAAAGTTTTCAAGCCAAACAAAAGATAAGTTGGTTTCTAGCGAGGTTCGCGGCCCAGTAGAAGAAATTGTTGCTGAAGCCCTTAACGCCTATCTTCAAGAGCGCCCAGCCGATGCAAAAATCCTGTGTGGAAAAATTGTAGACGCAGCCCGCGCTCGTGAGGCTGCTCGTAAAGCGCGCGATATGACGCGGCGTAAGGGCGTCCTTGATGGTTTGGGGCTTCCTGGAAAATTGGCGGACTGTCAAGAAAAGGACCCAACTAAATCAGAATTATTTATTGTCGAGGGAGACTCTGCTGGAGGCTCTGCCAAGCAGGGACGAGATCGCCGCTTCCAGGCAATTCTTCCCCTTAAAGGAAAAATTCTGAATGTAGAGAAGGCCCGTTTCGACAAGATGCTGGCCAGTCAAGAGGTGGTTACTTTAATTACTGTACTTGGTACAGGCATTGGCGCTGAAGAATATAAGGCCGACAAACTGCGTTATCACCGCATCATCATCATGACCGACGCGGACGTTGATGGTAGCCACATCCGCACACTGCTGCTCACCTTCTTCTACAGACAAATGCCCGAGCTGATTGAGCGCGGCCATATTTATATTGCCCAACCGCCTTTATATAAAGTCAAGTTTGGCAAGAACGAGCAATACATTAAAGATGATGCCGAGCTTAATCAATTGCTTTTAAAGATTGCACTTGAATCAGCCTCGCTTCAAACCCCTTCCGGTGAAATTATTGAGGGCGTTGCGTTGGGCGAGTTGGCCAAACACTACCAAGTTATTCAATCTATTGTTGATCGCCTATCTCGCACCATTGATGAAGATGCGCTACGAGCCATTGCTTCTGGCACCCAATTAAACTTAGATACTGAAAAGTCGGCACAAGAGTCGGCGGGGCGCCTGCGCACAGCACTGGCAGACTCTTTAAATCCCCTGGCGCTTCCACCAGAAATCATTGTGCAAAAAGAAGAGCGCACTGACCGCTTTAAATTACTGTTGTCGCGCCGTATTCATGGCAACTTAAAGCTGTCTGCAATTAATTCGGACTTTGTTCACGGCGATGACTATCAAAGTTTGGCAAACGCCGCAGCGGTTTTGTCTGGCAAGGTGTTGCCTGGCTCAAAGGTTCGCCGTGGCGACCCAGATAAAAATCAAAAGGAACAGGCCATTCAAGATTTTAGAGCGGCCTTTGCATGGCTTCTCTCTGAGGCTGAGCGCACTCTTAGTCGTCAACGCTACAAAGGCCTTGGTGAGATGAACCCATCACAGCTTTGGGAAACCACGATGGATGCCGGTTCGCGCACCTTGCTGCAAGTCAAAATTGAGGATGCGATTACTGCTGATCAAGTCTTCACCACTCTTATGGGTGATGAGGTTGAGCCGCGCCGCGCTTTTATTGAAAAAAATGCCTTAATTGCGCGCAACTTGGATGTTTGATTTGTATGGGTAAAAAGAAGCTAGCCCCACCCAAGGTGGATAGGTCTTGTATCGTTGTTAAATCCTCCCCCATTCATGGTAAAGGGGTGTTTGCTGCCAAGCCAATTAAAAAAGGTGCGGCCATTATCGAGTACAAGGGTGAGCGCATTAGTTGGAAGTTGGCGGAAAAGCGTCATCCACATGACCCAAAAGATCCAAACCACACTTTTTATTTTTCACTAGAAGATGGCCGCTGTATTGATGCCAAGTATGGTGGCAATGCCGCTCGCTGGATTAACCACTCCTGCAAGCCCAGCTGTGAGACCCAGGAAGATAGCTTTGATGGTGAGCCCCGCGTTTTTATTTATGCGAAGCGCGACCTTAAGGCGGGCGAAGAGCTTTTTTATGATTACTCGCTTGGTGTTGAGGGTCGTGTGACCAAGCAAATGAAGAAAGACTACCAGTGCCGTTGTGGCGCAAAACGCTGCCGTGGCACGATGCTTTCTCTCGACACGAAGTAATTAAAAAATGCTGTTTGTCAGTATTCAGGATTTAGAGGCAGCCATTAATTATTGGCGCAGCCAGTCCCCTGCCATTGGTGAGGAGCTGCAGCTGTGTCCCGAGGCTGCCGTTCTTGCAAAGCCTTATGCCCTCATGATTGTTCAGGGGGCGCAAAGAATTCCCATGGATGTTTTGGATGAAATGGAAACATTGGCAATCCAAAACTTTTTAAAGGGCACCCAGAGGGCTTAAGCACCCCCCCTTTTTTTCCACAACAAAGCTTTGGTTTTTATAATAAACCAATTAAATCAATGGCTTACATAATAAGTGCTACTTATTTTATTGTTTGTGAATGTATTTGTTTCACGTGAAACCTACAAAATGCTATGATCATCGCCCTATCTAAGGCAAATCATGCGCTATTCAAAGAACTTTGATGTCATTGTGGTTGGTGGCGGTCACGCTGGGACTGAGGCCGCCCTTGCCGCTGCGCGTATGGGCTGCGATACCCTCTTAATTACGCACAGCATTGAGAGTTTGGGTGCTATGAGCTGCAACCCCTCAATTGGCGGTATTGGCAAGGGGCACCTGGTTAAAGAGATTGATGCTATGGGCGGCGCAATGGCGGCTGCCACTGACGAGGCCGGCATTCAGTTTCGGATCTTAAATTCAAGCAAGGGCCCGGCGGTCCGTGCGACTCGCGCCCAGGGCGACCGAGTTTTATATAAGGCTGCCATTCGCCACCGTCTAGAAAATCAAAAAAACCTGACCTTATTTCAGGCTGCCGTAGATGATCTGTTGGTCCAAGGCGATCAGGTTCAGGGTGTGGTTACTCAAATGGGTCTGAAGTTTATGGCCAAAAAAGTAGTCCTGACGGCGGGCACTTTTTTGGATGGAAAGATCCATGTGGGCCTAAGTAGTTATGCGGGCGGGCGGGCGGGCGACCCAGCTGCAGGCTCCCTATCCGCCAGACTAAAGGAATTGAAGCTCCCCCAAGGTAGATTAAAGACTGGCACCCCACCAAGAATTGATGGCCGCACCATAGACTTCTCGGTGATGCAGGAGCAACCCGGCGACTTGGATCCTATACCTGTTTTTTCCTATTTGGGCCGTCCAGAACAGCATCCCAAACAGGTTCCTTGTTGGATTTCACATACCAATGAGCAAACGCATGACATTATTCGGGGTGGTTTAGACCGCTCCCCAATGTATACGGGCGTCATTGAGGGTGTTGGCCCGCGCTACTGCCCTTCCATTGAGGATAAAATCCACCGCTTTGCCTCCAGAAACAGCCACCAAATCTTTTTGGAGCCAGAGGGATTAACGACTAATGAGTTTTACCCTAACGGCATCTCAACCAGCCTTCCTTTTGATGTTCAGTGGAGCTTGGTTCGGAGCATCCGCGGCTTAGAGAATGCTGTGATTGTGCGCCCTGGCTACGCTATCGAGTACGATTTCTTTGACCCACGCCATTTACGCCATAGTTTGGAGACCAAGGCAATTGCCGGCCTGTATTTTGCCGGCCAAATTAACGGCACCACGGGTTACGAAGAGGCCGCTGCCCAGGGTATGTTGGCCGGTATCAATGCGGGCCTGGCCGCACAAGATAAAGCGCCCTGGCTACCCAAACGCAGTGAGTCATACATTGGTGTTTTGGTGGATGATCTAATTACTTTGGGGGTTCAAGAACCCTACCGCATGTTTACAAGCCGAGCAGAATACCGCTTGAGCTTGCGCGAAGATAACGCAGATATGCGCTTAAGCACTATCGGTCGCGAATTAGGCCTGGTGGACGATCACCGCTGGAATATGTTTTGCAGAAAACAAGAGGCTGTTTCACGTGAAACATCTCGCTTACAAGAAATTTGGATTGGACCAAAACATAGTTCGGCCAAGGCGGTTTCGGAGCTTCTGGGGCAAGAGCTATCACATGAATGTAGTTTGGTAGATCTTTTGCGGCGCCCCGGCATTACTTATGAGGCTGTTATGGCTTTAGTAGACGGGCTCTGGTCGCCAGGAACCCTAGATGATGATTTAGGTTTGGCCCAGCAAATTAGGGACCAGGTAGAGATCTCCATAAAATATCAAGGCTATATAGATAGGCAGGCTGTCGAGATTGCTCGGCAAGAGCACAATGAAGCCTTCCCGTTGCCTGAGGGTTTGGACTACACCCAAGTGCTGGGGCTATCTAAAGAGGTGCAGCAAAAGTTAAACTTGTATAAACCCGGCACGCTGGGCCAAGCAGGCAGAATCTCTGGCGTCACACCGGCTGCACTTTCTTTGCTGCTGGTCCACCTTAAAAAAGGTTTAGGCCGCATCCCAGCAGAAGCCCATGAGTAGTGGCTTGGTCTCTCTGGGAATTGAGGATTTAGGTTTAAATCTAAGCCCTGTCAATATTGCCGACTTAGATCTGTTTTTACAAGAAATGGGCCGCTGGAACCAAGTTCATAATTTGACGGCAATTGAGGGTGAGAAGAACTCGGTTCGTCTACACCTCATTGATTCTATTACAGTTTTACCAATAATGCGCCAATTTCTGGGTTCACAAAACCCCAAAATTGCTGATCTTGGGTCGGGCGGCGGCTTACCAGCGATTCCCATCGCCATTTTGCAGCCAGCATGGCATATAACCCTGATTGAGGCTGTTCGTAAAAAGACGGCATTTTTGCAGCATGTGCGGGGTAAGCTAAACCTAAAAAATATTCAGGTCTTAAGTGAGCGGGTGGAGACAGTGGCAAAAAATCAGCCGGGCGACTTTGATGCGGTGATCTCAAGGGCATTTACTAGTCTGGCCCATTTTTTGGAGCTATCTCTACCCCTACTTAAACCCGAGGGCTTGGTGTTTGCCATGAAGGCTAAGCGCGCAGACGAAGAACTACAAGACGTTTGTATGGATGATTGGCGATTAGTCGCAGATGAACCCCTACAGATCCCGAATTTAGCGGTGGAGCGACGGCTTTTGGTTTTATCCCCCATGAGAAAATCACCCCTTTAAAGCACGACATTTTTAAGAAGAATTATGGCCAAAATATTTTGTATTGCAAATCAAAAAGGCGGTGTTGGAAAAACGACCACCGCTGTTAATTTGGCTGCCGGTTTGGCTGGGCATCAGCAGCGCGTTTTGTTGGTTGATTTAGATCCACAGGGCAACGCTACGATGGGTTCTGGAGTTGAAAAAGCAGATCTCAGCAATACGGTGTACCAAGTCTTAATTGGCCTCTCATCAGTGAAAGATGCCACCATTCCCTGCGAGAGCTCTGGCTACGATGTATTGCCGGCAAATCGCGATTTAGCTGGTGCAGAAATTGAGTTAGTAGATTTGGACTCGCGCGAACAAAGATTGAAAGATGCGCTCGCTGTGGTTGTTGATGATTACGACTTTATTTTAATCGACTGTCCCCCCGCCCTATCTTTGTTAACCTTAAACGGATTGTGCGCAGCAAATGGTGTGATCGTGCCGATGCAGTGTGAATATTTTGCGCTGGAAGGGTTGTCAGATTTGGTCAATACCATTAAACAAGTACACGCGAATTTAAATCCTGACTTGGTGATTATTGGTTTGTTGCGTGTGATGTTCGATCCGCGTATGACACTACAACAACAAGTCTCAGACCAGCTGCTTGAGCACTTTGGCGATAAGGTATTTAAGAGCATTATTCCTCGTAACGTCCGCCTGGCAGAGGCCCCGTCTTATGGGCTTCCTGGGGTGGTGTTTGACAGGTCCTCTCGTGGCGCCAAAGCCTACTTAGATTTTGGTGCAGAGATGATTGAGCGCATTAAGCAAATGTAAATCTGGGAACAATAAAAATATTATGGTTGCAATAAAGAAAAAAGGTTTAGGTCGCGGGCTAGAGGCGCTGCTTGGCGATAAATCACAAAAAGAAACAAGTGTCGAAATAAATCGCTTGCCATTAACTGCATTGCAGGCTGGAAAATATCAGCCACGGCAAAAAATGGAGGCTAGCGCATTACAAGAGCTAGCTGAAAGTATTCGTGAGCAAGGTGTGATGCAGCCATTATTAGTGCGTTTAGTTGCTCCCGGTAAGTACGAAATTATTGCGGGTGAACGACGCTTTCGTGCGGCAAGCCTGGTTGGGCTAAAAGAGGTCCCGGTTTTAGTTTCTGGCGCAGATGATCAGGCTGCTGCGGCAATGGCTTTAATTGAGAATATGCAGCGAGAAGATTTAAATCCGCTGGAAGAGTCACAAGGCCTAATTAGGCTGATTGAAGAGTTTGGTTTTACTCATGAGCAGGCCGCAAAAGCAGTGGGCAAGTCTCGCAGTGCTGTGACGAATTTGTTGCGCTTAAATCAACTAGCAAAGCCAGTTCAAGCAATGCTTTTGGCCGGAGATATTGATATGGGCCATGCGCGAGCACTGCTACCTCTGCCTGGAGCAAGTCAGGTTGCTTTGGCGCAAAAAATTGCTGCCCAGGGCCTATCAGTTCGTGAGGCCGAAAGAATGTCTACTGCGTTGGCGCGGGCGGGCGGGCAAATTGGGGACAAAAAGCCCAAAACACCAGCGGATGTGGGGGCTGCAAGTCGCGATCCTGATATGCACCGCTTGACCCAGGAGATTGCCGATTTAATTGGCTTAAATGCAGAATTTAAGTTTAAAGGTCAGGGCGGCGAGCTCAGAATCCGTTTTAGCCAATTTGATGAGCTGGATTCCCTGTTAAAAAAGTTGGGCATTGGGGCTGGTTAAGGCTCTTTTTATTCGGCCTAGTGAAATGAATTTTGTGAAAAAAGAACAGCCAATCCGCTCGCAGGAATGGGGCGACATCCACGATGACTCCTATAAAGCCCTTAGCAAAGAGGAAATGAATGCCTTGCGCAAGGCAAAGCCATACAATTTTGCTTCAATGAATTCATGGTGGATTGTTTTAAGTCAGGTAGCGCTAACCTTAATTATTGCTTCCGCATGCTTTGTTTTTTCTGGTCAGGCTGACAAAAGCGTTTATACTTATTCGGCTTTGGTAGGTGGCTTGATCGGTTTTTTGCCCTCAGCGTTGTTTTTAGTGCGCTTAGAGGCAGCAAAAAAGAATGTTAAATCAAGCCCCGGCGGATATTTAGCGGCAGTGGTTTCTGGCGAATTTATAAAAATCGTAGCGACCATTCTCCTGTTTATTTTCTTTGCCCTTAAGCAGCCTGATTTGAAATGGATTCCATTGCTTGTCACTTATTTAGCTACGCTGAAATGTTATTTGTTGGCGTGGTTTTGGAGGTGACAAGTGGTAAATATAGATAAGGACAAGTTCAGAGATGTCTAGCGAAGTCAACGCAGCTGCAGGAGCCAATAATGTGGCTAGTGAGCCGCTTACACCCACTGCTTATATTGCTGAGCACCTACAAAACCTAAACAATATTGGTGGCGCCCAGACCTCTATTATTGATTTCAGCGTGATCAATTTAGATACGATTTTTTGGACCACTGTAATGGGCCTCATCGCTGTTTTTCTTTTAGTAATGGCGGCGCGCAAAGCATCTCCAGGAGTTCCTGGTCGTTTTCAGTGTCTAGTAGAGATGCTGGTTGAAATGTGTGAAAACCAATCAAAAGCCATCGTTCACGGCGATCGCACTTACATAGCCCCGCTAGCCTTGTTTGTTTTTTGCTGGATTCTCCTTTTAAATACCCTCGACCTCATCCCTGTCGATTGGGTCTACGGTGTTAATCAATTCATTGGCGGCTTTGGTATTCATGTCCCCCACCACAAAGTTGTGCCTACAACGGATTTAAATGCCACCCTTGGACTTTCTTTTTCCGTTCTCCTTTTGGTCTTTTACTATAGCTTCAAGGTGAAGGGTGTTGGTGGATTTTTCCATGAGCTGATTTCGGCACCATTTGGTGCCAAATGGTATTTAGCCCCAGTCAACTTAGTTTTAAACATCATTGAATATGTTGCTAAAGGCGTCTCCTTGGGAATGCGACTTTTCGGCAATATGTATGCGGGCGAACTCATCTTCTTGTTAATTGCCTTATTAGGAAGTATGTGGACGTTTAATCTGGATTTGTACATGCTGGGCTTTGTTGGTAACGTGATTGCTGGCTCAGCTTGGGCGATATTCCATATCTTGGTTATTTTGTTACAAGCATTTATTTTCATGATGTTGACCTTGGTTTACATTGGGCAAGCCCACAGTCATCATTAACCTTTTTATTTTTAACCTCACCTTCAATACTCAGGAGTAAACATGCAAGAATTCTTAGCCAATATTCAGGGACTAACCGCTATCGGTATCGGCCTCATCATCGGCCTCGGCGCATTAGGAGCCTGTTTGGGCATTGGCCTAATGGGTGGTAAGTTCATTGAGGGCGCTGCCCGTCAACCAGAGTTAATCAATGAGCTACAAACCAAAATGTTTCTATTGGCCGGCTTGATCGACGCTGCATTCTTGATCGGTGTTGGTGTTGCGATGTTGTTTGCATTTGCAAACCCACTGCTCGCAGTTATTAAGTAATTGTTTTGGCGTGGATGACCATCGGGTCATCCTACTGTTCTCAACAATACTGAAAGGAATATCGTGAATCTGAACGCGACCCTATTCGCGCAAATGATCGTTTTCTTCGTCTTATGGTGGGTTGTTGCACGATTTGTGTGGCCGCCGCTAGTCAAGGCGCTAGATGAGCGTTCAAGCAAAATTGCTGATGGTTTGGCTTCTGCCGAGCGCGGCAAAGAGGCGCTGGCATTGGCAAGCAATGAGGCAGAGCAAGAGCTATCTAAGGCACGTCAAGAAGGCGTCCAGCGTGTTGCAGAAGCAGAAAAGCGTGCGCAAATGTCCG
>JBIISV010000104.1:0-6969 GCA_044340835.1 Polynucleobacter sp.
ACTAAAGTCTCAACCAAAGGCAATTGACCCTCTATAGAAGCAATCATCAATGGATTTTCATCACTCTTATTAGTCAAATTGGGATCAATAGCCTTATCAGAAAGCAATAAATCGATGACTTTGGGTGAATTATCCCGAATAGCCACAATCAGCATAGGATTCCCCTTGGGATCCAATGTATTGGGGCTCACACCTGCCTTAATTAAGGATCTGACCTCGGAGACATTATCAAATTTTGCTGCCTTCGTGAAATCGGTTATTTGATCTGCTGTTTGTGCCAAAGCTGAACTAGAAATGCCCAAAACAGCGGCATATAAAAAGTGATCTAATTTAAACGAAATTCTCATGATAATTGTCTATTTAATTGAAAACATTGAAAAAAATTACTAGATGTTTGTTCCGCTAGTCGCTCAATAGAAACGTTCTTTAATTCTGCAACATACTCTCCAACTTTAGAAACCCAGGCTGGTTCATTGGTTTTGCCGCGATAAGGAATTGGGGCTAAATAAGGAGCATCTGTTTCAATTAGCAGTCTATCTAATGGGACCTGCTTGCAAGTTTCCTGCAAATCCTTGGCACTTTTAAAGGTCACAATACCCGAAAAGGAGATAAAGAAACCCATATCCATTGCCGCCTTGGCCACCTCAGTCGTTTCTGTAAAGCAATGCATTACCCCGCCAATTTGATGGGCACCCTCCTCTTTTAGAATTCTGAGGGTATCTTTTGAGGATGAGCGAGTATGAATAATCAAAGGCTTCTTGGAGGCAATGGATGCCCGAATATGGGTTCTAAATCGATCTCTTTGCCACTCCATGGACTCGTAACTACGGTCCCCCATGCGGTAGTAATCTAGGCCTGTTTCACCAATCGCAATCACTTTAGGATGCTTGGCCTCCTCAATTAGAAATTCAAAGCTGGGCTCCGGTGTATCTTCATAATCTGGATGAACCCCTACTGATGCATATAGATGGGGATGTTCCTCGGCTAATTTGAGAACTTTGGGGAAGTCGGGAATATCGACCGATACGCAAAGCGCATGACTAACCTTGCAGGCAGCCATATTTGCCAAAACCTCAGGCAAGCGGGATTGGAATTCTGGGAAATCGAGATGGCAATGTGAGTCGATGTACATAACTCATCATTTTAGTCTTCAAATACCTGCTGGTATTGAGAAAGTAATGCTTCTAACTGAATACGGGTAGCTAAAGGGTGGTTTTCATGCCGACGAGCTTCTATTAGGGATTTCCAGAGGCGAAGTAGTTTTGGTAGGCGAGCTTGTTGAGCCAACAGCTTGATTGCAGCCTCATGCTTTGGGAAATACCGAGGAGCTCCCATTTGCGCACAACTTTGCACATCAGAGACCCAGCGCTGCATCGTCGCCAACAAAATTGAATAGCGTGCTTTTTGCGTCTTATCGGCAGCATCTAACCAGTTGATGCGAACGCCCTGTGACATCGCTTGCAATAGATATCTCGATGCTTGGATAGCAATCGTGAGTTCATCTTTTTCATCTTTATGATGACGTGCAATTAAAGACTCTAAGACGGCATAAGGAGCCCCACCCTGTTCGTCATAAATTGACTCAATATCGGCTTCACTCATTTTCAGGCCAGGAACGACGCTAAGCTGATCGCGCAACCAAATTAATCCGCTCAATCTATCTGGCCTTGGTACAGCTAATAAACGGCAACGTGAACGAATGGTTGGTAAAACACGATCAAGTCGGTCTGCAAGAAGAATGAAGATTGTATTTTTTGGCGGCTCTTCAAGGGACTTGAGCAAAGTATTTGCTGAGTCTGCTCTCAACATCTCCAAAGGATAAACCAGAATCACCCGATGACCGCCGCGATGCGAACCAATTGAAAGACCCTCAATTGCGGTTCGCGCATCCTCAATTGAAATACTTTTCTTTTCTTTTTTCTCGGGCGTATCGCTATCAACATCAACTTGGCTAGCCTTTGTTTTTTTGGGTGCATCTACATCACCTTCAAAATCACTGTGGGGCATGAGCTTGCGATGTGTTTCAGGGACGAGGGCTATAAAATCGGGATGGTTCCCTGAATCAAACCACCGACATCCCTCACATTGACTGCAGGGTTTATTAGCCCCTGAAGTCTCACACAAAAGTGCCTTAGCTAATTCGATTGAGAATTGAAACTTACCGATTCCAGCCTGACCATGAATTAAAACGGCATTCGGAAATACAGACAAATTCATCCCACTCCAGACTGATTCTAACCATGGCGCAATTTTTTTCGCTGAATCAGCGGGAATCATCTGATCAATCATTTATAGCTTGATCTCTAATGCCTGAAGCTCATTCCATATAACCTCGGGAGTTTTTGTAGCATCTACTATATGAAAACGCTTAGGATCGGCTTTGGCTCTGCGCAAATACTCTTGACGAACTTTTTCAAAAAAACCGAGATCCATTTGCTCGAACTTATCTGGAGTGCGAGCTTTAGACCTCCTCACTTCAGCAATTTCACCCGGTAAATCAAACAACAGAGTGAGATTCGGCTGCAACAATGAGCCATCTTCCCGGCTCTGAACCCATTTCTCTAGATCATTAAGTTTTTCAAGCTTCAAACCGCGACCACCGCCTTGATAAGCAAAACTAGCATCTGTAAAGCGATCGGAGATGACGATCTTGCCAGCTTTCAATGCTGGCTCAATTATCTGGGAAATATGCTCGCAACGCGCAGCAAACATTAGCAGTGCTTCGGTTTCTATATTCATGGGGGCATCAAGCAATAATGCACGTAACTGCTCGCCTAACTTTGTACCTCCCGGCTCTCTAGTCATCACTACATCACGGTCAGGATGCCGCTCCTTCATGAGCTTGCTGAAGGACTCAATATGCGTACTCTTACCAGCGCCATCAATACCCTCAAAGCTAATAAAAAATCCTGGAAATTGAGCTGTCATAACTGTCATTGTGAATTTGTTTTGGATGAGGCGCTTCGTTTACGCTGAAATTGATCAACTGCATTTTCATGTTCTTTTAAGGTTTTAGAAAAATGACTACTGCCATCGCCGCGTGCTACAAAATAAATAGCATCACTTTTTGCCGGTTGAATGGCCGCTTGGAGAGATTCTTTGCTGGGCATTGCAATTGGAGTGGGTGGTAAACCTTTGCGCATATAAGTATTGTAGGGAGTGTCTTTACGTAGGTCAGTTTTTCGTAGATTCCCATCAAATCTGGGTCCGATTCCATAAATCACCGTTGGATCAGTCTGCAAAGGCATCTTTAAGTTTAAGCGATTAATAAATACGGCCGATACTAGTGATCTGTCGCTTGAACGACCCGTCTCTTTTTCAATAATTGAGGCCAAGATGAGGAGTTCATAAGGCGTTTTTAAAGGGGAGTCGGAGCTCTTTTGCGCCCATACTGAATTCAGCTGCTTTTGCATGGCTTGTGAGGCACGCTTATAAATAGAAATATCAGTGTCATCAGGGTCGAAAATATAGGTATCCGGGTAGAAAAGGCCTTCAGGACCTGGATAAGGTAGATTTAGTGCCTCTAATAGCGCTTGAGAGCTCATTCCCATAGTCTGGTGAATGAGGGCTGGGTGATTATCAATAAGGCCTCTGAGTTGCCAGATTGTCATACCTGGAATGATCGCTAGACTTTCTCGAACGCGTTCACCACGGGCAATTTGTAGCAAGATATTGCCCAGGCTGGCTCGGGGAGCCAGTAAATAGGTTCCCGGTTTTAGCTTTCCCCCAACCAATAGAGATCTTGCCGCAATTTGAAAGAAGATGGCATTCGAAGATATGCCTTGCTCTGATAGCTGACTAGAAATGGAATTGATGCCAGATTGAGGAGCTATTTTTACCTTATAAGCGCCCTCTTTAGTATTGGGTATGCTTGGCACCACTTGCCATAAAAAGATAATGCTATATAAAACGACAACCAAGGTGATTAAAAGGAAGGCATAAGATCTCCAAGACCTTCGATTAATCTGTTTCGCAAAGAGGGGTCTGCCCTGAAATTTTCTTCCCATCAAGCTATGATAAAAGCCCATGACCCTCAACCTAAAAAAATCCACCATGCCCAATGCCAGCCTAACTGATGGATTTACCCCTCTTAATGAGTGGGGCTTGATCTTGGTAGAAGGTGCAGACGCTGCAACTCTTCTCCAAAATCAACTCAGTAATTCTGTTTTAAGCATGCGGCGGACTAACTCAGGTGATATTGCGCAAGGTTCGAGTGCTGTTCGTCTCATCGGCTATTGCAGTCCTAAAGGCCGTCTTTTAGCTAGCGCCTGGTTAGGCCTGTTTCCAGAAACGAGTGAATCGGAGGATCGATTTGCACTCTTTATCTCTAAAGATATTGCAGCTGGGATTGCAAAACGTCTGTCCATGTATGTATTGCGCTCAAAAGTCAAAGTGCTTGATGCTTCGAATGATTGGGAGGTTGCTGGCGCCTACAGGGCTGGAGAAATGAATGAAGCCATCACTACAACAGCAGATTCAATTGCATTGCGTATGCCCGATGTCTTGTATGGCGATCAATCATTTCAGCGCGTGCTGATTGCACAAAAGAAAACTGAATCACAAAAATTAAGCCTGAATGAAGCTGCGCTAACTCAGTGGAACTCTTTAGAGGTGTTGAGCGCAATCCCTCGGATTGTTTTGGCTACTCAAGAACAGTTTGTTCCGCAGATGGTTAACTTTGAATCAGTTTTCGGGGTGGATTTTAAAAAAGGTTGCTATCCAGGCCAAGAGATTGTTGCTCGAAGCCAATATCGTGGTGCAGTCAAGAGAAGACTTCAGCTTGCACACACTGTAATCCATTCATCTATTCAAGAGATGGCAAAACCCGGCATAGAGTTATTTCTTAAAAATGATTCTAGCCAGCCATGCGGCATGGTGGTTTTGGCGGCACCTAACCCAGATCACCCACATCGTATTGATTTTCAGGTGGAGTGCAAACTCGAGGCTTTAGAGTCGGGAGAAATTCATATTGGCGGGAGTGATGGTCATGTGTTAAAACTAGACACCCTGCCCTACCCTTTATTAGAAATTTAATCCTCCATCTTGTACTTTATTTTTTTATGTGTCTTATTCTCTTCGCCTGGAAATCTCACCCAGACTACCCATTGGTAGTTGCTGCGAATCGAGATGAATTTTACGAGCGCAATACTGAGCCCTTAGGATGGTGGCCTGATCATCCCCATGTATTAGCGGGCAAGGATCGAGCAGATGTATTGGGTAGTCCGGGTACATGGCTTGGCTTTACTAAAACAGGTCGTTTTGCCGCACTGACTAATGTCAGAGCCCCTAGCGAAAAGAATCCAGATGCGCGAACTCGTGGAGAGTTGAGTTTGCACTATCTCACTGGCCAACATAAGCCCCACACTTACATTCAAGAGAACGCCAAAAGATTTGAGCAATACAACGGGTTTAACTTGCTGATGGCAGATCTGAGTGACCCAGATAATGCAGAGATGCATTGGGTTAGTAATCGCCTAATGATGGGGCAGAATGTTCGCCCGAGAAAAGTATTTCCAGAGCAAGCTTTGGCCCCTGGGGTTTATGGACTATCTAATGCGATGCTCGATACCCCATGGCCTAAAGTCAATCATCGGGTGGCGGCATTTGCTCAAACACTAGCGATGGATAGTGGCCAACTCAAAAACTCGGATCATTATTTACGTGTTCTGGCAGATACACATGAGGCCAGCCCACAAGAACTGCCTAATACTGGCGTGAATAAGGATTGGGAGAGGGCCCTATCAGCAGCCTTTATCAAAACCCCTGCATATGGAACCCGATCCAGTACTATCTTGCGAGTTCGTAAAGATGGTCAGTTTGAGATGGTGGAAAGACGTTTTGATGCCAATGGAACAATAGGCCATGACGTTGTTAAGGGAGAGCTTAGTGCCGCACCCGGCTCAAATCTTTCCGTTTGATGGACAAGCTTTTATTGCCGACGCAGATCCGCGTTAACAATCCGTCCTCCATTAGCATCTTTAGTGGCGAGTCGCTTTAGAAATTGGAATGTACCAGTTGACATACAGCAAACCTCACCCTGATCGTTATAGAGCTTAGCTTCACAAAAAGCCATCGTTGCGGTGCGTCGAACGGTATCAGCCTTAACACGTAAAATACCATTGGCAGCTTGCATGAAGTTATTCTTCATTTCAATGGTGACAACACTGCGATCTTCAGGGTCCCCAGACCGAGCAGCAACCGCCATCGCCACATCCATGAGAGTTAACAAAACGCCGCCATGGGCAACATCCCAAGTATTTGTGTGCTCTGGTTTCAAGGCTAAGAGAATTTCGCCCTTGCCCATTTCAGCGCTCAGGCAACGCACCCCAAGCAGTTTTAAAAAGGGCACATTGAGTTCCTCGCCCAGATTGGCAAGTTGCGCTTCTGCATTCAGTTGTACTTTATTTGTCATGGGGTCATTTTAGAGGCTTCTGCGACAAAAGTGAATTACCCATAGAATACAAATATGCCTTTTACCCTCAGCGGCAATGATGCTTGCCAGCATACTTTGCCCACACCTATAACGAACCCATATTGGGTTGCTTTTTCACCGTCCGTTGCTCAATTAATCGACATTGAAATTGGATCGGATGGTTTGCCGATGAATGGTGATTGGTTGGAGGTATTAGCGGGCAATCAACTAAGGGCTGGGAAACATGATTTTTCTGCCCCGATTTCTACGGCATATAGTGGTCACCAGTTTGGTGTGTGGGCAGGACAACTGGGGGATGGGCGCGCTATTTTGTTGGGCGACATGAATGCACTAGAGCTCCAATTAAAAGGAGCAGGTAAAACGCATTACTCCAGGATGGGGGATGGTAGAGCAGTTTTACGATCTTCAATACGTGAGTTTTTATGTAGTGAGGCGATGCATGCTTTAGGCATTCCCACTAGTCGGGCTTTAGCCGTAGTAGGTTCACAGCAAGCGGTATTACGTGAAACTATGGAAACAGCTGCAGTATGTTCGCG
>JBIISV010000105.1:0-6949 GCA_044340835.1 Polynucleobacter sp.
AAGGTACGCCAGCAGCAGTTTGCAAACCAAGGGCAATAAACTTCTTACCTGAGTGAATGTCAGGATCCTTGGTATAGCTCACTACCACACCAGGAGACTGAAAGCCTTTAGCTGCAACAGAGTGGTAGCCTTTGGAGACCAATAAAGCACGAACCTTGTCACCCAATTCTTGTTGCTTTTCTTTGAGCGCTGCGAAGCCTAAAGTCTGAGTCTCCTGCATCACATTACGCAAGGTTTTGAGAGCATCTGTCGGCATCGTCGTGTGATAAACATGGCCACCTTTTTCATAGGTTTCCATAATTTGCAGCCACTTTTTGAGATCCAATGAGAAGCTGCTACTTTGAGTAGTCTCGATACGTTCGCGTGCTCTTTCACCCATGGCAATCATTGCGCAGCAAGGTGAGCTACTCCAACCTTTTTGTGGTGCAGTAATCAGAACATCGACGTTACATGCCTTCATATCCACCCACATTGCACCAGAGGCAATGCAATCAAGCACAAACAAACCATTCACTGAGCGAACTGCCTCTCCAACCGCCTTAAGATATCCATCCGGCAAGATGATGCCGGCGGAAGTTTCAACATGGGGAGCAAAAACCACCGCTGGCTTTTCTCGCTTGATGAGCGCTACTACCTCATCGATCGGCGCAGGCGCAAATACACCTTGAGCAGAATCTTCTAACTGCTTACCTTTGATGACGGTAATGTCTTGCGTAATATTGGCAAGATCAAAAATTTGCGTCCAACGATAACTAAACCATCCATTGCGCAATACAAGACACTTTTCATTGTTAGCAAATTGACGGGCAACAGACTCCATGCCGTAAGTACCACTACCCGGCACGATTACTGCAGAGCTAGCGTTATACGCATCCTTGAGAACACTAGAAATATCCACGATGACTTTTTTGAACTCTTCAGACATGTGATTCAGGGAGCGATCGGTGTAAACCACCGAGAACTCTAAAAGTCCATCTGGGTCAACGTGCGGGAGTAAGCCTGGCATAGTGATTTCCTAGTCAATCAATTTATTGAATGTAAATGATACCGATATACGGATTTATTGCACTGCAATGTTATTTTCTTTGATCAATTTCGCCCATTTCGCCTGATCGACACGCAAAAAGGCTGCAAAATCATCTGCACTTCCACTGGCAGGGTCACTACCCCGCTCCGTCATGGCTTTACGAATTTTGGGTTGAGACATCACCGCCATTACAGACTGATTCAATTTTTGTACGACTGGCTTAGGAGTACCCGCTGGAGCAAAAAGACCAAACCAACCCACAGCGCTGTAACCAGGTAAACCTGATTCCGCTACAGTTGGGATATTTGGAAGAGATTCAGATCGTTTTGAGCCGGTCTCTGCTATGGCCAATAATTTTCCAGCTTCTACTTGCGGCATCACAGTTTGAGCAGGCGAAAAAATGATGTCAATATGGCCTGCTAGTAAATCCGTCAAGGCCTGACCAGTCCCTTTGTATGGGATATGCATCATATTAATACCAGCCATCGAGATAAATAATTCAGCCGATAAATGCGATGCAGAGCCTGGCCCGGATGAGCCATAGCGCAATTTTCCAGGATTTGTCTTTGCGTACGCAATCAAGCTACGGATAGAAGTAATGTTTAAAGCTGGATTTACTGTGACCACGTAAGGAGATGCCGAAACCAGTGCGACCGGTGCAAACTTAGAAATATTCTTATCGGTGACGGCTGCTGTAGAGCCCATCAGCAAGACATAACCATCTGGCGCAGATTGAGCCACTACTTCAGCTCCAATTGAACCGCTGGCACCAGGACGATTCTCGACGACCAATGATTGCTTCCAGGCCTCAGTTAAAGATGGGGTCAACAAGCGAATCAGGGTATCTGCACCCCCGCCCGGTGGAAATGGAACAATAACCTTCACCAGCTTAGATGGAAATGCATCTGCAGTTTGTGCAATCGCTACGTTTGCTGTGAATAAACCAAACAGCAGAGTGGACTGCAGGGCAATCAGTTTTATAAAAGTCATATCAAGCCTCATCAATAATCGTATTGCTTAAAGTAGAAATTCCATCTATGGAGCATTCCACCACGTCGCCAGGCTTTAAATAGAGCTCCTGAGCATTATCCTTGCCAACCGCAACCCCTCCAGGGGCTCCAGTAGAAAACATATCGCCTGGTTCAATCGGAATGAATCTTGAAAAATGCTCAAGAATATCTGAGATCTTCCAAATCTGGTCGGCGGTGCTTACCCGCATCCGCTCCACGCCATTGACTGAGCAAGTCATCCATAAATCATAGGGATTGGAAATTTCATCAATCGTCACAATCTCAGGCCCTAAGGGGCCAAAGCCTGGAATATTTTTTCCTGTCCAAAAACGGGAGCCAGAAATCACTTCTCGTAACTGCGAGTCACGACAAGTAAGGTCATTTAAGATCGTGACCCCTGCCACATAGCTCATGGCCTCATCTTTTTTAGCTCCCAGAGCACGCTTACCAATCACAAAAACGAGTTCAGGCTCATAGTCCAGCTTGGTAATCGCTCTAGGACGCACCACTTGAGCCAAGTGCCCAGTTAAACAAGAGTTCAACTTAATAAAGGAAGTGGGCTCCTCAGGCATCTCCTTAATCAAATTATTACGCCTTAATTCTGCAAGATGACTGTGATAATTTTTGCCAACACACAAAAACTTTTCTGCATCCATGATCGGCGGCAAGTAAGTAATTTCATCGGCGGAGAGCAAGATATTTTTTGCATCCTCATGGGCAGTTTTTACCCAAGATTTGGCCTGGTTCATTACTGCATCACCTTCACGCAAAAACGCTCTCATGTCAGATGGGAAGTTGGCCACTTTTTTGAGCTTGGCACAGTCAGCAAAAGGCAAAATGTGATCGCCTGCTACATCATGTAATCGCGCACCAATTTCTGGGTGATCTGCGCCTTTGCGCTTAAAGGTAATTAATCTCATTTTTTCTCAGTTTATTTAATCGGAACCAAACAGCATACTATTTTTTTGACGCTTCTCAATGGAATTCTTGAGTAATGCCACCAAACGGTAAAAACCATGTCCAAATTTTCCGTAAGGCATGGTTAAAAAGAATCCCATCACAACCCCCAGATGAATGGACAGAAGAACAGGCATGGCCGAAGTCTCGCGATAGGCAAGCAATACGAGGCCAGATAAGCTAATTAAAAATAGCAGAATAATAAATGCTCGGTCCATCGGTCTCTGACTTTTCTCCCCATGCTCATCATTACGCATGTAATTGAGATACAGCAATCCAGCTGGCCCAATCAACAGGCCAATACCCCCAATGGTTCCTAAAACTACTGGTAGGCTGGTCAGTGGGTATGGGGCCTCTAAACCTAATAAATAGTGATACAGGGTGGCCACGCTCGTTGCAGCAAAGCAGAGTAGAAAACCATAAAACGTGAAATGATGGAAACGCCTTCTCCAAAGAGAAAAGCGGTCATCCTCGTTATTACAACCTTCGCCATGCCCACCACCCAGATATTTCAGGGTCAAGGCATCATGCACGGCCTCTGAGCCAGCCGCAGAAGAAATGGCACCAGGCGCAATACTTGACCAGAAACGCACCAACCCAATCAATATAGCAAAAATGGCAAAGAGGAACACACCGCCAAATACGATCGCCATCGTGTTGTGAGAATAGACTTCGTAAAAATTTCCTGTTGTGGAACTGGTTGTTAGGGTGCCATTAAGCAGCTGGGTAAATAATAGAAAACCAATCAAGCTGAGCGAGCTTGCCATAGCAACAAAGACACCATTATTTTGATACGCTGCGCCCATGAATTTTGGCCATGCATAGGCTACGTAGGTCTCACCCCTTACCTGCGCCATCACCCGGGGAATATTGACCCCGAACTCATGTGGGGGAGCATATTGGCATGCATGCAAACAAGCACCACAGTTATGACACAAGCTAGCAAGATAGTGCATATCCACAGGATTGAAATCAATGCGGCGAGTCATGGCTGGAAAGACGGCACAAAATCCCTCGCAGTATCGACAAGCATTACAAATTTGTAGCATTCGAGCTGCCTCAACTTCCGGAGCGCCGGATGCTAATGTCGCAGCCTCTTGAATTAAACCTTTAAGCTGCTGCATATGTTTCACTCTCTTCACTGATTACAGACTTGGCTGCTTGGGCGCCAGCTAGCATACCAAATACAGTACCAATAGCCATTCCTACGCCAGCAGCATAGCCCTTGCCTAAAACATTTCCAGCCATCATCTCGCCGGCGACATAGAGATTGCGACTAGCCTCTCCCTTAAATCGCACCGCCGTCGTTTCATCTGTTTTTAATCCTAAGTAAGTAAAGGTAATACCGGGCTTTAGTGTGTATCCATAAAAAGGGCCTTGATCAATTGGTAAGGCCCAGTGGGTTTTTGCTGGCTCTAAGCCTTCAGTATGACAATCATCCATGATAGTGTGGTCAAAGGTACCAACTCTGCAGGCTTTGTTGTAATTTGCAATGGTGTCTAACAAAGCATTGCGGTCTAAACCTAATTTATCGGCTAACTCTTCAAGCGTATCGGCTTTATCTCCAGGAAATACTGGCGGCATAAAGCGCCCCAATACTTTGGAATCAATAATGCAATAAGCAATTTGACTAGGTTGATGAGCAACCAGCCTCCCCCAAAATGCATACCGTTTTGGCCAGAAATCTTCGCCCTCATCTGAAAAACGTTGCGCGTACTTATTGACAACGATGCCAAAAGAAACGCAATCGACCCGAGTGCAAATACCGCCGTCGTATAAAGGCGCTCGCGCATCAACCGCTACCATGTGCGCCTGAGTAGCATCACTCACAGAGTCAGCACCCATGGCCAATAATTGCCTTAAAAGCACGCCAGTGTTAAAGCGGGTTCCTCGAACCAAGAAATTTTTTGCGGGATGTTCACCGCGCTCATTCTCACCCCATGCCTCATCTAACCACTCTAGATTGGACTCAAACCCACCGGCAGCTAGAACGCAGGCTTTTGCTTCAATGCGCTCTCCATTTACATAAGCAGCAAGAAACTGTCCATCTTGAATATCTAATGAATCTACTGGTGAGTTATAGCGAATTTCAATACCCAGTTGCTCTGCACTGCGGAAGTAGGCGTTGACCAAAGCCTTGCCGCCTCCCATAAAAAATGCATTGGTTCGAGAAAGATTGAGAGTGCCGGAGAGGGATGGCTGAAAACGGACTCCATGTTTATACATCCAGCCACGACAATTTTCAGTAGCGCGGATAACCAAACGAGCCAACTTTTCGTCTGTCAAACCGCCAGTAACCTTGAGCATGTCCTGCCAATATTCTTCCTCAGAATAGACGTCAAGCAATACATCTTGAGGGGCATCATGCATGGAACGGATATTGCGAGTGTGAACAGAATTTCCGCCACGCCACTCCTTAGGGGCTGCCTCCAGCAGTAAGACACTAGCACCAGCCTCTCTAGCAACTAAGGCAGCGCAGAGTGCAGCATTTCCGCCACCAATGACCAGAATATCAAACATAAGCATTACTCAGTAAGTTCAAAACTATCAAATGTACTGTTTTTTTTGGATTCTTACCTAGATCGAAGTCAAGGATATCCATTTATGATCGCCCATACCTTGTGGAAGAAATAATAATCCCACCCGCAATGAGAAGGAAGGCGAGGCCGTGAAAAAGGCCTGGAGGGTCGCCCAGCATAGCGGCCGATAAAAGCGCTGTAAATAATGGAATCAGGTTGGCAAAAAATGCCGCCACTGTTGGGCCAGCCTGACTTACTCCTAGACCCCAGCATCGATAAGCAAGCAAAGAGGGGCCAATTGCGACAAATAGGATCAATGCCCCATTCCAAAGGTTGATGTCGATAAATGCATCACCAGAGGCAATTTCAAGGCCCTCAAAGAGCATCGTCCATAGCAAACCAATCATCACTTGAGCCATTAAAAATTCCGCCCATGGCCACTGCCGCTCTGTACTCTCACCTGGGCGACTAATCATCCAACTATAGAAGGCCCAAAGAATCGTAGCTAACATGATGAATAAATCACCCATTGCCACCTGCATACTGAAGAGGCTGGCAGGCTCGCCGCGTGTTAAGACTAAAGCAACCCCCGCCAAGGAAACGATAGCTCCCACCATTTGCAGGAGCCCGGGCCTTACCTTATAAAAAGCTGAACCGATAAAAAGCATCCAGATAGGCATGCTGGCGCCAATCAAGGTCACGTTAATTGCCGTGGTGGTTTGTAAGGCAAGATAAAGCAAAGCGTTATAGCTCCCCACCCCTAACAAGCCCAAAACCAGGAAGCGACCTTTATTTTTCCACAGAGCGCTGCTTGGCCGAAAAACTCGCCACCCCAAGGGAAGCAATATCAAAGCTGCCAGCCCCCAGCGAACTGCACTTAAGGTGATAGGTGAAATACTTCCAACGAGCACTCGACCAGCTATTGCATTACCTGCCCACAAGAGGGTTGCAAGTAATAAATAAAAAATAGTAGGGAGGGCTAAGTGAGGCATTTGGGATATTGAGCTAATAGGCGGGTTTTAACCCTCAAAAAGGCCCTAGATAACCATTGTAGAAACAAATCCCCAGTATTGCTAAGATAGTGCTTAAATTAGTAATAGCCATCTCGCATTGGCAACGCATAAAGGGGTTTTAGTGGCAATCATCACCAATATTGAAGATTTACGAGTTTTACACCAAAAACGCACCCCTAAGATGTTCTATGACTACGCTGACTCTGGGTCATGGACTGAATCTACTTACCGCGCCAATGAGTCTGATTTTCAGAAAATTAAATTCCGACAACGTGTTGCTGTAAATATGGTCAACCGCACCACCAAGACAACCATGGTGGGTGAAGAGGTTGCCATGCCCGTAGCGCTAGCGCCTACTGGATTAACTGGCATGCAATGCGCTGATGGTGAAATCTTGGCCGCCCGTGCCGCTGAAAAATTTGG
>JBIISV010000106.1:0-6903 GCA_044340835.1 Polynucleobacter sp.
CGCCCCTTTCTGACAGATCCTCCAGAAGTATTTTGGTTGAGCCTACCCTTCTTTGCTTTGCTCTATTGGGGTAGGGCAGCCTTTGAATCTAAGCTGCTGTTTCCGTTCTTGGCGGGCGCCTCTATTGGCATGGCATTACTCTCAAAGTCTTTTGCTTATGTTGTTCCCGCCGCATTTGCTCTGGGATTGTTCTATTGGCGCTGGCGCGAGTGGAACATCTCGAAAGTCTTGATTCGGGATCTTTATAAAATCATTTTGATTGCAGTGCTGGCTTTAGGTGTATTTGCACTTTGGTTTGTGCTAGATCCATTTCCGGAGGCAGTCTGGAAAGAATTTGTGCTTGGTGAAAATGCCGGGAAGTTCGAGGCGCGAAGCTCTAACTATCTTTTAGATTTGGTGCGTGGCGGCGATAGTATTTGGATGTTAGCTTTAACGACCCTAGCCAATGCCGGTCTATTTACCTTCGTCTTGATTTCTACCTTGATTCAATGCTGGCGACAGCGGCGTTTTATTGCTTTTGAAGAGGCCTTATTACTTCTTTTGGTCGTCGCTTTTTTCATCATATTTAGTTTGCCAAGTCAGCGCTCTGGTCGTTACCTATTGCCAGTAATGCCAGCATTGGCGGCCTTAGTGGCCTTGCACTGGGATCGATTGCCCTTATGGGGATTTCGGCTTGCATTGCTACTACAGTTGATATTGCTTTCTGCGCTTACTTGGGTTGGGGGTAACTTACAGCTGTCACACTTTTTGGGTCAGCCTGGCATTTGGGATTATTCTTTCTGGCATTGGGGTCTCATGACCGCCTCAATTGCGCTAGTGTTATTGGGTTTATTGAATCCATCTCGTTGTAAGACTGCCGCTTTGGCGGGATGCTTTCTTTGCTATTGCGCTCTGACCAGTAGCTTGACACCCCTAGAGGGCAGCTTAGGTCGATATCCGCAAGCTGCTATCGAAGGTGCGGCAGGACAAGATGTTTGGGTACCTTGTGACTTTCGAGCCAAAGATGAGGAGTATCGACTGTTATTGCCAGGTGCAAAATTACATGGCTATAGCGCCAAAGATGCTAGCCAAATCCATTTACTCACCAACACCTATCCATTGGTGGCTGTGCAATCCCCTATCGGTGTAGAGCCCATACTTTGTGAATCCTGCAAGATTATCGGCAAACGTATGGAGATGCGAGCCCGTCATTCTGATGCAGAGATTCGGGCGATACTCATGGGTCATATTGGAGAACACCTGTTTGTGAATGAATATTTAATCTCTACCCCCGCAACGATTGCGTTGCCTTTGGTATCTAAGGATCCATGTCGATGAATCGTGTGATAGCTTATTGTTTTTTATTGCTCGCATCCGTATTGGGCTACCTCCATCTTGATAGCCGTCCAATATGGGCGCCATTTGCTAGTGAGTATTCAGTCAAAGAAGTAAATCAAGCGGATGCTTTAACTGAGTCAAGCGAAAGTGGCAAGCCAAGCAAGACCCTTAAAAGCGCTTCCTCGGTAAAGCCTTCCACACCAAGCCTGCAAATGGATTGGTTGCCAGATACGGCAGCCCCTTCAGTGCATGCTGCTTCTTTAATTGCACTGAAGGACGGCGCAGTTCGGGCCTTCTGGTTTGCGGGTAGTCGAGAAGGTGCGGCCGATGTAGTCATTAATACAGCAGTCTTTGATCCGCAAGCAGCAAGGTGGAGTGCCCCATCCGTTGTCATAGATCGGGTCGGCGCAGAAAAAGGCTTGTCTCGCTATATTAAAAAATTAGGTAATCCTGTTCCAGCAAGAATGGCCGATGGTCGTATGCAGTTATTTTTTGTGACTGTATCTATCGGAGGTTGGGCGGGCAGCTCAATTTCTAGCATGATTTCTGATGATGAAGGTTTGACTTGGGGTCGACCCCAACGTTTAATTGCTTCACCCTTAATTAATCTCAGTACCTTGGTCAAGTCGCCAGCCATTGCATTTACAGATGGACGATTGGGTTTGCCGGCCTATCACGAGTGGATTGGTCGTTTTGGTGAGTTCCTCAGGATTGAGGTGAGTCAGGTGATTGATAAACGTCGCATGAGTGCTGGGAGAGGTGCGATTCAGCCAGTCGTGTTTACCGATGGACCGCAAGAAGCAAGTGCATTCTTTCGTCAAACGCGACCAAACTCTCAAGCAAAGAAAATTCCAGTTAGTGAGACAAAAGATGCTGGACAGTCTTGGGTGCTATCAAAAGATCTCGAGATTTCCAATCCGAATGCAGCCTTAGCTGCGCTGACCTTAGCTAACGGTACGCGATTAATGGTGCTCAATAATATTGAGGTAGGGCGCCATCGTTTAGTGATGGTGATGTTTGATCTTCACTCCTCCCAGTGGAAGGTGGTTCAGGTACTCGAGGATGATGAATCTCTTGCTCAAGATCAGCGCCGTGAATTTTCTTATCCCTATTTAATTTCTGTGAATGGTGAAGATGCTCATCTTACGTATACCTGGGATAGAAAAAAGATTAGACATATTTACTTTCCGGCCGCTTGGCTCAAGCATGCTGTCAATGACCTTAAAGAAAAGGAAGTGCAATGATGGCCCCATACTTACAACTCATTGCTCTACTAGAGATGTCGCTCACTTGTGCGGTGGTGCTGATGATTGTTTTGCAAAAATTCTCCTCAGTGGAGATTCCATTCTTAGGTCGCATTGCTTTAGCTCTGCTATTAGGAAATCTCTTTTTTTGGCCATTGGGAATGTCACTTGAATTGCCTTTATCTGCCTATGTACGAGGTGCCACTGGTGATCTCAGTATTGTTACTCTGCTCCTATTGTGGAGCTCTGTGCTTCCTTCTGCCAGAAATACGCCACTTGGATTTAAGGTACCGATTGCACTGATTGCGATTGTGTTTTATCCCTTAGCGCTTGGCTTTGGAATGGTGGACCCATATGCTTGGGGTTATGGTTCCCTCAGTCTTTTAATCGCCAGCATTCTCTTTGCAATCATGTGTGGTCTTGCTGGCTGGACCAAGGGCGTATGGATCTTTTCCTTAGCGATTATTGCCTGGGCAGCACAATGGCATGAATCCACAAACCTGTGGGACTATCTCTTAGATCCGTTCTTGGCTATCTGGGCTCTGTTTGCTATTCCTCATGCAATCTACCTCAAGCGCCGCGAGAGGGCGCAATCGGGTTACCTCTTTAGAGCAGGCTGATCTTTGCTGGGTGGGTAGGCCATGCCAATGTTGCAGTAATTCATTTTTAGATAAGAAAAAAGCCAGCGATCTGCTGGCTTCTTCTTGACTGCTATCCCGGAATTAATCTGGAATATTTGCCTTACGAATGACTGGACCCCAGACGTTGATCTCTTTATCAAGATGATCTTTTAGTCCTTTAGCAGAAATCTTGTCTGCTGGAACGATATCAATATTGGCATCCTCTAAACGCTTTTTCACATCAGGCGAGTTCAATGCAGTTTTCAGAGCAGCATTGATTTTGTTCAGAACCGGTTGAGGAGTTCCTTTGGGAGCGTAAACACCATGCCATACTTTGACTTCAAAGCCTTTGAGACCTTCTTCATTCAAAGTTGGAACGTTAGGAATTGCAGGTAAGCGCTTCATAGTCGTTGTACCGTATGCCTTAACACGACCATCTTTGATGTAAGGAATGGTTTGTGTAGTTTGATCGCACAAGAGATCTACTTGTCCGCCTAATAGGTCAGTCAATGCAGGACCAGTTCCCTTGTATGGGATATTGGTCAATTTGACGCCTAAACGACTCTGAAACAACAAGCCGCATAGTTGTGAAACTGCGCCAGGACCCGCATTAGCCATGGTGACTTTTGAGCCATTTGCTTTGATGTAGGCCTCGAGCTCTTTAAAGTTGTTGGCAGGCAAATCTTTCTTACCTAGTAATACCATGGGTACGTCAGCTACTTGACCGATGTACTCAAAACTGGTCATTGGATCGTAGGGAAGTTTGTCGTACAAAGCTTGTGCTGTAGCCATGCCCATATGGTGAATATAGATTGTGTAGCCATCTGGAGTAGCACGAGCTACTTTAGTGGAGGCGATGGTTCCGCCAGCACCAGGAACGTTTTCAACTACGACCGTTTGACCCAAAGCTTGGCTCATGGGCACTGAAATTAAGCGTGCGATAGAGTCAGTTGGACCACCGGCCGCAAACGGCACAACCAATTGAATATTTTTGGTAGGCCAATCTTTCTGGGCTGATGCAATGTTGCTGGTGAATATTGTGCTGGCGCCAGCTACAGCAGCAATTCCAGCGAAAAGGGTTTTCTTCAATTTCATCAATGTCTCCATATATGTGATAGGTGCATTTTGCCACTTCTATATAGTAGCGGCCCTAGGGTTTACCAGCAAGTGCCAGAGTTCTTTGGGCCAATAAAACGACTGGGCGGTCAATCATACGGCCATCCAATTTAATTGCCCCACCTTTAGATGCCCTATCTGCCTCAATGACTCGATGAGCCCAGGAAACCTCTTCAGCACTGGGTAAAAAGGCAGTTTTGACGATAGAAACTTGTTTTGGATGTATGCATAGCTTGCCACCAAAGCCCATTCTCTTGGCGCGATGTGCATCATCGGTGATGCGCTCAACGTTATCGGTGGAGGGGGTAACACCGTCTATTGGGGGCGAAATTTGCGCCAGGCGCGAGGCCAGCACGATCCCAAAACGAGCCGTTTGTAGCTCAGTTTCTTGGGGGTCGCACACCATTCCTAGATCGGCCTGTAAATCGATATTGCCTAAAGCGAGGCGTAATACCTGTTCAGAATTGGCGATTTCATTCACGCGATCAAGGCCGATGGCAGTCTCAATCATGGGGATGAGAGCAGTATTAGGCAGAATCTGCGCTGCACCATTGATTTGATCAAGGGACTCACTCTTTGGAATTAATAAACATGACGCATCTAACTCTTTCACCAGGATTAAGTCTGCCGCGTAAAACTGGCTGCCAGGTGAGTTTGAGCGAATGATTAAGCGTTTTTTTTGTGCCGCAGAGAATGTGGGCCAAGCAGTGCGGATGGCATCTCGCGCTGTTTTTTTATCTTCTGCGGGTACTGCATCCTCAAGATCAATAATGATGCTATCAGCACCGCTATCTAAAGCTTTTGAAAAACGTTCAGGTCGAGTGCCTGGAACAAATAAGAAAGAACTACTAAAGCCTATTGGCGTATCGAGTGGGTTCATATTGAGGGCTTTATTTAAGGAGGCGGGGTATCAAGAGATCAGCAGGCTGATCTTGGCTTGTTTTCGGATATTCCACAAGCGCTCAATGGCTATGGTCATTTCAGATGGAGTAGCGCCGCCACTAAATGCGGCAAGACGCATTGCCTTATCGGTAATTTCAGTGCGGCTTAAGGTATTGCCAGGGTCGCCTTTAGGCTCATCCACGCGACCTTCCAAAATCTTGCCATCATGTAAATGGACTTTCACTTTACCGATCCAGCGTTGGGGGTAGGCACTATCTACTTCGGGGTCCAAGATCATCGTGACGCGATCACGAAATGCGCAAATCTCCCGATCATGAAAATGCCGATCAAATTCCTGTAGGCCCGCAAATTGATAATGGGCAATGATTGCCAGGACAGTGCCCATAGAGAATTTGGATTGATGCACGGTTGCAGGATCGATCACAGGCCCGAGCACATCAATGGCGCCTTGGTGAACAAAGGTTTCTACTTTAGCGATATCACCTGCTGTGAGATTATGCGCACGCATCACTTGGAGCAATGCATCTGCAGCAGGGTGAGTGTGGCGACAAGAGGCGTGATACTTAAAGCTCGTCTCTGCAATAGTCCAGCGACTACCCAATCGATCAATGAGCTTACTTGGGTCGGCATCACTTGACATGCCGGCAGCTAAACCTTGCTTACCTTCTAAAATGTGTTCAGCACCGGTAAAGCCTGATTGTGCTAAATAGGCTGACATTAGTCCAGTAGAGGCAGCATGTGCTGTATGCAATTGCTTGGAGTCTGCGGCATCACGAAGAAACTCCCAAAGGCCGGCAGATTGTGTTCCTGCTGAACCAAATGCGTGCAGCATTTGCGCGGGATTGAGTTTGAGTAGATTGCCGACAGCAGCGGCCGCTGCTAAGGTGCCGGCAGTACCAGTTGTGTGAAAGATTTTGTAGTGGGAACGACCTAAAAATTCTCCAACTCGGATGCCAACTTCATAGCCAGCAACAGCAGCTACGAGTAGATCTTTGCCTGATGCACCAATCGTTTGTGCAGTCGCTAGTGCCGCCGGAAATACCACGGTTGCTGGATGAAAGACAGAGCCATTGTGGACATCATCTTGCTCGGCTACATGTGACGCAGCTGCGTTAGCTAAAGCAGCTAAGAATGGGCTAGTACTTATGCGATGAATCAGAATTTCAGCAGAGCCAGGATTGACAGTACTAAAGCCGCCCATACTTTGCGCAAACTGGGTAATGGCTTCTACTGGGCGAGAACCTTTACCGGCAATGGCTGAGCCAAACCAATCCACCAATAAATCTTCGGTGCGGGCAATGACCTCTTCGGGTATGTCGCCAATCTTGAGTTGAGATGCAAAGCTAGCGAGTTCTTTAGATAAATGTGGAGTTGTCATACAGCAAAAATTCCCTAAACTAAAATTGCAGTTGCTTGCATCGTGAGCCATCCTTCGTGATCCTCAGCCCAAATGGAGATGGTTTTTCCGGAAGGGTCTTTTTCGAGATCGGGTTTAGCGCTCACCTTGAAAGGGTTAATATCAAATGTAGGACGAATGGCGCGGAATTCAAAATTCTTTAGCGTGCAAGCGGGGATACTTTGACGTACGAGGTCTACCAGTAAGGTAGCGATCAATGGGCCATGCACAATTAAACCAGGATAGCCTTCAACTTCCGTCACATATTTGCGATCGTAATGAATGCGATGGCCATTGAAGGTAAGCG
>JBIISV010000107.1:0-6869 GCA_044340835.1 Polynucleobacter sp.
CTTTGACGTACGAGGTCTACCAGTAAGGTAGCGATCAATGGGCCATGCACAATTAAACCAGGATAGCCTTCAACTTCCGTCACATATTTGCGATCGTAATGAATGCGATGGCCATTGAAGGTAAGCGCTGAGTAGCGGAATAGCAAAACATCATCAGGCGTAATCGTTTTCGTCCACTTTGCATTAGTAGGTGCAGGTGTTGGTGTAACAGGCTGATCGTCTGGACCTGGAGCATCTCGATACACAATGTCATGCTCTTCAATCAAGGCTAAGCCATGTTGATTGGAGATCTGATGCTGAACTAAAACAAAGATGAGATCGCCAGTGCGACCGGCTTTATGGGTGACAGATTCAATTTTGGAGATGCGCTCAATTTCATCGCCCACTGACAGTGCTGCTAACCATTGAATGCGACTACCTGCCCACATGCGGCGTGGCAATGGTACGGGCGGTAAAAATCCCCCGCGCTTAGGATGTCCATCGACACCAATTTCTGATTGAAGGGCGCAGGGCAAAAAATAGAGCCAATGCCATAACTCCGGAAGAAATGTCCCCTTACTCGGTGCTGTGTCAGGTCGGTCTAGTGTTGCCGATAAGGCTTTTACAGGCGCGCTTGTAACAGCGTCTTGAAGAGTTTCGGTTTTACCGAGCCATTCTTGGAGATGGCTCATGGTTTGGGGTTCGATTCGCATAAGTTCCATTATGCCAATTTCAGCCTCCCATACCGGGTTGCTAGATCAATAAAGTGGTCAGTAAATAACTGAGCAGGCCAGCAAGCGCAGAACCGATCAAAACAGGAATGACCCCCTTCTGATACTTAAAGAGGGCAAGTCCCGCAAAGATGCTAATTACTATCGAGATCCAAGAAATTGAGCCACCCAGGCCATAAGGAAAAAAGACGTGATAGGCAAAGAACAAGCCCAAGTTCGCAATGACGCCAACTACGGCTGCTGAGATGGCGGTCAGGGGTGCGGTAAAGCTCAGCCTGCCATGGGTGGATTCAATCAATGGGCCACCAGCGAGGACCAGAAAAAAGGAAGGTAGAAAAGTAAACCAAGTGGCCACACAAGCACCCAGCACCCCAAACCAAAATGGGTTGCTATTGCCGATCAGATTTTGAATGTAACCCGCTAGATAGCCAACAAAGGCCACCACCATAATGAGGGGTCCAGGGGTGGTTTCACCAAGAGCGAGGCCATCGATCATTTGACCTGCGCTAAGCCATTGAAATTGATCTACAGCGCCCTGATAGACATAAGGTAATACTGCGTATGCACCACCAAAGGTAAGAAAGGCTGCTTTAGTGAAAAACCACGCAATTTGGGGATAGAGTGTTTTCCAGCCAAAGATCAGGACAATGGCAATAAAGGGAACGAGCCAGAGCAAGAGAAATGCTGCGCTCTGCACAATGAGTTTCTTTGAAGAAAACTGGGCGTGGTCTGGAGTAGGTGTGTGATCATCAATGAGCGCCATGCCGTCATATTTGCTCTCACTCTTTCCGTGCGATGTCGTTTGCTGGAAATAGTCTGGATAACGTTTGCCACCCCACATCCCAATCAAGGCAGCACACAGCACAATAATGGGGAAGGCAAGGTTGAGGACAAAGATTGCTAAAAAGGATACGAGCGCAATCGCACGCAATGCTTGATTATGAATGGTGCGCTTACCAATTCTGAAGGCGGCATGTATGACGATGGCGGTCACTGCAGGTTTGATGCCAAAAAAGATGGCAGCAATCCATGGTACTTGACCAAAATTGAGATAAATCCAAGATAGGCTAATGAGGATGAAAAGAGAGGGCAGCACAAAGAGAGTGCCTGCCAAAACACCACCCCAGGTGCGATGCATCAGCCAGCCAATATAGGTCACTAGCTGCTGGGCTTCTGGCCCAGGAAGCAGCATGCAATAGTTGAGTGCATGTAAAAAGCGCCGCTCAGAAATCCAGCGACGCTTCTCAACCAACTCTTGATGAAGGACGGCTATTTGTCCTGCGGGCCCGCCAAAACTAATGAAGCCAAGCTTGGCCCAAAACTTCAGAGCCTCGCGCAGTGGAACGTTCAAACTTCTTCCATTCCACCAACCACTTGACTAAAGCCGTTGTCAACGTAAATGATTTCAGCGGTGATACCGTTTGCCAAATCAGAGAGCAAGAAGGCGGCAGTATTACCAACATCATCAATCGTCACGTTACGACGCATGGGTGCAGTTTTTTCAACCGCGTCTAAGATCTTGCCAAAACCTTTAATACCTGCAGCCGCTAAAGTTTTGATCGGGCCAGCTGAAATGCCATTAGCACGAATGCCCTTAGGTCCAACTGAGCCGGCGATATAACGTACCGAAGCTTCTAATGAGGCCTTCGCAAGACCCATGGTGTTGTAGTTAGGGACATTGCGCAAGCTACCTAGGTAAGTCAGTGTCAGTAAGGATGATTTATCACGCAACATGGGTAAAGCGGCTTTTGCCATCGCTGGAAAACTGTAGGCAGAAATATCGTGGGCAATTTTGAAGCCTTCACGAGAAAGACCCTCCAAAAAATCGCCGGCAATCGCTTCGCGTGGCGCAAAACCAATAGCATGGACAAAACCGTCAAATTGAGGCCAAGACTTGGCTAAATCTTGAAAAAGAGCAGAAATTTGCTCATCGCTACCCACGTCACAATCAAAAATCAATTCGGTATTAAATTCCTTAGCGAAATCGACAATACGGTCCTTAAAGCGCTCTCCAACGTAGGTAAAGGCCAATTCAGCCCCTTCGCGGTGGCATGCCTTGGCTATACCATAGGCAATTGAGCGGTTGGAGAGAAGGCCGGTAATCAGAATTTTTTTGCCAGCGAGAAAGCCCATAATGTGTCCTTTGCTTCAAATGTGATTTGCTATCTACAATTGTTGCATATATGCCTATGTTCTCCGCTATCCGTCCAATCCCCACTTTCCTGCTGCTAGCCCTGCTCGCTGTGCTGGTGGTCAATTCCGCCCATGGGGCCCAGGGGATTGCTCAGTACGGTAAACCTAAATACGCTGATGGATTTAGCCATTTTGACTATGTGAACCCGAATGCGCCCAGGGGTGGCACCTTAACGCTTCCGAACCCAGATCGCCGTACGAGCTTCGATAAGTTCAATCCCTACACGCTACGAGGTGTCACTGCCCCTGGTGTCTCGCAACTGATGTTTGAGTCGCTAGCGGTTGGTAGTGCGGATGAGGTTTCTAGCGCTTATGGTTTGATTGCAGAAGATATTGCGGTGGCAGCAGACAAAATGTCAGTTGTGTTCCGCATTCGTCCTGAGGCGAAATTTTCAGACGGTAGCCCCATCTTGGCTGGTGATGTGAAGCATAGCTTTGATACCTTGATGAGTCCACTCGCCAACCCGCAATTTAAAACGGTGTATGCCGATGTAAAAGAGGCGGTAGTAGTTTCTGATCGGGTGATTCGTTTTGAATTTAAGAATCGCAATCCTGAGTTACCAGTGATGGTAGGTACCTTGCCCGTGTTCTCTCGTAACTGGGGTAAGAAGCCCGATGGCACAATCATGCCTTTTGATAAGCTCACCTTTGAGCAACCCATCGCAAGCGGCCCCTATGTAATTGAGTCTTACAAGGCAGGTAAGACCATGATCTTTAAACGCAACCCCAACTACTGGGCTGATCAAGGTGGCAAAACACTTAATGTCCGCGTCGGTTTTTATAACTTTGATCGGGTGAGCTACAAGCTTTACAGTGATGATGCGGTTCGTCTAGAAGCCTTTAAGGCTGGAGAGTTTGATGCTTTAGTGGAGTATCGCGCTAAAAATTGGGCCAAGAGTTATGTTGGCCCAAGATTTAATGATGGGACTTTGGAAAAGAAAGCATTCTTAAATCACAACGGGGCAGGCATGCAAGGTTTTGCCATGAATGTTCGCCGCCCCATTTTTCAAGATCCGCGTGTACGACAAGCCTTAGGTTACGCACTGGATTTTGAGTGGCTCAATCGCCAACTTTTCTTTGATCAATACAGTCGCATCAATAGTTACTTTACGAATAGTGATCTGAGTGCCAATTTTGATGGCCCACGCAAACCGACTGAAGCAGAATTGAAATTACTCAAGCCTCTTAAGGCGCAGTATCCAAAATGGGTGCCAGATGCCGTTTTTGAGCCTATGCCGCCTGCACCCTCAACGGTAGCACCAGATAGTCTGCGTCAGAATCTTCGTAAAGCCCGTGATTTATTGGCGCAGGCTGGTTGGCAATATCGCGATGGTGCTTTACGCAATATGCAGGGTGAGCCTTTCCGATTTGAGATAGTCGAGGATGGCCCATTTTTCTTGAGAGTGATTTCATCCTACGTTCGCAATTTAGAAAAGCTGGGTATTCAGGTAGATGTTCGGACGAGTGACTTTGCCTTGCATCAGAAACGCATGGATGAATACGACTTCGATATGACCACCATTCGTTTCCCCGATTCCCAAAGTCCCGGCAATGAATTATGGGATCGGTTTGGTAGTCAAGCTGCTAAAGAAAAAGGCTCTGACAATGTGATTGGGGTCCAGTCACCAGTTGTGGATGCTTTGGTTGATGCCATAGTTAAGGCGCAGACACGCGAAGAATTGCGGACTGCTACCAGAGCTTTAGATCGCGTTCTTTGGAATAGTTATTACGTCATTCCACAGTGGTACAACCCCACCCACCGAATCGCGTATCGTAAAGAGATGCGCTATCCAGAACCCCCTTTGTATTACACCGCTGAATCCTGGATTCTGCTCAATTGGTGGAAAGAGAGGGCGCGCTAATGCAAGGACAAATGTGGTCTTATATCTTGAAGCGCGTGCTGTTAATGATTCCTACCTTGTTAGGGGTATTGACTCTCACGTTTGCAGTGGTGCAATTTGTACCGGGTGGCCCAGTCGAGCAGTTAATGCTGGAGTTAAAAGGGAGAGGCGACGCAGCAGTCAGCGGAGCAGAGTCCTCTGGTGGCGGCAGTAACTATCGTGGCCGACAAGGGGTAGATGCAGAGCGCTTGGCTCAGGTGAAGGCCTTATATGGTTTTGATAAGCCCCCGGTAGAGCGCTATTTCATGATGCTCAAGCGTTTTGCGCAATTTGATTTAGGTCAGAGTTACTACCAGCATCAAAGTGTTTGGCAGCTTGTGGTCTCTAAATTGCCGGTATCTATCAGCATTGGTCTGTGGACCTTCTTTCTGACTTATCTAGTATCGATACCCTTAGGTATCGCTAAGGCAGTAAGAGATGGCTCACGCTTTGATACGGTTACGAGCACGATGATTCTGGTCGGTTATGCCATCCCTGGATTTGTATTGGGCGTGCTGTTACTCGTCATCTTTGGTGGCGGTAGTTTCTTGCAGATATTTCCATTGCGCGGATTGACTTCAGATAATTGGAGTGATCTGAGCATGATGGGTAAAGTCATGGATTATTTATGGCACCTCGTCTTGCCAATTACAGCTTCAGTTTTAGGCAGTTTTGCGGTGATCACGATGTTAACCAAGAATTCATTCTTGGAAGAGATACGTAAGCAGTATGTGCTAACAGCAAGAGCAAAAGGACTTACCGAGAAACAGGTTCTTTGGAAACATGTATTCCGTAATGCATTACTGCCCTTGGTTACTGGTTTCCCGGCAGCATTTATTGGCGCTTTCTTTACTGGCTCACTCTTAATTGAAACCCTGTTCTCTTTGGATGGGCTTGGCTTGCTTGCTTATGAGTCAGTGATGCGCCGCGATTATCCAGTCGTTTTTGGAACACTCTATCTCTTTACTTTAATTGGCTTGTTTACCAAGTTGATTTCTGACCTTTGTTATGTCTATATCGATCCTCGTATTCAGTTTGGTGCGGGAGGTGGGTCATGAGTCGGTGGTACCGTTTTAAAAACAGCCGCATGGGTTACACCAGCCTCTGGATTTTTATGGTCTTATTTGGCCTATCGATGTGCGCTGAGCTGATTGCCAATGACAAACCTTTGGTAGTGCGTTACGAAGGAAAATTCTATTTTCCAATCATCAAGTCTCAGCCCGAGCGAGTCTTTGGTGGGGACTTTGCTACGCCAACGGATTTTTTAGATCCCGATATTCGTCAGAACATTACGAGCAATGGCAATTGGGCAATCTATCCCCCGATTCCGTATAGCTATGAGACGCTAAATTATTTTTCAAAAGTACCCAACCCGGCGCCACCCTCTTTAGATAACTGGCTGGGGACTGATGATCGTGGCCGCGATGTCTTAGCCCGTTTAATTTATGGCTTCCGTTTATCGATCCTGTTTGGTTTGGCGCTCACTATCGTTGGCGTGAGTGTAGGGATCATCACCGGTTCTTTAATGGGGTTTTTTGGTGGTAAGTTTGATCTAGTCTCCCAGCGCCTCATTGAGATTTGGTCAGCAATGCCAGAGTTATATCTACTCATCATTTTCGCCTCTATCTTTAATCCAAGTATTTGGCTATTAATTATTTTGCTTGCTGCCTTCGGCTGGATGGGTTTATCAGACTATGTGCGCGCTGAGTTCTTTCGTAATCGCGCTCTCGAGTATGTGCGTGCCGCACGAGCGTTGGGATTGACCAATTTGCAAATTATGCGTCGTCATATTCTCCCTAATAGTTTGACGCCAGTAATTACCTTTTTGCCCTTCAGAATGAGTGCTGCTATTTTGTCGCTCACCAGTTTAGATTTCTTGGGTCTGGGCGTTCCTCCGGGAACCCCAAGCCTGGGTGAATTGCTTTCCCAGGGTAAGAGTAATTTAGACGCGTGGTGGATTTCACTCTCAACATTTGTGGTGTTAGTTGCTACATTACTTTTGCTGACTTTCATGGGCGAGGCTTTGCGGGATGCATTCGATTCTCGTAAGTCAGGCCCTATGAGTGGAGGGCGCTCATGAGTGCAG
>JBIISV010000108.1:0-6865 GCA_044340835.1 Polynucleobacter sp.
AGTCGATTGGCCTCTTTGCAGGTGCTGCAATTGGGGGTTGGCTAATGGATAGCCATGGTAATTTATCGGTCTTTTTCATGGGCGGAGTATTGCTTTTGTGCTGGCTTATAATTGCTTGGTCGATGCACGAATTACCTGCAAAGGCAAAGCCGTAGCTCATTTACTTAGTATATTTTTTAGCTGCACTGTAGATTCAATTCTTAACATCATTTTTCTTCGGGAGACAACATGGCTTCGGTAAATAAGGTCATCATCGTAGGTAACGTTGGGCGTGATCCAGAGACGCGTTATATGCCAAGTGGCGACGCTGTAACAAATATTTCAGTGGCGACATCAGATCGCTACAAAGATAAGCAGTCTGGCGAAATGAAAGAAACCACAGAATGGCACCGCGTTGCATTCTTTGGAAAGCTTGCCGAGATTGCTGGTCAATACCTCAAAAAAGGTTCACAAGTTTATGTTGAGGGTCGTTTGCGTACTCGTAAATGGACTGATGCTAGTGGCCAAGAAAAATACTCTACTGAGATCGTTGCAGAAACCATGCAAATGCTTGGTGGTAAGCCAGTAGGTGGCAGTGGAGATGGTGGCGAAAGTTATAGCCGCTCAAAGCCGGCTGAGCAATCTGCACCAGCATCTTCTAATGCAGCATCACTTGGTGCAATGGATGACGATATTCCGTTTTAATGATTTCATGAGCTAGCATCACTTGATGTAAAAAAGCCCTTCAAGAAGGGCTTTTTATTTATCTGTTACTGGTATTACTGCCTTGCATGACGCATATTTTCTGGCCAAGGTGCATTGTGATCAGTACGGAAAGGGTTGATATCTAAACCGCCCCGACGAGTGTAGCGGGCGTAGACAGAAAGCTTCTCTGGTTTGCATTGTCGCTTGATGTCACAAAAAATCGTTTCGACACAATGTTCATGAAACTCACCTAATTGCCTAAAGCCGATGAGATAGCGAAGTAAGCCTTCTTCCAAAATCGGGCGTCCTTGATAACGAATTTGTATGCTTGCCCAATCTGGTTGGCCAGTCACTGGGCAATTTGATTTGAGTAAATGGGAAACCAGGCATTGCTCGATTGGCCCAAACGATTCATTGACCTCAAGCAAGGCGGGGTCTGCAGATAAACTGGGATCAATCTCGATATCAAGACGGTCCATCAGAACGCCACTCATCTCCTGCATTCCTTTTTTCGCAATCGCTTCAGTTGGATTAATGCGTGTAGCAATCTTGCTGCCTGCTACTGCTGATAGATCAGTAATTAATTTTTCTCGTACTTCATTCTCATCTTCAAAGCGGGCGCTATTGAAGCTATTGAGGTAGAGCTTAAATGATTTGGACTCAATCATATTTGGCGAATCAGCTGGAACCAGAAATTCTGCTAAGGCAATCTGCGGTTTCCCTTTTTTATTGAGCCAACTCAGTTCAAAGGCATTCCAAATATCGACACCTACAAAAGGTAGCACTTGATTTGGCTGGATGTCGAGCTTGAGGCGATTTTCGGAGCGGGGAATAGGAAATAGCAAGCTTGGATCATATTGATTGGGATATTGCGTCGCTTGACCAAGAGAAATTGTAGACATTAGATTTTTGGTTTATTAGATACGCCAGATACAACGTGACCAGTAGGCGCTACTGATGCGGCAGATTGACAGTGACCTGTTTGGTCATCAAAGAAAAAATCTGGCTCAAACTCGCGGAGGAATTCGCTTTTAGAAAGTCCACCCAGGAACATGGCTTCATCCACATCGATACCCCAAGCCATTAAGGTACGAATGGCACGTTCGTGTGCTGGTGCGGAGCGAGCAGTAACAAGAGCGGTACGGATACGCATCCCCTTTTCACTGGTAGATCTTTGTAGACGATGTAAAGCTTCTAATAAAGGTTTGAATGGGCCTGGTGGCAGAGGGATCGCTGCTTTTTTACTTTCATGATCCACAAAAGCCACCAAACCTTCACTTTGAAATACTTGCTCAGCTTCATCCGAAAACAGTACTGCGTCTCCGTCAAAGGCTATGCGAATTTCATTAGGATGAGACTCTGCGGTCTTGCTTGATTCTGGATAAACCCGTGCTGCAGGAAAACCTGCATCAATTGTGGCGCGAACATCATCTTCATTTGCTGAGAGAAATAAATTCGCCTGCAAAGATCTTAAGTAGTGATATGGAGGGCGTCCCCGCGTGAATACGCCACGCTCTAGATGCAAGCCGTGATGCTCGGCAGACCGGAAAACTCTGAGACCGCTGACTGGATCGTTACGTGAGAGGATCACCACTTCAACACGTTGTTCACCTTCCTCATTAAAAGCCAGTAATTTTTTTACTAAGGGGAAGGCAACTCCAGTCTGAGCCGATTTTGATAGGCGCTCTAACTGCAGTTTCATATAAGCACTGTCGTCAGTAGATTCGAAGATCCGATTTTCTTCTTCGAAATCAAATAATGCGCGCGATGAAATCGCAACGACGAGTTTTCCGGTAAGTGTGTATGACATTGACGATTTCTATCTTATGTATTTACACTCATTTAAGGAACAGGCGATAAGCAGGGTTATCGGTTTCATTCCAATGTGGATAACCAAGTGATGCTAAGAAGTTTTTAAATTTCCCCTGTTCATTTTTGGGTACTTGAATACCAACTAGAATACGACCATAGTCAGCGCCATGGTTGCGATAATGGAAAAGACTGATATTCCAGTTGGGTGCCATGCTAGTTAAAAATTTCATCAGCGCACCTGGACGCTCAGGAAACTCAAAGCGGTAGAGCAGTTCATCTTCTGCTAGCGCGGAGTGGCCTCCTACCATGTGACGCAAATGGGACTTAGCAAGCTCATCATGTGTCAAATCGATCGTCGCAAATTTTGCTTTACGGAAATGTTTTGCAATAGCCGCACTATCAGTTGCTTTTTGTGTTCCAACACCTACAAAGATATGGGCTTCACTTTGATCAGCAATACGATAGTTAAACTCTGTCACGTTGCGATTGCCAAGTAATTCGCAGAAGCGTTTAAAGGAGCCACGCTCTTCAGGAATGGTGACTGCAAAAACTGCCTCCCTAAATTCACCAACATCAGCACGTTCAGCCACAAAGCGTAAGCGGCTGAAATTCATATTTGCGCCACAAGCAATTGCTACTAAGGTTTTCTTTTTAAGGCGATGCTTTTCTACATACTTCTTCATACCTGCAATGGCGAGGGCTCCCGCAGGTTCCAGAATGCTACGAGTATCAGTAAATACGTCGTTAATAGCTGCGCAAATCTCGTCGGTATCTACGGTGATGATCTCATCTACAACGCGTTTGCAAATACGAAAAGTTTCTTTACCAACTAGCTTGACTGCAGTGCCATCTGAAAAGAGGCCGACATCTTTCATTTCAATCCGCTTATTTGCTTCAAGCGATCTTCGCATTGCATCTGAATCCACCGATTGCACGCCAACCACTCTAGTTTTGGGGCTTACTGCTTTGACGTATTCACCAATACCGGCAATTAAACCGCCACCACCAATGGCCACAAAAATAGCATCAATTGGCTCTGGGTGTTGCTGAAATATTTCTTTGGCAATCGTACCTTGGCCGGCAATGACATCGGGATCATCAAAGGGGTGAACAAAGGTCAAACCCCGTTTTTTCTCTAAAAGCTCTGAGTATTTGAAGGCGTCACTATAGGACTCGCCATGCAAGATCACCTCGACCCAAGATCCGCCACGTGCTTTAACGGCATCAATTTTGACGCTGGGGGTGGTAAGGGGCATCACGATAACCGCTTTACATTTCATTTTTGCCGCTGCTAGGGCTACACCCTGGGCGTGATTGCCTGCGGAGGCTGCAATAACCCCCCTTTTTAGGGCTTCTGGGGGTAAATGCGCCATTTTGTTATAGGCGCCACGTAACTTGAATGAGAAAACCGGTTGGTTATCCTCTCTTTTGAGTAAAACTTGGTTACCTAAGCGCTTGGTGAGTTCGGGGGCTACTTGGAGCTCTGTTTCCCTAGCCACATCGTAGACTCGGGCCGATAAAATTTTCTTTAAATAGTTCGTTGCCATGCGATGAGCGTACCATGAAAGGGCTCTAAGCCCTTAAATTTGCAAGGGTTTATCACCTTAGCCCAACATCTTTCTTGGTTTCCTGACAATATCAACATCCGTCAATTAAAATGCCTATTTATCAAATATGACGCTATGAACGCTCCATTAGCTTTGTCCCAGTTGCTGGATGCTGATGCGGGAACACCCCGCCTCCGTGAAATTCCCTACAACTACACCTCTTTTTCTGATCGTGAAATCGTTATTCGCTTATTGGGAGAGGACTCATGGCGCGTTCTGAATGATTTGCGTGGAGTTCGCCGAACTGGCCGTTCAGCGCGTATGTTATTCGAAGTATTGGGTGATATTTGGGTCGTGCAACGCAATCCCTTCTTGCAAGATGACTTATTGGATAACGCCAAGCGTCGTCAATTATTGATTGATGCGCTATGGCATCGCCTTGGTGAGGTCAAGAAAAGATCGAGCGGTGAGTCTGTTGAGCAAGTGCAGGTCTTATTGCAAGCTGCACATCATGCTGTTGATAGCTTCGAACAAGGTTTTAAAGAGGTCGCTGAGATTCGTAAGCGGGCTCGCAAAGAGCTTAGCCGTATTACAGCGTCTGACAATATTTGTTTTGATGGTGTCTCACGTGCGGCGCACGTGACTGATGCAACTGATTGGCGTGTTGAGTTCCCGCTTGTGGTACTGAAGCCTGATCACGAATCTGAAATTCCAGGCTTAGTGAAAGCCTGCGTGGCATTGGGTTTAACGATTATTCCGCGTGGGGGCGGTACGGGCTACACCGGTGGTGCTATTCCACTCTATGCCATGTCGGCAGTGATTAATACGGAGAAGCTTGAACAAATTGATAGCGTCAAGACAATGCGCTTGCCGGGCGTGGCTCACGAAGTTTCAACTATCTTTACTGGCGCTGGTGTAGTGACACGCAGAGTTGCAGATGCTGCAGAGCGTGCTGGATTAGTGTTTGCGGTCGATCCCACTTCTGCTGATGCTAGCTGTATTGGTGGCAACATCGCGATGAATGCCGGTGGAAAGAAGGCGGTTCTATGGGGCACTGCCTTAGACAACTTGGCCAGCTGGCGCATGGTCGATCCAGAGGGCAATTGGTTGGACGTTGAACGTCTAGATCACAATCTTGGAAAAATTCATGTTGTAGAAAAAGTTCGCTTTCAGTTGACTTGGTCTGATGGCTCTAGAGAGCCTGGTCAGCAAATCTTAAAAACAGAAGTATTAGAAGTTGAGGGTAAGCGCTTTCGTAAGGAAGGTTTAGGTAAGGATGTAACTGATAAGTTTTTATCTGGATTGCCTGGCGTTCAAAAAGAGGGGTGCGATGGATTAATTACGAGCGCTACCTGGATTTTGCATCGCATGCCTAAATATATGCGCACTGTTTGCTTAGAATTTTTTGGGCAAGCGCAAGAAGCGATTCCTAGCATTGTTGAAATTAAAGCCTACCTTGATGGACTGACTAAAAATGGCGGGCCTATTTTGGCTGGCCTGGAGCACTTGGATGATCGCTATTTGAGAGCGGTTGGCTATTCCACCAAGTCCAAGCGCAATGCTTTACCTAAGATGGTGTTGATTGGCGATATCGCTGGTGATGATGAGGAGGCCGTGGCTGCCGCGACGAGTGAAGTTGTGCGCATGGCCAATAATCGTGTGGGCGAAGGTTTTGTAGCGGTTAGTGCTGAAGCGCGCAAGAAGTTTTGGTTAGATCGCGCACGTACTGCTGCGATTGCTCGTCACACTAATGCTTTTAAGATTAATGAAGATGTGGTGATTCCATTGCCACGCATGGGCGAGTACACCAATGGCATTGAGCGTATCAATATTGAGCTCTCTCTTAAAAACAAATTACAAGTACTAGATGCTCTCGAAGCCTTCTTAAAGAAGAGTGCTCTGCCCTTAGGAAAAGCAACTGAAGATTACGAAATCCCGACTGCAGAGATTTTAGGTGATCGCGTACAGCAAGCGCTTGAACTCATTGCTAAAGTGCGGACACGTTGGTCTGATTGGCTTACGCAGATGGATACGTATTTCCCTGATCTGCAGAATTACACTTTGCGCGCTTCTTGGAAGACAGAAGTTCGTGCTGAGCTCAGAATTATTTTTGGCGGTCTGGCATTTGAGCCTATCTTGAATGAACTAGAGACGATTCATAAAAATATCCTGCGTAAGAGAGTATTTGTAGCACTGCATATGCATGCTGGAGATGGTAATGTTCACACCAACATTCCAGTGAACTCAGATGACTACGAAATGTTGCAAGATGCTCATCGCGCAGTTGCTCGGATTATGAAGCTCGCACGCTCATTAGATGGTGTGATTTCGGGCGAACATGGGATTGGTATTACGAAGCTTGAGTATTTAACTGAAGCAGAGCTAAAAGATTTCCGCGCTTACAAAATGCGGGTTGATCCTGAGGGTCGCTTCAACAAGGGCAAGTTAATGCCGCATGCTGACCTTAGCATTGCTTACACTCCGAGCTTTGGTTTGATGGGGCACGAGTCCATCATCATGCAGCAGAGTGACATTGGTGCGATTGCTGATAGCGTGAAAGATTGTTTGCGTTGCGGTAAATGCAAGCCAGTATGCGCCACCCACGTACCACGGGCGAATTTACTTTACAGCCCACGTGACAAAATTTTGGCAACCTCTTTGTTGATCGAAGCCTTTTTATACGAAGAGCAGACGCGTCGCGGTGTATCGATTCGCCACTGGGAAATGTTTGATGACGTGGCGGCACATTGTACGGTCTGCCATAAGTGTCTAACACCCTGCCCAGTAAAGATTGATTTTGGTGAAGTGACGATGAATATGCG
>JBIISV010000109.1:0-6826 GCA_044340835.1 Polynucleobacter sp.
AATCTACCAAATCAAATGCATCAACGCCTTTTAAGTAAGGGTCGGGGATCACAGTCAAAAAGACGGCTAATTGATCATCACTCAAGACTCTGCCAAAATTAAAGAATCCATGGAATCCAAAAGCATCGTGCCACTCTGAGCGCTCCACAGCGAATTGTTCTGCAATCTCGGGTAGTGCAAATTGAATACCACATTCTTTTTCCAGAAATTCTCTATTGTCTGCACAAATACAGTAGTCCTCAGGATGTCTTTTGATAAATCCTGGTTGTTTAATGGCCTGCAATAGCTTCACTGAACGCAATGAGAAACCACCATTCCCTACAGGAGTATGAGGATGATGTGGCCATACCGGACCAATGTAGTCATACTCCAGAAATTCATCTCGCCAAAGTTCGGGATGCGTAATAAAACTATCCCACTGAATGACCAAAACATGAGATCCAACAACATACTGATCAATCCCGGTTAGCAATAAATCTGAATAGTCCTTTACACTTCGAATAGGTGGGGCCTGAACATATTCAATATTTTCTTGCCGGTCTTTGACTAGATCGATATTGGTGAGGAGCACCACTTGAGCAAAGTGAGCCTGTCTAAGACATTGATTAATGGCCCAATGCGCTAAATCTGGGTCCCGTGTTTCTACACAAAGTAGCGTGACATTGGATAGATTCAACATTGCTTTAGATTGGGACATTTAAACTAAAAGAAGCCTACTAAAAGAGAAAGTTTGAACTGTGCCTTCTTAAGAGACCGCTTCACAGTTCTCCACACCCTAGAAGCAATACTCTTATTGGAGGGGCCAAAATCACCCCAGCTTTCCCAATTAGACTGATACACCACGCCCAAGTAATCATGGGCCAAGATTTTTTCCTTATAACCCAATACTTGATCAGCCCACAATTGATGTTCATAGTGGTAGTGCTTAAATAACTGCTCGCGTGGGTAAATAGGAATAGCCCTGAAATGAATTAAGGACTCACCATACCAAGTAAATTCAGATCCACAGAGTAATACGGCATCCAAGAAATTCATACCATTTGGGGTGAGGTAATTTGTATCCAAAGACTCCCAAACTTTTCCACTCCAGAGAAATGGGGCATAACCAAAATCATAAGTTACACCTGTCCGCCCCAAGGCAGCCTTAATGGGCCCACGATCCGCTAAAAAATGTTGGCGGATTTTCTTGGGACCAAAACGTTCGGTTGCTTGCAGTACATCACGTCCCTCATGAATGACAGAGTAAGGAATGTCATCCTTAAAAATGAAATCGCTTTCATCAAAGTTGCGAATGAAAATGCAGTCGGAATCGAGCACTAAATAATTTCTAGATATCCCGAGTCTCCAAAACTCAGACTTAATCACCTGTTGTCTGAGACCCCCTCTGATCTCATATAGTTTTTTAGTGTCCAGCTTTGGATTGGCTAAAAATATATCATTTTCATCAAAAACAATAGTCTCAAACCCTTGCAAGTATTCCTTAAATAAATCTACATCCTCAGTCGGAACAGAGATATAAAAAGGAATATTACTAATGTTATGTTTACGAATACTCTCAGCTAACTTTACTGTTCGTAGTAAATCTTTTCTGAAGGTGCAGCAATACAAAACGAAATTCAACATAGTCATTAATCTTTCTTTTGACTGCCAGAAAATGAGCTTTCGCTCACCCTCAATAGAATTTGATGAACAGCTTGATCAACGCCCACAGGTAACCATTGAGGCTCTATCAGCTGCTGATTTTTCCAGTCCAACCAGATTCTTTCTAAGGCAAGCTCTATAGCGTCGAGCTTATCCTGAAGACTTAAGTATGCACCTCGGTCTAGCAGCATTTGGTCTAGCTGGGGATTGCGATGGGTAACACCCCAAATAGGCCTGCCCGTCCATAGATAGTCATACAGCTTTGAAGGAATATACTCGGCACACCATTCATCGTTGCCATGCAACAGAATCAATACATCTGCAGCTTGCATCTTTTCAATGACGCGCTCTCTGCCAGATTTTCCAGTTACCGCATCCTTTTCTAAACGGCCATGAGCCATTAGCACATCTTCCAACTGCAGATTTTTTACAGCCTCTTCGGTTAAGGAGTCTAAAGGCGCGCCATAAGCATGCACTCGAATCCGCTCCCTAGCCTGCGGAAACTTCTTAAATAAAGGCACAAGCGCCCTCAGAATAGTTGAGAGTGAGCGATCCTTTGCCAAAGAACCAAAATGACATAAATTCAGATGCTCGGTATATTTGTGTGTTTGCTTGGTATCAAGGCTTCCAGGTGGCTCAGCTCCCGGAGTCATCACAAAGCCATGAGCATGATTGGGTGTATTGAGATTAGGATTGCGTACTTTTGCGTAATGTAACGCACCCTCTGTAAACCACCAAGCCATATCAGCATATCTACAGATTTGCTTTTCTAGATATTGCCGAAATTGCGCATCTCGGTTTTTAGGTTTAGCCAGTCCAGGATCTGCAGGGCTCCTACGAATTACCAAAGGATCATGTATTTCAACAATCCAAGGCAAGCCCGTTTTTTTCTTAAGCCATAAACCCGCTAAGTGTGCAGACCACGCTCCACCAGTCGAATAGATTAAATCCACTTTTCCATCTCTGATTAACTGTAAGCCATGCACATATGCTGGCATAGCCCAAGACCACTGACTGGAATAGCCCAGAAAGAACTTCTCTAACGCAATGAAAGGGGCAAGCACTAGGGAAGCCACACCAGTAGTTACTTTATAAAAGAGGCCGCGACCATATTGATTCGCAATCCAATGACGAAAGTCAAAACGAAAGGCTGCTGGCCCCCAAGCTAAAAACTGCTGGTGTGGAAAACGATGATCTTTCATTCCGGTAATGGCGCTAAAGACATGGGGTGTAATGCCTGCATCTAACAGATAGGGGATCTTATCGGTAATGGTAAGGCTAGATGCCCGACCATCCATATTGAAACCATGTGACAGAATTAACCAGTTCTTTTTTTGCATTAATGCAATCGTTCGCAATCGCGACTAGTTACCTGCAACAATTGACATCACCGCCATACGTACCGCAATACCAAAAGTAACTTGATTGAGAATCACGGATTGAGGACCATCAGCCACTACTGAATCGATCTCTACACCCCGGTTCATCGGGCCTGGATGCATCACGATGGCATCGGGTTTAGCCAAAGCTAAACGACTAGGTGTTAAGCCGTACTGCTTAAAGAAAGCAGCGCCTTCAGGAACCTGTCCCGCCTCCATACGCTCTTTCTGAATCCGCAAGGTCATCACGACATCAACTCCCTTCAAGCCCTCTTCGATGCTATGAAAGACCTTTACTCCTAGCATATCCAAATCACTTGGTAATAGACTCTCTGGACCAATTGCACGAATATCAGTGCAACCTAAAGTCCTTAATGCGCAGATATTCGATTTGGCTACACGGCTATGGACGATGTCACCAACAATGGCAATTTTCAAGCTGCTGAAGTCTTTCTTGAAATGGCGCATCGTATACATATCCAGCAAACCTTGCGTTGGATGCTGATGACTGCCATCGCCTGCATTGATTACATGAACATGAGCAGGTACATGCTGGGCAATCTCAATAGGCGCTCTGGAGACACCATGGCGCACCACAAAAATATCTGCCTGCATTGCTACTAAGTTATCAATCGTATCCAAAAGACTTTCGCCCTTGGCTGTTGAGGATGTAGAGATATCTAAGTTAATGACATCTGCAGATAAACGCTTAGCAGCGATCTCAAAAGTAGTGCGTGTACGCGTGGAATTTTCAAAGAAAAGATTGAATACACTCTTGCCTCGAAGTAGCGGCACTTTTTTTACTTCTCGCGCAGGATCAGTCACACTGACGAACTGCTGAGCCGTATCTAAAATATGCAGAATCTGCTCTTTCGGCAAACCTTCTAAAGTTAATAAATGGCTTAACTCACCAGCAGCATTAAATTGATTGACTGGGCTAAGCATTGAGGTATTTTGCGAGTCATTTAATTTGCTCATGCTGTGCGCTCCTCTAATTGAAAGCTGAACTTGCCAGCACCGTCTTTTTCTAAAACCAAAATTTGATTCTCAGGAACATTTACTTGCTCTCCCACAAAATCAGCCGAAATTGGTAATTCACGATTCTTGCGATCCGCCAATACCATGAGCTCTACTTGGGCTGGTCTACCAAAATCAAATAATTCATTCAGGGCCGCACGAACTGTGCGGCCAGTCAGCAAAACATCGTCAATCAGAATGACGTTTGTGCCATTCACTTCAAAAGGAAGGTGGGTAGACATCGTGCTTGCAGTACGAAGTGCTTTCATACCCTTTTCGGCATAGTCGTCTCGATGAAATGCCACATTGATCACGCCAAAATGGACTAGCCTTAAATCCGCAGCCACGCGCTCTGCAATCCAGGCGCCACCCATTGCAAGACCAGCCAGCTCAAATGAATCTCCGGCATCTTTACGCTTGCGTAACTCTTCAAGTAATTTTAGATAAGACTGCTCTGCATTCATCTCAATCAATCCAATTCTTCTCAAGAAAATACTGCTCCAATATCAAGGCAGCAGACTGGGCATCCAAATTGTCTCGCATGTTTGGATCGACCTCTAAAACAGCTGAGCTATAACGTTCATCCACCCAATCTACTGGCAAACCAAAGCGGCCATGCAGCTGATTACCAAAGCGGCGGGCTTTAGCACTCATGTCATGTTCAGCCCCATCGGGATGGCAAGGCAAGCCGACTACGAGGCGATTGGGCTGCCACTCCCTCAAAAGCCCATCAATGACCTTGAAAGAAGCATCGCTAGATGCCTCAGAAATCGTTTTAAGGGGCTGTCCCGCCTGAGTCAGCGTATTTCCTACAGCTACACCAATGCGTCGTGTGCCAAAATCAAAGGCCATTACTGTTAACTCAGGAGCCCTGGTCTCCTCAAGCATGTCCCGCCTCACCTGATAAACGCGAAGGATCAAAACCCAGGAGACTCATCGTGCGCTCATATCGCTGACTTGGCGGCGTTTCAAAAATAATATCGATCATTTGCTGCTGGGATAGGGGTACATTCATCCAGCCATTTAAGGTGATCTCCTCCTCCAACTGTCCAGCACTCCAACCAGCATAGCCCAAGGTCATGAGAAACTTGCTAGGCCCACTACCAGCAGCCACTGCCTCTAGTACGTCCTTAGAAGTTGTCATGGTTAAGCCACCCGGAATCGCCAGAGAAGATCTATACAGTACCTGCGCTGTGGGTTCATGTAAGACAAATCCACGCTCAATTTGTACCGGACCCCCAAAGTACACGGGCTGATCTAATAAGGGGGCAATTTCAAGTTTCAGCTCAATCTTGTCAAAAAGGCTTGCTAAATCGACTTCGGTAGGCCGATTCACCACTAAACCCATAGCGCCCCGCTCGGTATGCTCAAAAAGATAAATAACGGAACCTGCAAAATTAGGGTCCGCCATCCCTGGCATCGCGATTAAGAATTGATTTGCTAGATGATCAGCAGAAAAGGAGATGGATGACCCAAAATCCGAGGTCGGGGTGGGTATTGCTGATTGACCCACAGGGGCTTTCTTAGCCGAGTTCATGTAGGTTTATTTTACCGAATTCCCCCGCAAGCACTAGATCTTTCCCGTAATCCAGTAAGCCAAAAGGCCAATGAGCTCATGCATCAACTTATTCCAGTTTTGCATGCCATCCTCCAAATCAAATCTACTCCACCGTAAATGATTGCCAGTTTGATAATCCACCGGCACCGGAATCACCTCTATCCCTTGTTTTTGAAAAATCTTCAATGATCGATACATATGAGATGCCGAGGTGATCAACAGCCAGGGTTTTTGGGTCTCATTTGCACTTTTAGCCCCTAGCTCCAAAATCATGGGCTTCATAAATACGACATTTTCATAGGTATTGCGGGACTGATTTTCATAATGAGCCAATTTATCTGGCAAACCCTGCTCCGCAATCAATGTCTTGAAGGCTTCTGCCTCAGACATCCCCTGAGGCGAGAGACGTCCAGAGAAGCCGCTAAAGATAAAGGGGAGCTCAGGATATTGACGAATGAGTTCAAAAGCCTTGGTAACGCGCTCAGCAGAAGAGTAAATAGATACCTCCCCCCGATCTAAAGCGATTTGACCACCTTCAATCGCACCGCCCAAAATAATGATTCCACCAAAGTCTTTTTCTGACATTTGCGTGAGGTTGATTTTAGGTGTGGCATCTTCGAGCGCCCTCAAAAAACCCTCGGAAGTGGGCAGCCAGCCAACGAGCAATACATCTGCTAACGCTAATAGTAAGAACCGCTTACATAGGTGAGGTTTTCTCAGTCCAAGAAAGAATAAGCTGATGACTAAAAAAATCATCACCCAATTGAGAGGCTCAATACAAAATTGCACAATCTTGGAAAAAACAAAGAATAAAGTATCCATGCCCATAAATTCGTAAGCTGTTGATAGGAAGAATATTACTCGCTAGCCAAGCGACTCGGCGCAATAAGCCCTAATATAGAGGCTATGCAAAAAGCTCTTGTTTGGCTCCGCCGCGATCTTCGCCTCTATGACAATGCAGCGCTTCACTATGCCCTCGCTAATAATGCCCAGGTATGGCTGGCCTTTATTTTCGACTCCGAGATCTTGGAGCCACTTCGTTTGGAGGGCTTGGATGAGAAGGGTTTAAAGCACGATCGTCGAGTTGACTTCATTTGGCAAGGTCTTCATCAAATAGATGAGCAATTACGTAAAAAAGGGGGCGGACTGATTGTGCAATTTGGCAAGCCTACTACCTGCATTCCGAAGATAGCGCAGACCCTAGGTGTGAATACGGTATATACCAACCATG
>JBIISV010000013.1:0-22854 GCA_044340835.1 Polynucleobacter sp.
CATATCAAGATGGGAGTATCCGCCCATTGGCGCAGAAAAATTGAGGGCTCCTGGGCGTTGTTTTGTATATGCAACCAATTCCTTCATATTATTCGGAGGAAAGTTTTGTCCCGAGACCAGCAAATTGGGGATTGAAGCAATCATTGAAATGGGTACTAAATCCTTGGAAGGGAGTGCTTTTAATTGTTTGCTATAGATAAGTTCATTAATTGCATTGATTGAAACATTGCCCATGAGCAAGGTATAGCCGTCCGGTGCTGACTGCGCAACTGTGGTCATACCAATATTTCCACTGGCGCCGGTTTTGTTCTCTACAAAAACACTTTCTCCGGTCACCTCGGATAATGCTGCGGCAAGAATTCGTGAAGCAATGTCAGTGGCTCCGCCTGGTGCAAGTGGAACAATTATTTTTATGGGCTTATTCGGAAAAGGATTGCTTCCTTGGGCATATGAAAAGGAGCTAATCGAAAACGCTGCACAGGCTAAGGCAATAAATAGTTTTTTCATAATTGGTACTTTGTTGGTTTTAATTAAAAAATACTCTAACCTACAGAGGGCATTATTAGCAAACAGAAGAAACCCTATGTCACCCATGTCATATGTTAGCGTTCACTCTCTTTATCTACATTGACACGGCTAATAATCCAGCAAGCCCCGGCAATCAAAATAATGGCTCCGCTCTCATAGAGCAAGATTGAAGGGTCCCCATCTTTTCCCTGAAGAATGATTAATCTACTTAATGCAGTCATTGCAATAAATAAAGGTATCGTAATTGGAATGCGATGGCTAGAGTAAAAGGCTGCTAGCATGCCCAGTACCTCCGCATAAATAAACATGAGCAAAAGATCCTGCAACTCCACGCGACGGTTGCTAATGAGGGAATCAATTTCTTGGCCCATCGCTGCAATAGTAAAAATAGCAATAATTATTAGAAATAATTTTTCGACTAAGCCAATGATATTTTTTACGTTCATATGCCAGCTCCTTTAGCTTGGAATGCAATTCTGTTCACAGCTTAATGCGTCTAGATAAAATATTGGGAATAATTTCTGACTAGGTATTTATTTCAGCGTTAATAGTACCTTGATTCGTATTTCTTGATAGCCAGGGGCGGACACAAAAAGCCGATCCCTATAAGAGCTAATCCCCAACATGTGCTTGAACTTGGCCAGTTTTTATCCACTGAATAACAGCTTTTGAGGTGACCTCTTCCCTGCCCCCCATTGAATGCAAGTGAGTTCCGCCACAAACATCTCCAGTGCCTTCGCCACCCTTTACGGTTACTAAATTATTTTTTGAATATGCTTGCACTGTTGAGTAGGGAGTATGAACGCATTGGTCATCCCCATGATGAACGTTGAGTACGGGAGCTTTTAATGCAGTCATATCAAATGACTCTACAGAATACCCATACGCCCTATTGCGTGGGCTTGCATGTGTCATGGCTGCGGAATGAATGCTCCCCTGAATTTCATTTCCCAGATTTTTGCCTAGCCATTTTGAAGAGATAGTGCCGTAACTATGGCCCATGACAAAAAACTTGGTTATTCCATATTTTTCCATTAAGACAGCCATTATTTTTCTAACATCATCGGCATGCTTTATAGAAGACCGATAGTCGTCGTTACAGCCCAACGGGGTGTTTCCTGGAGCAACTTTATTTTCATCGCTTGGGCAATCCATCACAACAAGCGAGATGCCTGCTTGAGAAAAAAGCTCTGTATTGTTTCGCAAGTAATTTAAATTTCTTTGCCAATCATTTTCGGTTTTGATATTGGCAATTCCAGACCAACCGCGATAAAAGAGCAGGGCTGTATCTGAAGGCATCGATGGCTTCAGTAATATTGCCCTCTGAACAACTGGAGATTTTGAAAAAAATCCCGACTCCCTTCCAGCGTCGGCCACAATCAGAATAGGAGTCATTGTTTGAGCCGCAACAAAGTTGAAAAAAACTAAGGCACATGCGCCGAATAGCCATTTCATATCTCAACTCCTGAATTAATATGTTTAGATAAATTAAGCTACCAAGAAAGTCTAGCTGATTCTTAAAGCACTCATGCGCCAAATCAAGTAAAAATCACTTGAGGGGGTCTTGGTCACGCCAAAGGGCATGGGGACGTCCATTAGGCTAGTGCTTGCGTGCCACTACATTGATGACGCCCATCATTCCAGCCTCATAGTGACCAGGCTCAAAGCATGCCATGGCATATTGCCCGGGCTTTTTAAAAGTCCAAATCAATTCCGCTTGTTGTCCTGGTTTTGCTGAGATTTCATTCGTATGATGATGTCCTTTGGCTCCAGGACCTGCCATCTCCTTGGCGTGGGCGACGATCTCCTTTTCAGTGCCAATTACCAGCTCATGGTCTACCTTGCCCTTATTAAGCAAAATAATGCGAATGGGCTCGCCTGCTTGCGCTTCCCATGTTGCTGGGGAAAAACGCATAGCGTCATCAACCTCAATGCGAACTTCTTTCATTGATTGAGGAATCACTTGTACTGGAGTTCCATGGCTATGACCGTGGCCATGGCCGCCCCCACCATGCTCATTAAAGTAGGAAAGCGAAAATAAGGATGCCGCAGTCACAATAATTAAGCTAGCTCCCCCATAAATCAATAACGCCTTGACTTTTATTTTGCCCTTGCCTTCCATTAGATACATGGCCAATAAAGACATGGCAAATCCGACTGGTACAACCCATGAGCTTCTACCGGGGGAGTCTGGAAAATGTTGAAGTCCGCCAGTAAAAAAACCTAAACCAATTGAGGCAACAATACCAACGGCCAATACATCAGTCCAGCTATGGTGTTTATCGGGATTGGCAATCTTTTCCAGCGTGCCGCCAACTAGATAAACCACGACCCCGAATACGGCCGTCCAGATAGCTCGTTCACCACTGAAAAACCATGAGTAATGGCGCCAGCAGTAAAGCTAATACCCGTATATTTACAAAGAGACGCAATGTGACTAAGCGGAAAGTTCATGTCTACATCTTAAGGGAAATTCATGAATTTCGCTTTAAATCACATTGCTTGCGGGGCCACTAATGATTAAGTAATCCGCACGATTAAATCTGGGAGTCCGTCAACATGGCCTTTAAGTACGTCGCCTTTTTTAACTGCGGCTACGCCCGCTGGTGTGCCAGAGAAAATCAAATCGCCAGCCTCAAGCGTGAATAATGTTGATAAGTAGGCAATAGTATCTGGAACATTCCAAATAAGTTGATTCAAATCACCATCTTGACGTAACTCATCGTTGACAAAAAGTTGAACGGCGCCATTGCTTGGATGGCCGCACTTACTAACGGGCACCAAGGCTGAACAAGGTGCTGACTGATCAAATGCTTTGCCAGTATCCCAAGGGCGGCCCATTTTCTTCGCTTCACCCTGCAAATCACGACGCGTCATATCCAAACCGACACCATAACCCCAAACATGGTTCAGAGCCTGTTCGGGAGAAATATTTGATCCACCTTTACCAATCGCCACAACCATTTCAATTTCGTGATGAACATCCTTGGATAAGCTTGGATAGGCCATATCTTGACCATCTGTCACAACAGTAGTAGCTGGCTTCATAAAAAAGAAAGGCGGCTCTCGGTCTGGATCATGTCCCATTTCACGAGCATGGTCTGCGTAATTTCGTCCAACACAAAAAATTCGATTAACAGCAAAACGGCGGGCGTCTCCCTCTACCGGAATGGAGTTAATTTTGGGGGGGGCAATCACAAACTCTGTACTCATTACTGTCCTTTCGGGGTGAATTAGATGCTATGTAATAGGGCTCAGGTTTTAATAAAAGCCATAGTTTCTATTACTAGAAGGCGACTATAACAAATTGATGGTGGGTAGCTAAAGATTATGCTATTTTAGTCAAGCGACTTTCCCCAAAATAACAATTAGGAGCCCAATACAATGAAGCGCAAATCATCTAATCTCATCCGTCTTTTTTTGATGGCAAGTATCTTGGTAGGCTCGCCTTTGCAAGCCTATGCCCAATCTGACTATCCCAACAAACCGATACGCCTGATTATTGGCTTTCCTGCTGGAGGCTCAACCGACATCGTGGGACGGGTCGTTGCGCAAAAATTAAGCGAGCGCTTGGGTCAGGCTATTGTGGTCGAAAATAGGGGCGGCGCAGGTGGCACCATCGGCACCGATGCTGCTGCTAAAGCGGCTCCTGATGGCTACACTCTTACCCTGGGAACAACCAGCACTATGGCGGTAGCTCCTGGAGCGTACTCTAGGCTTGGTTACGATCCAATCAAGAGCTTTTCACCAATCTCCCTCGTAGCTGTGACACCTTACCTATTGGTAGTTAATCCACAAGTTCCTGCTAACTCCTTGGCTGAATTGGTTACATTTGCCAAAAGTCAACCAGGTAAATTAAATTTTGCGTCCGCAGGCAATGGCTCTACCACCCAGCTTGCAATGGAAATGCTCAATGATGTTACCGGGATGAAGATGACCCACGTTCCCTATAAAGGCAATGCTGATGCAGACTTAGCCATACTCGGGAATCAGGTGCAAGTACTCTTTGGATCTATGCCTGCCTTGTTGCAACATGCTAAAAGTAATAAACTGCGTGCGCTTGCAGTAGGCAGTCCAAAGCGCTCACCAGCGCTTCCAGAAACAGCAACTGTTGCAGAGCTAGGTTATCCTGGGTTTGAAGTAGCCTTATGGTTGGGAGTATTGGCCCCAGCTGGAACACCCAAACCTATTATTGATAGGCTGAATAAAGAACTTGTAGCTATTGTTGCAACACCTGACTTCAAGGCAGCAATGGAAAAAAATGGTGCTGATGCAAACAGCAATAGCCCCGAACAATTTGCTAGCTTAATCCAAAATGAAGTGGGCAAATACGGAAGTATTGTTAAGAAATTAGGTATCAAGCTCGACTAGTACCAAGACGAATCATGCCGATGCACATTCTTTAAACACCATGTGTATCGGTCTAGGTGCCTTACAAGAAAATAGCCCAACAAGTGGGCTATTGCAATTATTGGTAGCTCGATACAGAATCGACCAGAGCCTAGAATGCCCACACTCTCCTCTAGACTGCCAAAGGTAGTACGAGAACAAACTTAGCGCCACCACCAACAGTATCTTCGTAATGAATCGAACCGCCATATCTTGTGACAATGTGCTTACAGAGCCACAACCCTAAACCCATACCTGATTGTCTAGTAGTGCTTAGAAGTTCGAATAGATGGGGCTTAAATTCAGCAGATACGCCACTCCCATTATCTGAAATACTTAAGTGGGCCAACTGACCCGATTTAGTAGCTTCTATACCAATATGGCGCTGCAATGTTCCCGAATTAGCCAAAGCCTGTAGGGCGTTGTTCAATAAGTTCAATATCACCTGTTCAATTTCGGCTGGATTAGCATTAACCACCAACTGCTCATCCACTCGAAGTTGTAGCTGGATATTCTTCGACTTGAGTTCTGGTGTAACAATATCCAGCACTCTTGATATCAATTCGCCTAATTGAACTTCTTCGGCACCTGAATCACTCTCAGTAAATATTGACCTAAGTGATTTAACAATGGTCGCCGCACGATGGTTGTCAGCCTCTAGGGAATCTAAAATCTCCTTGCCCAACTCCGGATTGATGGCCCCCTTTTCTAATTTCATTTTAAGAAACTGGATGTTGAGATTAGATGCTCCAAGAGGCTGATTGAGTTCATGGGCAATAGATGCCGACAGAGCCCCAGTGGCAGCCGTCTTATTGGCCTTTAGTAGGCCATAGATCAGGCGCTCTTTTTCTTTTAATAGCGCAATTATTTTGGAGCTCTCTTGTAGGGCTTGAGCCTTTTCAATACTCATTTTTTCCAGCCAGTACCCAAGGACTGCGACGTAAGATAGGATTGAGATACCAAGCCATGCCCATCTAATCGAGGAGCTCATTACACCCTCTTGATATAAGCTGGGAGTAGATAATCCACCATCAATATACAAAGCTACAAGCCTGGCAATCGTCAGGGCTAATTCGATCACAATGGTGTAAACCAAAAACCTCAATTGAGTAGAATGAATTCCCTTAATACGCCTTAACTCCTTTAGCTCCCAAATAAAACAAGAGGCCCCTATAACACTGATTAAAGCAACCCTCTCTATAAACAATCCCCACTGTCTTAAGTATTCGAAAAAAGTAGCAAAAGCCAACAAGCCCACAAGAACAAGTAGGTTCATATTTTTTGGAATCGGGCCATTCAGAGATCGGCAAAATAATCCAAAGTAAATAAAGCTGGCAATAAAGCAGGTATTTGCTAATGTAAGTAAGGATAGGGATATTGTTGACGCTGCTGCGAAGAGCGTAAATGAAGAGGCAGTTAGCGTCAGGGCAGTTAGCCAAAATTTTTCGGGTTGGCTAGCTTTGCCCAGCGTTAATATGAACCTTGAGCCATAAAGCAATCCCCATAAGACTAGAGCAAAAACCAGGAAGAATATTTCGTTTGCGTATTTCATTGAATTCAATATTACTACCCTTATGAAATCTGATTAAATCCCACTAAAAATGATATTCAAATAGCACTACTTCGGCGATGCTTTCATAAGTGAAAATGGGGATGCAAACCTGCTTTTCAAATAACAGTCTCTTTAAAAGCCACTTTTTGATGAAAATGGGGTTTCAAAAGTACAAGCAGATCTTTAGTAAGAACTTTGAAGTTCTTTGTGACCCTAGGCTAATTTTAATTTTTTAATATAGATTCAATAGTTGGAAGCTTATAGACTTGGATAACGTTTTCATAAGCCAACTTCTTGGCGATTGTTAACGGCAGTGTACCCAGCAAATCTCGGGTTCTCTGAACGCGCCTTTCAAAGGTATTCCCTTTTTCCATAGTCCACCTACTTTGGTGAGCCACATCCATTCCAACAAAAAACCGATTTGGGTACTGGATGATTAAGTTTTTAAACTCATCGTCAAAAATGCCGTTAACCTCTATTTTTTTCGTAAAATCCTCTGCTCTTGGCCATCCACTTCCATAGCCGCCAGTATTAGTCATATTAGAAAGGTCACAATATAAATTTGGATGTTTTTGTAGAAGCGTATTTATAACTTGTGAATTTGAGCGCCCACAAGCATGCGCCCAAACTAATTTGAGAGAAGGCAGCTCTGTTAAAACGATGTCTAGCTCCTTTACCAATTGCGGATAGCCCTCCATATGAATTACAACTGGCACCTGATGCTTTATTGCTACGCCAGCTATTTGCCTTACAAATAGAGTATCAAATCGCTTATCAATTTCAGCATGAGGCCCAGTCTTTCCCTCGTTAGAATATGCCCAGTGACGTACCAAAACCTCACCGATGCCATGCACTTTTTTCTCTTCTAGCTTTTTATCAATCTCCTTCAAAATATTTTGTGAATTAGTATCCGGTGAGTTCCAATTCATAAAAGTAAAGTTGGGTCTTTGCATTCCTGCAAGTACAAATATTTTGTTGGGATTTTTTAAAGCAATTTCTAACACCCGCTCATCCGTTGTTGGCCAGTCTCCCTGTAATCCTAAATATCTTGGCATCACTACCTGGGAAATTACACCGGCTTTCTCATATCTTTCTAAAACAGCCACGTCATTAAAACTATCGCCCCAATGTGCATGACCATCGATTATGGGACCATCATATGCAAAGCAAGGTATTACTAGCCACATAAGGGATAGAAAGGTAATTTTTTTGAATAATTTCATGGCTTCAATATCTCACAAGTTATTTTTCCTTGGCAAACTAAAACATGGCAAAAGTCATGCGCTCGTTATTCAATTTTTGGTATTCTGATATTTTCCACTTCAATTTATTACGCCTTGAATATTTACTGGATATCGCTCTTATTGGCAGGTTTTTTGGAGATTGGCTGGCCGCTTGGCTTAAAGCTTGCTGACATTCCCAATATGAAAATATGGGGCATCGTTTTGGCCATTACTTGCATGACGCTAAGCGGTCTCTTGCTTTGGTTCTCACTTAAGGAAATTCCGATTGGAACCGCCTATGCCATTTGGACCTCTATTGGTGCTGTTGGTACATTTACCATTGGGGTTATGGTCTTTGGAGACCCAAATATTCCGCTCCGCTGGCTGGGTGTTGCCCTCATCCTACTTGGAGTAATTTTTCTAAAGATGGGATAAGCGAGCTAAACTACCGCTAACACTTTGCTTAATGAAATCCCTTCGTAGTTAGGCTCCTCTCCAATCTCCTCAAATGGGTGCCCTAAACGATTGACCCAAAACACATCAAAGCCATACCACTTGGCTGCCAGGGCATCCCAAGCATTGCTGGATACAAAGAGAATTTCTTCTTTCTTGACGGGAAATGCCTTTAATAACAGTCCATAGGCTTGAGGATCGGTCTTGAATAAACGTATATCCTCAATTGTCACCACTTTATCTAGGTAGGGCTTTAAACCATTGCTCTCAACGACGGTCGCCAGCATGACTTTACTTCCGTTAGAGAGTATCGCAGTAGAAATACCTTTTTCTTTAATCGCCTTAAGAACACTCAAGCTATCCTCAAAGCCAGTGAGTTTTGCATACTGTTCCATCAGCCTCTTTTCACATAGCTCAGTGAGATTAAGCCCCATACGCTTACAAACATAACGCAATGATCGAATGGTTAAGTCCCAAAATGGAAGGTAGTACTTGCTACCATTAGGATTGGGGTCACTCATTGTCACTAAACGGGTGTATTCAATTTGACGATCACGCCACATCAAAGCAAGTGCTTGACCATGTCCGGGGAATAGTTCTTCTGCTAACTGCCCCACAGAGTACACATCAAATAATGTTCCATAGGCATCAAAGGCGATGAGTTTATACATACTACCCTCTGTTTTAATATTTCCCTGTGGTTAGAGACGCCCAATGCATGAATCTTCTCTTAATAGATTTAGAAATTACGAATTTGATATTCAAGATCAAAACCTAAAATGCGATGAAGATAAAAGCTCCTCGTTGAATTAGGTCTCGACCTGAATAAAATATTCTTCCTTCTTAATCGGGTGTTGCGCCTGTTTCTTTAACTACCTTGCCCCACCTTTGCGTTTCATTGCTTAAGAATTCGCGAGCAGCCTCGGGAGATTTGCTCGTTAATACGATAGCTCCTTGCCTCTCTAGTTTTTCTCTAATTTCAGGCATCGCCATTGTGGCGACGGTTGCAGCATATAACTTATTTACGATATCGCGCGGCGTTCCTGCTGGAACCGCTAAGATTTGCCATGAGCCACCCGTCAAATCTTTAAATCCTGCCTCTGAGATGGTCGGGATATTAGGCAATTCAGGCATCCGGCTTGGGCTGGTTACAGCAAGTCCCTTTAATCGACCTGACTTAATAAATTCCTGGGCGGAGGACAAGGTGACAAACATCATTTGTGTCTCGCCGCCAATCATGCCAACCGTTGCAGGGCCGGCGCCTCCCTTGTAGGGAATATGAACTAATTTAGTCCCAGTCATTCCCATAAAACGCTCAGTTTGCAATCGATTGGCGCTACCAGAACCTGGTGAGGCAAAATTAAATTTACCAGAATTTGCTTTTAGGTAGGTAACGAGTTCGGCAACCGTATTTGGTGGAAATGAAGCGTTCGTAACAAGTGCGCTTGGGACATCAACAACCTCTGTGATGGGGATAAAGTCCTTTAATGGATTGACCTTAATGTTTGGATATAAGGCAGGGTTAATTGCCATCGTTCCAATATTGCCCAGAAATATGGTGTAGCCATCTGGTGCAGATTTTGCTGCAAACTCCATTCCAATATTGCCAGAAGCACCTGGCTTGTTTTCAATAATGATGGGCTGACCTAATACATCGCCTAGCTTTGTCTGCAAAATCCTACCCACCAAATCAGAAGCCCCGCCTGGTGAGAAGGGAATGACCATTTTGATCGGCCGGTTCGGGTACTCCTGTGCCCGTATATTTTCCGAAAATCCGCCTAAAGTTAAAACGCAACTTAACGCAAATACAAATCTCCATGCTGTATTTATTTTAGACATCATCAAAGCTCCTTTGAATTGACTTCAGTTGAGAACTACGACTAAGCAGAATTACTTCATATGGTAATACTAAATCTTGGAAGAAAATCTGTTGGGCCAAATAAAAAACATCCAAAGATGGTTTTGGTGCTTTTTGATACTTAGGGGCCGCATCGACCTGCCCCAAGCGTGTCGAATCCTATGCCCAGAATTCTTTGATTTTTGGCGCTTCAATTTTTGATCGCTCATAGCCCGTTCGCAATGCGCCAGCAATTTGCTTTGGATCAAGCAAGTCAACGCCTTTAGGTGTGCCGGCAACGATCCACTTCACTTTTGTGCCGGTCGCCTTAATATCTTCAATATTTTGAGCAATGGGATGCGGAATGGTGGTCAGAATTGCGCCCGACGCCCCGTCCGTCAGAGTAATGATGAGCGCTCTTTTGGAGCCCGCCACCAAATCCACATGTGCTGGGTTAGAGCAAATTCCCCCATCCATGACATATCGTTGGCCTAATAACGTTGGTCCAGCCACCCCTGGCAAGGAGCTGCTTGCTGCCGCACCATGCGCCAAGGGAATGCCATTCTTTCTGGCAACTTCTTGTCCCACAACAATGCGCTCCCCTGTGTAGCAATCAATGCCCGTTGTATACATCCGGCTTGTCGGCCAATCTTTTTTGCTATCGCCCGTTAGCAATGCAGCTAGCTTTTCAACACGATCGCCGTTTAATTTATTGTTGGCTGCTAAGGCGGCATTACCGATTATTTTGCGCGTTTCTATGCTGCCATCTGTTGCGCTCATATTAATTTGGTCTGCCCTCATCTGACTGCTATTGGGTTTAGTTAAAGGCGCAATCTTGGCAAAAATCTCGGGAAACTTCCCAAAAAAATCAAACTCTGTTCGTAGGCGAGTAAATTCGCCCGCAAGTAGCGATGAGCCTATGTATGACCCGGCTGAAGTACCAACCACCATTTCCGGAATTTTGGCCATATCTAGCCCTGCCTCAAGAAGGCCATGAAAAAATCCGCAATACCAAGCGATGTAATATTCTCCACCGCCACCAAGCACCATTGTTCGATCAAGGCCTTTTGCTAACTTTGAAATTGTAGGCTTGGTAGCAATAGGAATTGTTAAGCCATCTTCAGCAAATAATTTTTTAGATATTTCATTCGCCCTACCTTGAATGTTTGACTTTAGGGTGGTTGATTGCGCGCTAGCAGAATCAACCACGACTCCAGAGGCGCCCGTAAAAACTAAAGTACTGGCAGCAGAAGTTTTCAGAAAACCACGGCGGGATGAATTGGTCATATCAGCTCCGTTGACGATAGTTCAATTTATAACAGATCGGACAAATGAAAGCCTCCCAAGGTGGTTTTATTGACTCTTATTCGCATTGAGCGGAATCTACAGGAGGCTTGCATCCCAAACTAGACGAATTGAACCCACAACAGTTGATTGTTAGTACACCCAATCATTAGTAGCAATAAGGATATCTATTCTAGAAAAAAGGGACTATCGTAACGATTATGCTCAAATATTTATCTAAAATCGATAAAGTAAGATCAGTAAATAAAAGCCATCATATAAACGATAGGCAAGCCTTCATCTTGGACTACATATGCAAACAATATCTTGTAGATAAGGCCTGCCGCATCAATGAGATTATTTCATTGAAAACGGCTGGATCTCAGGCAACGCTTCATGCAATTACGAAACAGCTAGCCAAGCCTAAGCTTATTGAAATTAACATGGATCTGGTTGATAACAGAGTGAAAAATGTTCTGCCTACCTATCTAGCTCTAAAACGTTTGAAGACTTTAGTAACTATTTTTCAGAAATAGTCCCACAATTGGGCTATCGTGACTCTTATTGGCCTAGGGCAGAATTGAACCACCAACACAAGAATGTCTTACTGTGTGGGAGCTAATTCTGCTCCAGCTGGTCTTTTGTAGCGATTGTAAGACCACAGATATTGATGTGGCTTTGAAAGTATCATCTCCTCAAAATAGTGATTCATTTCTGTACAGGCATCAACTGGACAATCTGGAAACGCTTCTGTCATCAAACGGCTCTTAATTAGCCAGCCCCTGCCAAATCCTAGTCTTTCTGCTCCAACAAAAAGGATAGCCACGTTCGGTTGGCGAGCCAATTTAATTGGAAAGGATGTTGTGTAAGCGTATTGATTAAAAAATTTTGCCCATACTCCATCGCCAACGCTAGGCACTTGATCTGCTAAAAGGCCCACTACCTCACCTTTCACTAAAGCTCGCTTAATCTGACGAACCCCGCCAATATTTGCCTCAACAAACTCAATCTCGGAATGTTTACGTGATTTAAGCATAAGCTCATTCACCCATCTTTTTCGAGCTGGCCTATACATTACTGTTGCTCTTGTATGCTCAGCAAAAATACGGGGCACAATTTCAAACCCCCCAAAATGGGAAGCAAGAATAATTAAGCCCTTCCCATTTTTGGATAGCTCAATAACTTGATCTACATTTTCTATGACTACTTTATTAATGGATGATTTTGGATGCCTCCAAATCCACAATGTGTCAGCAAACATCATTCCAGATTCAGCAGCCACTCTCCACGGAGTTAGTTGGAATCCAGAATAATGGGCTGCGCTCTGATGATTTTTATATAGGCGTCGTCGGTACCCAGGAGATAACAAGTAAATCAATACACCAGTGCCAGCACCAATAATTTGAATGGCCGCCAATGGAAGCGAGCTAAATAGTCTCAATATGAAATATAACATTTGCCATTCTAGACGCTATCAAATAAAAAACCACCCGAAGGTGGTTTTGGTATTGCTTGCTAGCCCGGGGTCGCATCGAACCAGGGTAGAGAATAGTTAGGTATTTCCAACTCTAGAAATGTTAACTTCCGTGGCCTTTAATGTAGGTTTCCAGAAACTTAATCTGATCGCCTTGCTGTTCCATAATGTTTTTTACTGTATCTCCGACAGAGATAATTCCAATCACCTTTTGTTCTGCAAGCACAGGTAAGTGTCTAATATGTTTGTGAATCATAATTGCCATGCACTCTTCTAATGAATTTGAAGGTGAAACAGTAAGTGGATTTGCCGTCATTATCTTTGAAACAGGGACTTGCTTGGGATTATTAAACGGCAACAGTACCTTGATTGCACAATCGCCCTGTGAGACGATTCCCACCAAATTACCATCGTCAATGACTGGAATAGCTCTCACTCGATGATCGCGCATCATTATCAGTACATTTTCTACAGGGTCTGATGATCTTACAGAAAAGATAGTGTTAGATTTTTTCTCGATACATTGTTGTACGGTTGTCATAGAAATAAGCTCGTCTAGTAAAAGGTCTAATTTTAGATTTTAAACCTCTTGCTTGGCGGTTAGGATCGACCCTGCCTACTAAAAATGCTTCGGGTGCCACTAGATGCATGATCCAAGGGCTATCGCGACCAACCAGGCTAGCCAAAATGGGAAAAACCGCCCGAAGGTGGTTTTGGTATTTCTTGGTAGTCCTGGGCGGAATCGAACTACCGAAACAAGGATTTTCAAATATCTTCCGATAGACCGCTTTCTCTTTGACTTCAAGGGCTTGAGTCACAAGTCTCGACTTATCTAAAAATTGTGCGTCCTTGCGCTGGTCAAATTTGGCAATGAAATCAGAATCTTGCGAAAGGCAATTTTTCTGTGTGTACAGATTGTGGTGCCATTCCTGAGCTAATCAACCACCATAGCGCCCAGTAGTGTCGTTTAAAAAGACACTAAGAGTTAAAGCTAGACTGCTGAAGGTAGTTCCATCACAAACTTAGCGCCACCCCCTACGGCATCTTCGTGATAGATTGAGCCACCGTATCTAGTGACAATATGCTTACAAAGCCATAGGCCTAGGCCCATCCCCGTTTGCTTGGTAGTACTCAATAGCTCAAAGAGGTGTGATTTGAATTCAAGGGAAACACCTGTGCCATTATCTGAAACACTTAATTGAACTAACTTGCCTGCTTTAATAGCTTCTATGGCAATACGGCGCTGGAGGGTTCCTGAATTGGCCAAAGACTGTATCGCGTTATTCAGTAGATTTAATATGACTTGCTCGATTTCAGCAGAATTGACTGAGATGAGCAAATCCTCATCGACTCGAATCTGAATTTGAATGTTCTTGCTCTTGAGTTCTGGCCTCACAACATCTAGAACGTTTGCTATCAAATCACCTAATTGAACTTCTTGAGTATTCGATTCTCCTTCTGTAAATATTGACCTGAGTGATTTAACAATCGTAGCTGCACGATGGTTGTCAGCCTCTAGGGAATCCAAAATTTCTTTACCTAATTCAGGATTGATTGCCCCTTTTTCTAATTTCAATTTTAGAAATTGAATATTGAGGTTAGATGCCCCAAGCGGTTGATTAAGTTCATGTGCAATCGATGCTGATAATGCGCCAGTGGCCGCAGTCTTATTTGCCTTCATCAGGCCATAGATGAGTCGCTCTTTTTCTTTTAAGAGCTCGATAATTTTTTCATTTTCTTTTTTCGTGCTTATTAAAGAGCTGGCAATTTCATTTTCTTTAGTGAGCTGTTTTTTAAGATAAAACATTCCCAGCGCGACAAAAGTCATGATGTTAGATGCGTAGGTAATCCATCTGAGCCCTAGGGCAAAGGCATCTTCGGTATAGAGGAAGATATTGGTTGGGCCATCGCCAGTCAAAATCCGATAAGTCCTGAAGATATTACCTATCAGAGTAAATATGGTTAAAAAGATAAGCCAGCTCACAACCTTTGAGCGATCTTTTTTATAAAATTTTATTAATTCCCATAATTGCCACGTCACCAAGATTTCCTGAGTAATTGTTATCAAGGCGACTCGCTGAAGAAATGTGTCTGGGGTCACTCTTAATGGCTCATACAGAATAGCAACGCCTAGAGGGATTAACCAAATCAGTAGGGTTTGTATTTTATTAAACGGCTTTTCGCCCCAAGAGCGGTATAAAAACACCAGAGCTAAGGACGACATCAATAATGAAGTATTGGCTATCGTTAAAAGAAACTTATTAACCCATAAGGCAAGACCAAAGCTTAGGGAACTAAGGGTGTAAAAACTGATGCTTAATGGCCAATAGATACTGGGCCAGTCCGACCTTTTAGTCTGAAATTGTGGAATTGCGCTCAGCAAAATAGCAAAGGTAATGAGGGCAAAAACAATAAAAAAGATTTGATTGGCTACTTCCATGTTCTAGATAGTACTAAAGATCATTAAGAATGTCGTTTAAAACGACATTGACTGAAGCGGGGATGAATAATTGACATGTTCTTTTAAAGGATGCCTCCTAATAGGGATATCCGAGACTTATGGCGCCTTAGCCTACCAAGCCCTAAAAGAAAATAGCCCAATAAGTGGGCTATTGAGATTCTTGGTGGCCCGGGGCGGAATCGAACCACCGACACAAGGATTTTCAAATATCCTCCGATAGACCGCTTTCGCTTTGATTTCAAGGGCTTGAGTCACCAGTCTTAACTTGTCAAAAATTGTGCGTCCTTGTGCTGGTTAATGAACCTAGAATCTGTAAATATCGTTTAAAACGACATTTACAGATAATTACTTAGATTGGCTCTTAAGCGCCGATAAATATACCGGGTCATCCTTTTCTACGCCCTTAAATATCATTTCCCTGGCATCTTCATTCGCTGGATTTAATAGATACGCTTTTTTCAAATAGTTGCCCGCTAATTGGCGATGCCCTTCTATCAAAAGTCTTTTTCCATATACAAGGTTAATATCTTGTTGATTAGGAAATTTGCCAGCACCTTTTAATAAAATGGCGCCAGCCTCTTTAGATTTACCATTTTTTTCAAAATAATTTGCGGCCTCTATATACGCATATGATTTTGATGGGTCATGCTTTAAACCATCTTGATATGCAGTTTCAGCATTTTTTTGTAATCCTATTAATGCATCTGCTTTATTGAAATATCCAAACCACATATCAGGCTTAGCTTCTATTTGTTTGTCCGCATACATCAACCCTTCTTCAAACTTTCCTTGCTCTATAAACCACGCAGACATGACGCCGAGCCCCTGAGGAGATTTCGGATCTATTTCTAAAAGAGCATCTAAATCCAGCTTAGATAGTTCAAAGTTTTTTTGTGCTTTATATATTTGGGCTCTTTGGCTCAAAGCAAATGTATCATCTGCCTTATTTGAGTTTGTAAGGGCCGCATCTATCATCCTCAAAGCATCCGATATCATTTTTTTGTTTCTGTAATAAGAGGCCGCCACTACGGGATCAATTTTTTCAACAATTTTAAGTGCAGCCCTGGGAAGTATGTCTTCCGGACTACCCTCTAATCTTTCGTCAACTAATAAGATATTTTCAGGGGACTGACGAATTCTTACGATAAAGATGGGGGACTTGTCATTACCGCCGAGTGTGATTTCACCCGAAATAGATTTTTTTTGGACTCCCAATAAATCTCTAACAATCCCTTGAATCGCGGTGATATCTATAGAGCCCGGAATCGGAAGGTTGTCTATCTTAGCCAATGCCTCGCCTGGTGCAGAGCCCGCAACTGAACTACGAGTTTTCGTAGTGGTGGCAAACGAATTAATTCTTCTTATCTCATCAATCAGCCGTATAGTTGCAATCTGTGGTGTGTATCCCTTATCTGTAAATTTCGCAGGTATCTGAAGCGGCTCAAATTCTATAGAGTCTGTAATCGTTGATTTAAAAATACTGATGCCTAATAGAATTGTTGAAACAACTATCAATATAGAAATAGTTGAGTCTTTAATTGGCCCAAATACCTCTAATCTTGCACTTAACTTTTCTATTTTTTCCCTCATGTTTGATCACTTTAGTTGATTGAGCCACTTAAAGACATCGCCAGACCATAAGTCAGGCCGCTTATATGCTGTTGCATGACCATCAGCCTCTCCAGCATCAGGATATATGCCCACAATCAATCCATTATTTTTTGCCGTTTCGGAAATCCAAATATATTTCGGATCATTAAATCTTTTTTCAGAAAAATATGAATCGTTTTCAAAATACACCCAATACTGATTTTTGAATTTAGTTGCGGATTCTTTTAAAGCATCATGCGAATAGCCATTATTCCTACTTTCACAAAATGCGCTCCATACGCCAGCTAGATTTACGGCGGCAATTACTTTGCTGGGATTATTTGCGGCATATAAGGATGATAGAAAACCTCCTCTTGAGTGCCCCATCAATATAACCTTATCAGCCTTATATCGATCCCGAATCTGATCTACCACTTGATTGATCTGCGGATAAGCATCAGCAACCTCCCAATCCAAGCTACCTCTATCACACTTGCCAGTTTCCTCAACAAATACGCCCTCGGATTTACCTCTTCCCTTTCTCATATAGACGACAAGTCTATACCCTTGCTTGGTTACTTCAGATGCAATCGTAGGGAATTTAGTGGAATAAGAAATAAGCTCTTTCTTACCGCCAGTTGAGCCATGTGAAAACAATATCGTTTTCCCGTTTGGATTTGATGGCTCATAAACATAGGCCTCTAGCTGTATGGAGGGCTCATTTGAATTGGATGGATTTTTATAGTCAAACCTCGTTGATGTTTGCGCCCAAAGAATGCTGACATAAGAAAGTGTGACTGCTAAAAATAGTTTTTTCATGGCACTCCTAACGCGTTTTAATTACTATAACCAATTTTGTCCTTTTAAACGACATAACCAACACAAGAATGGCTCTAGATAGAGATATCCGAGACCAATGTCGTCTAATCCTGCCAAGCCCATGTAAAAAAACCACCCGAAGGTGGTTTTGGTATTTCTTGGTGGCCCGGGGCGGAATCGAACCACCGACACAAGGATTTTCAATCCTCTGCTCTACCGACTGAGCTACCAGGCCAAGACTGGGAATTATAAATGAAACTGTGTTTACCCTTCTAAATGTATAAAACTATATGCAATCGGCCTTATTTTGCTTGACTCTACGTTTGGCTTGGATGTTTCACCATGTATAGCGGCGGGGATCTGGTAGAGATGCTGAAATCAACCATCTAACTTAAGCCGATGTACGGTGGACCACGCAAGGCGGCCATTCACCCCAAATAGACTTTGTCAGCCTTACCTAGATTGGAATCTGAAGCCAAACGATTGCGTCCGACCCAATGATCAGCTTGTGATTCCTTTTAGGCCCGTATATATAGACAACACCGTTGTTCCAAGAGCAACGACTGTTGCGCCATACTCTTGGATGTTTTTCATCAAAATATACAAATTACCCGGGGACAGCTTGCCCTCTCCCAAGCCAGTTGCTACCGCTTTTAGTATTGGATTTATTGATGCAGAACGAAGGAGGCGCTGTTTTTTAGCAAAGGCAACCCCGCCCAAAAGCATGCCCGTTAGAAAGCTAAATGAAATACTCGCGGCATATTCCAATACTTCACGCCACTCAACAGTACTTCGAGGCCAAACCGATGAGCCATCAGCAAGACTGGTGATCCAACTCATTCCAATCACTGACGATATTGCCAAAAAGATAACGCCTACAAACCAAGGAAAGAGTTTATGTTGATGCCCTTTAAATAAGAAGTATCCAAAAGGCAATGGTATTGCCATGGAGATAAGCCTTAGATAAATCATGTTTGTGTCATACACGATAGTAATTAAGGCATGTGCCAGCAAAAGCAATATCAACGGAACCAATAAATAGACAGCAATGTCACGCAATTCCTTCCAAATAGATCTGGGCTTTAGCTGGCTTTGCTCTTGCTCATCTAATACTGCTTCTAGTTCAGCGATACGCTTTTCATAGGCCTCTGAATTCGGAATCTCCTCTAGTCGCCTCTCTAAGTCAGCCACCTTTGTCATCATTGGCTTAAAAAGATACAGATCACGAGAACATGTTCTACAAACTGATGCCTCTTCATTTACATCAGATAGGCAATATGGGCAATTCATTACTTAGCCACAACTAGATTGAACACGGAGTTTGTTTCTCGACCATCAGTATCCTGAACAGTAAATCTTACAGAATGTTCTCCTGCGGGCACTTCAGCATTTTGAAAATTGATTCCGCTCGCAGAGATTGCTGACTTTAGCCTTGGGGTGAGATCAACGTATGGAAATTTTAAATAGGTAATCTTTACCGAATTTATGTCGATCTTGGAGTCGCCACGTGGCTCAAATACCACCTTGAAATCAAATGGAGAACTAACGGTCGAGTCTGCTGTTGGAGCAATAAATTTAATTGATGGGCCCCTAGAAATACCACGAGTCACCACTTTTGTTGCCGGTGGTAATGCAGCTTCCTTGGCGGTAATTAACGGGGCGGCAGATAAACTGCCTTGGAAAATCATACATAGTGCTGAAAATTTCAAAATGTTACTGAAAGTGCCCATAACCCTGCCCTTTTTAGAATTGTAAGAATACATATTGGTCAAATAATAAGGCAACTAATCAAAAAGTGATTAGGCAATATCCTTGCCCCGGGCACGAGAAACCAGCTCCCAAATTGTTTTGTACCCTCTGTTTGTATTGGTTGAAATCGACTTGATCTCGAATCCCCAGCCAGGCTCAGCCCAGAAGGTTCTCATAAAACCGGGTCGTTTTAGTTCAAACTTGTACGCCCAAAAGCGGCCAAGCGGTACCTCGATCTCTTCATAAGCAACAATTCCAATCGAGACCTGCTCATCAAAAGATTCTTTGCTAGTTTCCAGGGTGACCGTATTTCTACTAGTCCAACGCTTCCCTACCTCCAAGATATCCCCAGGCATATCTGTTCTGGGCGGATCAAACAAAACCACGCCTTGTACGGATCCGATACGAACTAAGCCACCATCTAACGTTCTGATTGCATGCTTTCCATCCTTACTCTTATTGTTAATGTAAACCAAGCCATTCTCAATTTTTTCAACCCTATTGAAGGTCTCCGAGATTAATTTGCCGGTCAATCCATCGGTCGTGCGACCTGTAACAGTATCACCGACGCGAAAACGCTTTTCTCCATACTTTTGAGCCACAGCATTTTTGCTAGCCTGTAATGTAATCTTTGCCTTTTGTAGCTGCTCAATTTGATATGTCGCTTGCTCTGTTATGAAGCCGCTCGGATACTTATTTAAAAAAGCATAAAAATCATCAACATTCTTACTATCTTTTAGCCTGTCCCACTCCTTCTTTTGCTCTGCATACTGCCTATCCAATTCAGCTTCAGATTTTTTCCTAATGGATGCGGGGGGTAGGAAATAAAAATCTTCCTCTAAAGAGGTTGTTTCCCATGGAATTTGTGCGCCCTGCGATGAACGTCTAACACCTAAACGAACGCGCTTTAATACATCCTCAATCTTGGCATCTGGAACTCGAATTTCTCGCAATAAATTTTCAGTGAATAGGCCGTTGCTCCCATTGCCATCTGCCGCAGTATTTCCTGGAGCAGTAGCATAAGCGATTAGCGATCCTGGGGGCGCATCAAATTGAGAAAGGCCTTTTTGCTCAGTAGGCACCCTCGTTCCAAATGGATTATCACGACAAGCATCCAGAATAATTACATTCATAGGATTGGCTGCTTTTGAAATTCCCCCCAACAGACTTGATAAATCAACTGTTTTGGTTTTCATGTCCTCTAATTTATCAATTTCTGCATCTACTGGAATTAAATAATTTCTCCACCCAAGCTGAGCACCATGACCGGCATAATAAAACATACCCACACCCCTGCTCTTGGCAAGCTCGGCACTAAATTTTTCTATTGCATCAACCAGGGTGACGCGGCCAGCATCTAATTGCATAGTGACCTTAAATCCAACCTTCTTTAACTCATTAGAGATAGATTGTGCGTCGTTAATAGGGTTCTTGAGGGGGGCATCTCTATATTTAGCGTTTCCAATTACTAGCGCAATCCGTGGAATCGCGTTAAGGGTCGAGGGTGCTTCGGCCAGAGCCTCTTTCAACATCGCTGGAAATGCAACGATAGATGCGACAGTGCCTGCCCGCTTTAACCATTCGCGTCGGCTAGATTCTAAAAATTCCTGAGTTAGCTTATTGCTTTTGCTCATTATTTCTTATGATTCCTAAAGAAAGATTCTCATGCCTACCATATGATATCTAGTTTAATGCCGTCACGAACCTTGGCTTTGAGTGCAAAATATAAAGCTTGCGGGCTAATCATGTTTTTAACGCTCTTAGGGGGCTTAACACCCCCCAGTCTAAAACAAATGTATTCTTGATAAAAATTTTGCATATCTAGGAACATCCATGAAAAAAATGATCGTCTTTATTTTCGTGCAAATGGTATTTGGAGTAGCAACAGCTGAGAAGGTCGCCACTGTCAATCCAGAACGCCATTCTGGAGGGCTTGCCAAATTAATTAATAACCAAGTATTCCCTGCAAGCATAGATCCAATACCCCTGCCAAACAAATCACTTACTGAGCGTGATAAAAATATTGGTAATTTGGCCAATCAAATTATTGACTCGAACGCCACTACGTCTATTTTGCTTATTGAAAAAGGGGAAATTGTCTTTGAAAAGTACAAATCTCCAGCAAACAAAGACTCACCGCTATTTTCTCAATCTATGAGTAAAAGTCTTACCGCCTATATAGTTGGCAACCTCCTGTGCGAAGGAAAAATTAAGTCTTTAGATGATCGTGCTGAATTTTATGCGCCTGCACTTAAGGGTACTGTCTTTGGTGAATCCACAATCAAAGATCTTCTAACCATGAGCAGTGGAGCAAAAGATGGCATTTACTCTGGTCAGACATACTTAGGTGAGTGGCAGGATATTGCGTTTAAAGGTGTTACGACCGGGGAAATTCTTAAAAAGTATGGGCAAAGAGATGTTAGCTCTATTGGAAGTCCTCTGGCTGGAGGCGCTGAGTTTAGATACAAGGCTGTAGATACTTATGCCTTAGAGCATGTTGCCGATCATGCCGGCGGATTCTTTAATACATTTGAAAATACTGTTTGGAAGCAAAGCCGTCCTCAAAGTAGTGGTTATTGGCTATATGACAGCTCTAAACATGCACAGGCGGCCTCTGGCACTAGCTTTATCGCTAGAGATTGGGCAAGACTGGCAATATATTCACTCAATGAACTTAAGCGCGGCAGCTCCTGTATGCAAAACTTCATGAAGGAAGCTACATCGGAGCAACTTCCTAACTCCAGCAAGAGGATAGGAAAGGCATTCAAAGGCTATGGCTATCAAACATGGATAGCTAATTTTGGTGGAAAAAATAGCTACTGGTGGGTAGGTTATGGTGGCCAGCGGATTGGGGTCGACCCACAGTCAGAAAAAATAATCGTTTTAACAAGTTATAAAGAGGACTATATGGGCTCCGTTTATAAATTGTTCTCTACTTGGCAAAACGACAATTAAAAAATTCGTGTGGCGCCCCGTAACTAGACGCCAAACTTTATTTCTCTATATGAAGTACAAAATATTTCTCCGACACGACGCTGTGGATACCATTCAGGAGATATTCAAAACCGCTGCAAGCCAATGAATTCAGTGCCTATTCTGCGATAAAGGTGTTTTCAAGCCTGCCAATTCCGCCCATTTCTACCACTACAACGTCGCCGTTGACTAAATATTTAGGTGGCTTAAATCCGATTCCAACACCAACTGGGGTACCAGTGGCGATGATGTCACCAGGATAAAGAGTGATACCGGCAGAGACCGTCGCAATCATGTTGGGAATATCAAAGATCAGGTCTTTTGTATTCGAGTTCTGGCGCAACTCGCCATTTACCCAGCACTTCACTGAAATATCCTCTGCATTCACTTGATCTGCAGTAACAACCCAAGGCCCCATAGGGCAGAAGGTATCAAAGCTCTTTCCAAGGAACCACTGCTTATGGCGTTGTTGCCAATCGCGAGCAGTCACATCATTAATGGCGGTGTAAGCCCATACGTGCT
>JBIISV010000110.1:0-6785 GCA_044340835.1 Polynucleobacter sp.
GGCCAGCCTTTATCTTTTGCTAGTGCACTCAAAATAATGCTGCCTTCAATGCCGATGAAGTGCATATTTACTAGGATGCGCGGTTTTCTGTCGCCAAGGTCAATCTCTGATTGAACTTCGATCATATTACTGAGCTGCTTTTTGCTGCCAAGCCAAATAATGCTTTTCTCCACAAGGCTCCGACCTAGTAAGCGCCAATGTTGTTTTCTAAGACGATCAATTTCTTGACTACTGAGTTCTGGAAAGCAGAGCTCTAGATTTTTTTGCACTACACGATTACGTTCATTAGGAATGTGTGAGGCCAAATAGCCGAGACTATAACCAAGCGAGACTAAAGTCTTGTAGGGAAGAGATGCCAGCAATCTGAGGAGAGTAAGCCCAAAATAGTTCGAGAAATTTTTAAACAAGGCTAAATTTACTCGGCATCGTAACGGGATAAAGATTTAGCGTAGCGAAGATTCATTTCTTCGGTAGAGCTAATCGACATCCCTAAATCATTTACCAAGCCAGTTTCAAGGCGATAGGCCCAACCATGAATCGTGAGGTCCTGACCCCTCGCCCAAGCATCTTCGACGATAGTAGTCTCACAAACGTTAACAACTTGCTCAATGACATTCAGTTCGCACAAGCGATCTTGACGTTTTGGTGATGGAATCACTTCGCCTAGGTAACGCTCATGCTTTTGATGAACATCCTTGACATGACGCAGCCAATTATCAGCAAGGCCTACACGCTTATCTGTGAGGGCTGCATGGACACCAGAGCAACCATAATGGCCAACTACTAGAATATGCTTAACTTTGAGAAGGTCAATCGCAAATTGAATCACTGATAAGCAATTAAGATCAGTGTGTACTACTACGTTTGCAACATTACGGTGAACAAAGAGCTCGCCTGGAAGTAGGTTGACAATATCATTGGCTGGAACTCGGCTATCAGAGCAGCCGATCCAGAGATATTCGGGCGCTTGCTGAGAAACAAGGCGCTTAAAAAAGTCTGCATCTTTGGCGATTTTGGCCTCGGCCCACTGACGATTGTTTGTAAATAGCTGGTCTAAGGCGCTGGAGTTCTTCATAATCATCATTTAAGTTTAAAGTACTTTGATGATGCCAATTTGGTTAAAACAAACTCCCACCGGCATTGTCCTGAATTTACATTGTCAGCCAGGCGCAAAGCTCACCAAAGTGGTTGGTCTGCATGATGGTTGCCTGAAGATATCCTTACAGGCCCCCGCACTGGAAAATAAGGCGAATGAGATGCTGCTAACCTGGCTTGCTAAACGGTTAAAGGTGCCGCAAAAGCAAATTCAGTTGCTTTCTGGACAAAATAGTCGCATCAAGCGCGTGGAAATCTGGGGCTCAATCACTGCAGAGCAAATTATTGAAGTGTTAAGCCCTTAGGGTTTACCAAAATATCGCCCACAAAATCCCTAAAATCAAAATCCATTTGCCAATATAGTAGACCTTACGCTGTTTTGCTTTGAGCTTTTTAGCCTGCGCTCTTAACTGATAAAAATATTTAAAGAGAATATTGAGAAATCCCACCTTCTCCCCCTCAACATTCTGAGAAGATGCGGCACTCATGACGTAGCGCCCAAACCAGCGATTTAATAACTGCAGCAATTTTGTGTGAAGTGGACGTTCTACATCACAAAATAAGACAATACGTTGGTGATCTGTCTCATTCGCGGCATAGTGAATATAGGTTTCATCAAATATCACCGCCTCGCCATCCTTCCAGTAATAATGCTCTCCATCTACATTAATAAAGCATCTGGTGTCATTGGGAGTGACTAGGCCAACGTGATAGCGCAGTGAGCCTGCATAAGGGTCCCGATGACGAACTAGGGTCGCCCCTGGCGGCAAGGAGGCAAACATCGCCGCCTTGATCGAGGGGATCGATTTCAATAGTGCAAGCGTTTTAGGGCAATTGCGCTGCGCAGAAGGCATCTCTTTACCGTACCAGGTGAGGTGAAAGCGTTTCCAGCCCGTCCGGAAGAAGGAATTAAACCCAATATCGTTGTATCCCGTAGCAGCCGCTATAGCGCCATCTGCATTTAAAGCCAAGGCTTCATCGCGGATGATCTGCCAATTATCCTGGAGGGGTTTGGTTTCAGGGAACTCCGAAACTGGAATAAATGCCCCAGGCTTGGTTTTGGAAAATAAGTAGAGTAGGCTATTAATTGGCGCCAAAATCACTTGGTAGTCTGTTAGGGACCGCACTAAGCCAAACCGTACCTTACCTCTCAAATAGACATAAATGGCTGAGAAAACAAAAATAAGAAAGACGGTGTGACGAAGTTCCATGAAATTTACCGATTAGGATTGATGGGCTCTAGTTTAATTTGGATGAGGTACTAATTCATCCCTATTTCCAAAATGATTATGCTCAAATGTGAATAGGGGTCGCAACAGGCCATAGGGAATGCACCTAATTAGTGCTGTAGGGATGCTTTATTAAGGAAAACCAGATGAATAGATTCATAAAGTGGCTTTTAAGCCTTGCATTGATTGGCTTGATTGGCCTGGCAGGGTACACCTGGATTATGTTCAATTGGAGCTATGGGAGTGGCGAGCGAGCGGGCTATGTCCAGAAGTTTTCCAACCGTGGCTACCTTTGTAAAACCTGGGAGGGGGAGTTGGCAATGGTGTCAATGCCTGGAACCATGTCTGAAAAGTTCCTTTTTACGGTGCGGGATGATGCTATCGCTCAAAAAATCAATGCCAATTTAGGTAAAAAGGTTGCCCTTAAATATGATCAGCATATTGGCCTGCCTTCAAGCTGTTTTGGCGATACTGAGTATTTCGTGTCAGACGTCGTAGTTTTAGAGGAGTAAAAATAAATAATAAAAATTGCTGTGACGCAGCTTTATTTTTATTATTTTTTGTGGTTAAAATAATGTAAGCGCAATGTGCGCTGACATCAATATCTATAAGGAGCTTCACTTGAACAAAGCAGAACTAATCGCAGCTATTGCTGACGACGCTGAGATCTCAAAAGCCAAAGCTGAATTTGCATTGAATTCTGCTATTGACACAATCATCAAGGCTGTAACTAAAGGCGACTCAGTACAACTGATCGGTTTCGGTACTTTTGCTTCTGGTAAGCGCGCTGCACGTATGGGCCGCAACCCAAAAACTGGCGAGCCACTCAAAATTGCCGCTGCTAAAACTGTTAAGTTTTCTGCTGGTAAGGCATTTAAAGATTCAGTGAACAAGCGTAAGAAGTAATTCTTGCTTTGTTGATGAAAAAGCCCGGCATGCCGGGCTTTTTTGTTTCTGGGAAAGCATCAGAAGCTAACTCACCCTCTTTACCTACTAGCTTTGTACTAGTCGTCGATGGCGATGAATACTCATCAAAATACCAGCGCCAAACCCGAGCGTCACTAAGGCTGTACCACCATAGCTAATGAAAGGTAAGGGGACGCCTACAACTGGCAAGAGGCCGCTAACCATGCCAATATTGACAAAGGCATAGGTAAAGAAAATGAGGGTTACGGAGGCTCCTAGCAGACGTGTAAAGAGGTTGGGTGCGCTTGCAGAAATGGCTAAACCCCTTTTAATCAGTGCAAAGAAAAGGGCTAGTAGCACCAAGTTACCAAGTAAGCCAAACTCTTCAGAGAAAACAGCAAATACAAAGTCAGTATGTTTTTCTGGAATAAATTCTAGGTGTGATTGCGTCCCCTGAAACCACCCCTTCCCAAAAAAACCACCGGATCCAATAGCAATCATGGATTGAATGGTGTGAAAGCCTTTTCCAAGGGGATCGCTGGTTGGATCAAGCAATGTACAGACGCGATGCTTCTGGTAGTTGTGAACGAGTGGCCATACAACATCCTGCGCACAAATAGTATTACCAAAAATGATGATGAGAATAATCCCGAAAACGCCAATACCAATGAATGGCAGAATCCATTTCCAAGGCAGGCCTGCAAGGATGATCACATACATGCCTGCAGCAAAAACCAGGAGGGCCGTACCCAAATCGGGTTGACGTGCGATGAGCAGCACAGGTATGCCAAGAATGATTGCGGCTATTCCATAGTCCCAAGACTTGAGTATCCCCTCACGTTTTTGAAAGTACCAGGCTAGCATGAGTGGCATAGCGATCTTCATGAGCTCTGAAGGTTGGATAACAAATCCAATATTAAGCCACCGTCTCGCCCCTTTTTTAATCAGTCCAAATACAGCCACTGCAATCAGTAGTGCAATACCGATCCCATAAATCCAAACTGCTCCAGTCTCTAACCACTTTGGGGGAATACGAGAGACGATCCACATGACGGCAAATGAAAGCGCTAGGTTGCGAAGCTCATCCCCAAATCGAACAGGTGTATTTTGACTTGCAGATAAAAAAGTAAAAAATCCAATAGCCGCTAGAGCAAGTAGAATAAGGCCCAGCTGGCGATCAAACCCGCTGAATATACTGAAAAATATTTGCTTTGCTTTATTTATGGCGCTCTTTTCCATTCAGGAACCTCCTTTGGCCACTTGCCTTCAAGATAAAAATCCAGTGCTTTGCGTGCAATGGGCGCGGCATGCTGTGCCCCAAATCCAGCATTCTCAACAACTAAAGCAACCACAATTTTTGGTTTATCAATCGGTGCCATTGCAACATACAAAGCATGGTCTCTTAGGAATTCCGCGGTTGACCCATGGTGGTACTCTTTTGAATTTAAGCTAAAGACTTGGGATGTTCCTGTTTTGCCGCCTGCTTGATATCCAGCGCCCTTAAATACGGATGCAGATGTTCCGGAGATATTTACCTCAAGCATTGCTTTCTTAATAACCTCAAGATGCTCGGGAACGAGATTAATGCGATAGCTTTCTTTGGGAGTCGTGAGGGTGCGATTTCTCGTAAATGGATCTTCAATGGCTTTCACTAGGTGAGGCTTCATCACAATGCCATTGTTTGCTAAATTTGCCATGGCGTGAGCTAACTGCAAAATGGTAAATGCGTTATAGCCCTGACCAATGCCAAGAGAAATTGTTTCACCCTCATACCATTTTTGCTGCTCTGGTTTCTTAAAAGTATTTTTCTTCCACTCGGTAGATGGTAATACGCCTTTTGATTCACCCTTTAAATCAATCCCGGTAATTTGCCCGAATCCAAATGGCTTCATAAAGTCATGCATCATATTCACGCCCATGTCGCGTGCGAGTAAGTAGTAGTAGGTATCGCAAGACTCGACGATAGACTTCTGCATGTCGACAATGCCATGACCACCTTTTTTGTCATCACGAAAAGTATGATTCCCAAATTGAAAGTAACCTGGATCCGAAATCGATTGTGATGGTGTACGCTTTTTAGTTTCTAAAGCAGCTAAAGCCATGAATAGTTTATAGGTTGATCCGGGTGGATAGATTCCTTTGAGCGGCCTGTTATAGAGTGGTTTTTGTGGCGAGTCATTCAACTCTTTCCACGTTACTGCATCAATGCCTTCCACAAAATCATTGGGATTGAAGTTGGGCTTAGAGACAAAGGCCAAGATATCACCTGTCTCGGGTTCAATTGCCACAAACGCTCCCCGGAAATTTCCGTAGAGCTGCTCCACTAAATATTGCAGCTTGATGTCTACTGATAGCACCACATTTTTCCCGGGCACAGACGGCGAGCTAGAAAGTGTGCGCACGGGTTTGCCACCGGCAGTGATTTCGACTTGGTCATACCCCGGAATACCCCGGAGCACACTTTCATAGCTTTGCTCTAAACCAATCTTTCCAACGTACTGAATGCCTGGCAAAAAAGAAGCTTGTAATGCATCAGGATCATCGGCTTTAGAGCTTCCAACTTCCGCCTGCATAGCCTCTTTATCTTTCTGAGAAACACGCCCGATATAGCCAATTAAATGGGAGGCTAGCTCATTGTAGGGATATTCACGAAAGCTTCGCGCGCGGATCTCAACCCCGGGAAATTTGTAGCGATTGGCCATAAATCGGGCTGTCTCGGCTTCTGTGAGCATTGATCTCAAAGGAAATGTTCCCATTTTTCGAGAATCTTCCAGTGATCGCTTGAAATTGCGACGATCTTTTGGCGAAATCAGCACAATTTTGGAAAGCTCATCAATTAACTCATCCACATTGCCTTTGATCTCTTCTGCATTTACATCTAATGTGAGAGCAGAATAATTTCTGCCAATCACGATGCCATTACGGTCAATCAGTAGGCCTCGGTTTGCAGGTGCAGGCACCAGGGCAATGCGATTATTTTCAGCAAGGACTGCATATTTACTGTGACTTACGAGCTGCAACCAGACTAAGCGTGTAATCAATATTAAGAAACAGAAGGTCACAAACAGGGTCGCAATATGGATGCGCTCCTGAAACGAATCGAGATCTGGTTTTTTAAACGAAACCATACCGCTCTTTAAATGGGACGATTATGATCAACGTCAATCGGGCGACGTTGGGGTGACAGCAGAATACGTGTTGCCACGGGCCACAATAATGCTTCGATTAGCGCTTGAATTGCTCCGGTCAATGCCCACCAATACATTTCGCCACTCAACAACCAATGCGCCACTATTGGAAATAGTGAAACCAATAAGAAGATTGGTATCAGGTGAAGGGCCTGGGTGATGATTGTTAAGGCAATAATCCGGCGATGCCAAGAGATCGCAAGATAAGCTACCAAGGAATAGCTAAAGGCGTGTAGCCCCAATAAATCCGAGTTGTGCACATCCATTAGCAAACCTAGAATAAATGCAATGATGACTCCGACATAGCGATGCTGGTGGATGTTCCAAAACACAATACAAATAATGAGCCAGTCCGGAACCCAACCAT
>JBIISV010000111.1:0-6752 GCA_044340835.1 Polynucleobacter sp.
ATAATCCTCACCCTGAAACAGAGCTAGAGTACAGCTCGCCATTTGAGTTACTCATTGCCGTATTACTATCAGCACAAGCTACCGACATCTCCGTAAATAAAGGTACGCGCAAACTTTTTAAAATTGCCAATACTCCTCAAGCCCTTCTTGACTTGGGGGAGGCAGTCGTCAAACCCTATATTCAACACATTGGCTTATTTAACTCCAAGGGAAAGCATATTCAGCAGACTTGCCGCCTTTTATTGGAAAAACATGGTGGTGAAGTGCCACAAAATAGAGAGGATCTGGAGATGCTTCCAGGCGTTGGTAGAAAGACTGCCAATGTCATTCTCAATACCGCTTTTGGACAGCCCACCATGGCAGTAGACACCCACATCTTCAGGGTATCTAATCGAACTGGCTTAGCACCCGGTAAAGATGTTTTAAAAGTAGAAGAACAACTTCTCAAAAGAGTTCCAAAAGCGTTTTTACAAGATGCCCATCATTGGCTTATTTTGCATGGTAGATATACCTGTAAAGCACGTAACCCCGATTGCGAGCAATGTATCGTTGAACCGCTCTGTGGTTTTAAACAAAAGACTGGCAAAGGAAAAGTTCGTGGCAATATTTAACCCCACCCGCGAAGAAGTACGGCGCTTTTTCTGTGATACCTGGGCAAAGAAAACCCAGAATCATATTCTGACACCAATGGAAAGTCTTGCTAGTGATTGGATGCTACAACATCCCGAGTATCACGCATTATTGATGGATCCAGAGGGCGCGATCGCCCAAGATTACACACCAGAGCGAGGAGAAACCAATCCTTTCTTGCATCTCTCCATGCATTTATCCATTAGCGAACAGATCTCGATCAACCAACCGCAGGGCATTCAGGGGGTCTTAGAGAAGCTTGCTCGTAAACTAGGCTCTGAGCATGAAGCGCAACACGCTATGATGGACTGCTTGGGGCAAGTGATGTGGGAAGCTCAGCGTGAAGGACAAGCGCTGAATCCCGAGAAATACCTAGAGGCTCTAAACAAATTATGACTATTCAAAAATTATCCTTAGATCAATTAATGCAAGCACGCTACGGTAAGAGCTTGCCACTCGCATTTGAACTAAATGAAACGCTAGAGACTATTTTCCAGCATCGCTCTATTCGTACCTATTGCGACAAACCGCTTCCTAAAGATGTGCTTGAGCTTCTCATTGCAGCCGGACAATCGGCATCGAATTCATCCAACCTACAATGTTGGAGTTTGGTTGCCGTTGAAGATTCAGATCGCAAAGACCGCCTCTCCAAACTATCTGGCAATCAAGAACATATCCGTACATGTCCATTATTTTTAGTATGGCTAGCCGATCTCTCTCGCCTAGAAGCACTGGGCAAAAAAAGAGGTCTGCCTTATGAGGGCCTAAATTATCTAGAGCTCTTATCCTTAGGCATGATTGATGCAGCATTGGCATCCCAAAATGCAGCACTAGCGGCTGAATCGATTGGTCTAAGTATTGTTTATATTGGCGGCATTCGCAATAATCCAGAAGCCGTTGCAAAGGAACTTAACCTACCCCCAAGAGTATTTCCTGTATTTGGGATGTGCGTAGGTTACTGCGATCCCGAAAAATCAAGCTCCATTAAGCCAAGACTACCGCAAGCTGCTATTGCACACCGCGAACAATATAACGCCCCTAAATCGATTGAAGCAGTCGAGGAATACGTCGAAGAAATGAATGCTTTTTATGAGAAAAACAATATGAAGACAAATGGGGACTGGGTACAACATAGCCTTCACCGAACCCGCGGACCAGAATCCTTAAACGGCAGAGAACACATGAAGGAGTGGCTTAAAAAACTCGGGTTTCAAGCAAAATAACAGCGACTAACCATCAAATCAGGGTAGCCACGACTTTTGACTTAATATTTCTACTAAATAGTATTTAGATTTCTGAATGGATATTAAGGAATGAGTACTATTTTCCCGAAAAAATCTGCGCTATCGAGTAACTCATGAGCTTCCCTAGCCTTTGATAAAGGAAAAAGATTAGATGATGGTGGTGATATTTTATTTTCGGCAGCTAATTGAATCGCCCTCTTCATCAATGCTCTTCTAACCAATGGCGCTGAATCTAAAGTATGGATAGTAAAACATCTAATAGCAGGGCTAATTGCCCCCATAGAGCGCAGAGCTCCCAGTAAATTTTGATTGGGCAATCCACCCATAATGTTGTATGAAAGTAAAACTCCTAAGGGGGCAAGGTAAGCAAGATTATTTATAAATTCATCTCCACCAACGTGATCCAACACTAAATCGACCCCCACGCCAGAGGTGCACTCTAATACTCGTTCTTTAATATCATCGGTACTCCGATTAAAGACCAATTTTGCTCCAGACTTTTCGGCATATTCCTTCTTTTTATCATTGCTAGTAGTGCCAATAGCAGTAATACCATCTAAGGTTGCTAACTGCAAGACTGCAACTGCAACTCCTCCTGCAGCACCATGAATCAAAACTGACCGCGGCATTCTATTGCCGGACTCATATAAAAGCGCACCAGCCAGCTGATAATTTGGCAGCGTGACTGCGTCAACAAAAGAAATGGAATGAGGCAATTTAAATACCGATCGCGCCGGAATGATGATTTCTTCAGCGTAGCATCCTCCACGCTGGGATAACTCTCGAGAGCTTATAAGAACTCGATCACCCAGGCGTAACTCTTCGCCGACATCACCACTCATTTCAATGATTTCTCCAGATAACTCATTCCCTGGAATTGCTGGCATAGTGGGCTGCCAACGATAAATACCCTTTCTGACTAATGCATCCGGCTTTCCAACACCGATTGCTTTGGCTTTGACCCGCACTTGTCCAATTTGAAGAGCATTGCTAGGAATATCGACATACTTTAATACCTCAGGGCCACCAAACTGATCTATTTGTATTGCTTTCATAGCGCTCTAATCAGCTTGAGCACCAGAATCTTTAACAACTTTTGCCCATTTATTCACTTCATTTACAACGTGGGTAGTAAATTGAGTAACGCTACCCCCGACCGGCTCAGAACCTTCCTTAGTCAACACCGCACGAAATTCAGGGTCACTCAAGATTCGGTTCGTGGCCTCATTCAATTTAGTAATAATGTCGGGCGGAGTATTGGCTGGTGCAAATAAGCCCTGCCATGAATTAATTTCATAATTTGGATAATTCAACTCCATTATGGTTGGTACATCAGGCAAGGAGGCAACCCTTGTTTTAGTGGTCACTGCAAGGGCGCGAAGTTTACCGCTTTTGATATAAGGAAGCATGCCTGGCACCAAACCAAAATGTGCATCCACTTGGCCAGCTAGCAAATCATTTAGCACAGGTGCATTTCCTTTGTAAGGAATATGCATCATGCTGACCCCCGTCATGGTCTTAAACATTTCACCCGCCAAATGAGGAGACGTACCTGAACCAGAAGAGGCGTAATTGATTTTCCCGGGATTGGCTTTAGCATATGCAATAAATTCTTGTAAGTTTTGAGGGGGTAAACTTGGATTAATCACCAACACCAAAGGCAGGGAAGATATTTGAATAATTGGCTGGAGATCCTTAATGGTGTCATAACTTAACTTTGGGCGCAATCCAGCATTAATGGCCATAGAAATAGTAGTGAACAAAAGGGTGTAGCCATCCGGTGGAGATTTCGCTACATAAGCTACGCCAATCGTAGAGCCCCCACCTGGTTTATTTTCAACGACTACTTGCTTCCCCAGCGCAGTAGATAGTTTTTGACCAATTGCACGCGCCGTAACATCGGTGCTACCACCTGCTACAAAGGGAACAACAACCGATATTGGCTTATTTGGGTATGGTTGAGAAAAGGCAACTACAGGCACAAAAAGTAATGCATTGAATAGAGCTATAACTTGCCACTGAGACAATAATTTTCTGATTGACACCATGTTTATCAACTCCTAAATAAAATTAGCGGGTTGCTGCTACTACAGGATTTTCAAGGGTACCAATCCGCTCAATGCTAACGCGCATAACATCGCCAACCTTAGAAAGCAGTGGCGGATTATGGTACATGCCAGGGCCAGGAGGCGATCCAGTAGCCAAAACATCACCAGGCTCCAGAGGGAACATTCGGGATAAGCTAGCGATAAATTGTTTTACTGAAAAGAGCATTTCAGATGTATGGGCAGAACACACCTCGAGATCATTGAGATAAGTCTTAACAGCCAGGTTCTGGGGATCTGGAATTTCATCCTTAGTAACCAAATAAGGACCCATAGGGCAAAAGGTTTCAAAGCCCTTTGAGATTAAAAGTAAGCCTTGCGCCTGAAGACAGCGAGCAGAGACATCATTCATGATCGTGTAGCCAGCCACGTAATCCAAGGCATTCTCTTCGTCAACATAGTAGGCACGCTTACCAATAATGACAGTGAGCTCACCCTCCAGATCCAGTTGCTTAACAATTTTAGGATAAATAATTGGCTTCTGATGGCCAGTTATAGCCGTGGCATATTTTGAAAAAATATGGGGCATTGGAGGGGTGACAATTTTCTCTTGTCTAGAGGCGCCCTCTTTCCGCAATTCATCCAAATGACGTAAATAATTTCTCCCTCCCATCATGATTTTGCTGGGATTCAAAACTGGTGATTGAAGGTCTGCTTGGGAGGTTGGAATACTCAGGCTAGTATCATTTTTCTTTACATAGCTCTCAATGGCTTTTTTGGCCAAGAGCATAGCTGGCTCGCCTTGAGTTAAAAAACTCACCATATTTTCTGGCAACTGCTCGTCTTTAGAGAGGAATGCATTCAGATGAATAATCCGTCCATCAACCTCGGCGCCGATTTGCATTACCCCATTTACTTGATAAGTAACTAATTTCAAAATGATCTCCTCTATATCTCTTTTATTTATTAATCTAAGCTATTTCGGGATCTCCAAATTAGCACTAAATTCCTTACGCCACACTCCTAAACTCATAATAATGTCAGAGTTTTGAGGGGCTATTTCACTATTTATACCAATGAAATTAGTTTAAGGTTTTCATTAATTCAAACAGCTCTTTTTGCCCCTCAAAACCGATTCCTGGACGATCGGAGAGCTGAATCTTTCCATCACTAACCAGAGCATCATCTGCAAATCCAGCAAATACCCCAAATACCCCTGGATAAGCTTCGCAACCACCCAGCCCGAATCCAGCGACGATTGCTAGGGTCATTTGATTGCCCCCATGAGGAAATACGGAATGTCTTCCCCAGCCGCGCTCTTTCATCACAGCCAAAGATTTTGCAAACTGAGTGATCCCATAGGACTGCGGCACATCAATTTGCACAATATCTCGATCAGATCTGAGTTTTCCAAACTGCAAAAGATTGCGAATATCTTGGGTTGAAAATAAATTTTCTCCTGTGGCAATAGGAGCATCATAAATTGCTGTCAACTCATCAAGCAAAGCAAAATCCAATGGATCAGTTGGTTCCTCTAGCCACTTTAAATGATAGGGGGCTAATGCCTTAGCGTACCGCAAAGCTGACTCCCGATTCCATGCAGCATTTGCATCTACAGCTAAAGCGCTGGTGGATCCTATGACATCAATAGCAGCATCTAAACGTTTTAAGTCTTCATCTAGTGGGGCGCCACCCACTTTAATTTTCATTACCCGATACCCTTCATCCAATCGAGAGCGAATTTCTGCTTGTAATTCAGGAATACCTTTTCCGGGGGCATACCATCCACCACCCACATAACAGGGCACCTCAGTTTGAATCTGGCCATTGTTAAAACGCTCTGCTAGCAGAGCATGTAATGGTTTATCAGCAATTTTGGCAACTGCGTCCCATACCGCAACCTCTATAGTGCCGACAGCAACTGAGCGCTCTGTATGGCCACCGGGTTTTTCTCGCTGCATCATGCAGGCTAAGATTTTGGCTGGGTCAAAATTATTGCCAGTCTCATCCAATAATGATTCTGGATCAGCCTTCATTAGTCTTGGAATCAATCGGGAGCGCATTTGTTCGCCACAGGCGTATCGCCCAGTAGAGTTAAATGCATATCCAATAATGGGCTTACCACCTCGGATGACATCCGTATGAACCGCAACAACGGATGTGGTCATTTCACTAAAATCAAATACAGAGTTACGCAAGGTTGAGCGTAAGGGAACAGCAACTTCACGAATTTCGGTAATTTTCAATCAAGCCTCCGACTAACTGCGTAATAACAAGTTTATAAGTCGATTAGGATATACATCATGAGCCTATGTTGCAGAATCTAATTAATGACTTTTTTATTCTTTAAATCAGTTAACTCAGCTTTACTTAAATGAAGATACTTCGTCAGAATTTCATCAGTATGCTCACCCAATAGTGGCGGCGCATACCTTACAGAATTGGGGGTACCGAACATCTTGAGTGGTGATGCCAGAGTTTTTAAGTGATCAATTGTTGGGTGCTTAATCTCTAGGATCATTTGCTTTGCCGCAGTCTGCTCCATAGCTAGGGCTTGTTTGACTGTATTGACGCGACCAATGGGAATGCCATTGGCCCTACACAGGGCAATAAGCTCATCGCTAACATAAGACTGCAGTTGCTGCTCAAGCAATCCATCAATGAATGCTCGATTTAAGATACGTGCCGTATTTGTTTTTAAACGCTCATCTTCTGCCCATTCAGGATGACCCAGAAGTTCAGCTAACTTAGCAAATTGCTTGTCATTCCCCGCCGCTAAGGCAATCATGCCATCAGAGCAGTGGTAGGTAGTGTAGGGAACGATAGTCGGATG
>JBIISV010000112.1:0-6751 GCA_044340835.1 Polynucleobacter sp.
CCATGGCATGAGGCTTGTCAAATTTTCTTGCGCTTATTGCGCCAATCCGGTGAAGCAAAAGAAGTTGTTGCACATCAAGGCTCTTATCAACAAGCACCATCTGGAAAAGTTTATCAATTGATGCGTATTGCGATTGAGGATGACGCTCTCTTCTCTGAGATCAGCGCCAATAAATACTTGCTTTCTATTCGCTTTTTAAAGGCGGATCGAGATAAAAAACCTCAACTCCTGAATGAAGACGTAGCTTTTAGACTGACCCTCTGTCAATTCTAAGTCTTTAATAGGCTCAGCTTTTCCAGTATTGGCCATGCAGCTGGCAATAGAGGTTCAACTGTTGGAATTGAATCTCCGAGTGATTGCCAAGATAACGACTGTCCCTCGCATCCTCTAGGAACCCCACGCCATTTCCGGATGATGCTGACATGTAAGCGAACATAAGCATGGGGATAGTCGTGCTCTAAAACGACCAACTCCTCACCTGATTCAATATCAATTCCAAGCTCTTCCTGCAATTCGCGCTTGAGCGCTGCAAATACGGATTCACCGCTTTCAATTTTTCCACCAGGCACTTCCCAGTAGCCAGCATAGGGCTTGCCTTCTGGACGCTGGCCTAAAAGATAGCGCCCCTCTGAATCCAATAGAATTCCAGCAGCAACTTCCGTAACAGGGCGATTAGAGTCACGCATGAATTTTAAGAATTAAGCAGTATGTGAGCCAGCCCAATACTTAGCGAACTGCCAAGCCACACGACCAGAACGCGAACCACGCTCTAGCGCCCAAACTAATGCCTCAGCTCGAGCACCCTCAATCTGCAGATCACTCAAACCAAAATGGCGCAACCAATGCGCAACGATTTCTAAATATTCATCTTGTTTTGGTGGATAGAAAGATAACCACAAACCAAAACGTTCTGAAAGAGAGATTTTTTCTTCAACCACCTCGCCTGGATGTATCTCACCATCATCGCTATGAGAATAGCTTAGGTTGTCCTTCATATGTTCAGGCAAAAGATGGCGACGGTTTGAGGTTGCATAGATCAAAATATTATCAACTTGGGCTGATACAGAGCCATCTAATGCAGACTTCATGGCCTTGTAGCCTGACTCGCCATCTTCAAATGAGAGGTCATCACAAAAGATAATGAAGCGCTCTGGCCGATCCGCCAGTAAATCCGTAATATCAGCTAAGTCAGCTAAGTGCTCTTTTTCTACCTCAACTAGACGCAGTCCCTGACTAGCAAACTCATGTAGGCTTGCCTTAATGAGTGAGGACTTACCAGTTCCACGTGCACCGGTTAGCAAAACATTATTAGCCGGCTTTTTCTGAAGAAAGTTTTTTGTATTGTCACGAATCGCATCTCGTTGACGATCGATATTCTTCAGATCCTCAAAAGCAATATCTGCCACATGCTTGACTGGCTGCAAAAATCCAATGCTGCCAAAGATGCTGTCTCGACGACGCCATCTAAAAGCAGTTGAGGCCTGCCACTGCTCATCAGTTAGCTGCTTTGGTAAAAAAGTTTCAAGGTGATTTAATAGTTGTTCTAATTTTTCATTCATCTCATGATTTCCTATGAGCGGTAATCAGCATTAATAGAAACGTAATCATGCGATAAATCACAAGTCCACATAGTTCTTTGCGCTGATCCACGACCCAAATCAATCTTTACAGTAATTTCTTCTGCCTGCATTACCCTTTGGCCATCAGCCTCTTGATACTCAGGATTGCGGCCACCATTCTTAGCCACCCATACATCCCCCAGCCACATTTGGACTTGATTTACATCCAAATCAGTAATGCCTGCATAACCAATGGCAGCAAGAATGCGGCCTAAATTAGGATCACTAGCAAAGAAAGCTGTTTTTACTAAAGGGGAATGGGCTACTGCCTCTGCAACTAAGCGACATTCTTCTTCCGTCTTGCCGCCCCGCACGTCAATCGTAATAAATTTAGTTGCGCCCTCACCATCTCTCACAATCATTTGTGCAAGCTTACGTGCAAAATCAATCAATGCAGTTTGAATCAAACCATAAGCAGCATCATCAGCAGATTGGATCTGTACCGAAGATTGGCCAGTTGCCATAATGATGAATGAATCATTCGTTGATGTATCGCCATCAATCGTAATGGCGTTGAATGAGAGATCGGCGATCTCTTGAGTCAATGTAGAAAGTAGTCTAGGTGCAAATCCAGCATCTGTGGCGATGAAGCCGAGCATGGTCGCCATATTGGGATGAATCATTCCCGCACCCTTGCAGATTCCCGTGATAGTAACCAGACCCCCTGGAGTATCTACCGTCATGGACATGGCTTTGGGCTGCGTATCGGTCGTCATGATGGCTTGTGCAGCATCAAACCAATGGTCTTCACCTAAATTAGATACTGCTTTAGGTAATGCAGAAATCAACCTGTCAATTGGTAAAGGCTCTAGAATCACGCCAGTTGAAAATGGCAGAATTTGTTCGGGCTTGAGCTTTAATTCTTTTGCAAGGGCAGCACAAGTTGCCAAGGCATCTTTCATACCCTGCTCACCAGTCCCAGCATTAGCATTCCCCGTATTCACGACTAAAGCACGAATCTCACCTTTGGCACCATCCAAGGCTAGATTCTCGCGACACACCTGTACCGGGGCAGCACAAAACCGATTTAAGGTAAAGACGCCGGCAACTTGAGAGCCGGGAACTAAAGTCATCACCAAGAGATCTTTGCGATTAGCCTTTTTAATTCCGGCTTCTGCGATACCCATCTGAAAACCTTTAACAGGCTTCAACTGGTCTTTTAGGGGGAGTGGTAGATTAACTGTCATAGTCTGACAATTGTAGATGAGGGTCTTGAAGAGCTGCTGTATCTAGCAGCTCTTTTGCATATCGGTTGAATTAGCTTAATGCGCCGCAGCAGTTCTTGTATTTCTTACCACTGCCACAGGTGCAAGGATCATTCCGACCAATCTTGGGGCCGGCACGTAATGGCGCTGGAGCAATTTCAATTGCTGCGTCCCGATCACCCATTGAGCCAGCCGCCTCAAGATCTAGATTTGCATGCTGATACTGTATATCGGACAGTTTTGCTAAATCTTCATTGATTGATTCAGAAGCTTGATCTAGCTCGCTAGCACTACGAATCTGTACTGTCATGATGCTTTTTACAACGTCGCTCTTGACGGTATTGAGAAGCTCGCCATAGAGCTCAAAGGCTTCGCGGCGGTATTCTTGTTTTGGATCTTTTTGAGCATAGCCACGCAAGTGAATACCTTGCCGTAAATGATCTAGGGCTGCCAAGTGCTCCCGCCAATGCGTATCCAAGCTATAGAGCAGAACAGAACGTTCAAATCCAGCAAATGATGAGCGACCAGAGAGCTCTACTTTTGCATCATAGACTTCTTTTGCAACATCTAATACGCGCTCAACAATCTGTTCATCGTCCATAGAGACTGCATTTTCAACCCAATTTTTTAGCTCAACAGTAAGACCCCAGTCACTTGCAAGAACATTCTCAAGCCCTACCAAGTCCCACTGCTCCTCCATCGACTCAAAAGGAACATACAAAGCACAAGTAGAACGCAAGACATCTTCACGCAGATTGGCAATAAGGTCTCCAACATCCGAGCTCTCTAAAACTTCGTTTCTCAGTCGGTAGGTTTCCTTACGCTGGTCATTAGCAACGTCGTCATACTCCAACAACTGTTTACGAATATCAAAGTTACGACCTTCTACCTTACGCTGGGCAGACTCAATAGAGCGAGTAACCATGCCTGCTTCAATTGGCTCACCATCAGGCATCTTGAGGCGATCCATCACTGCGCGTAGACGATCTCCCGCAAAAATACGTAGGAGAGAATCATCTAAGGAGAGATAAAAACGGGAAGAGCCGGGGTCACCTTGGCGACCTGCACGACCGCGCAATTGGTTATCGATACGACGACTTTCATGACGCTCTGTGCCAATAATATGTAAGCCACCCGCAGCTAAAACCTGATCATGCAGGCTTTGCCACTCATCTTGCAAAGTTTTAATCTTAGTATTTTTTTCTGCATCTGAAAGAGCAACATCTGCTTGAATCAAAGAAGATTGCTTGCCAACGTTACCGCCCAATACGATGTCTGTTCCACGTCCAGCCATATTGGTGGCAATAGTAATCATCTTTGGTCTACCAGCTTGGGCAATGATCTCTGCTTCGCGAGCATGTTGTTTCGCATTCAAAACTTGATGTGCCAATTGACGCTTATCTAATAAGCTCGCAATGAGTTCTGAATTCTCAATTGAAGTTGTGCCAACCAAGACAGGTTGGCCACGTGTGAAGCAATCTTCAATGTCTTTGATCACTGCATCATAACGTTCACGCGAAGTCTTATAGATCTGATCTTGGCGATCTTTTCTTTGGCTAATACGATTAGGCGGAATAACGACTGTTTCAAGGCTATAGATTTCCTTGAACTCATATGCTTCAGTATCAGCAGTGCCCGTCATACCAGCTAATTTGCCGTACATGCGGAAGTAGTTTTGAAAAGTAATCGTGGCTAAGGTCTGATTCTCATTTTGAATCTGTACGCCTTCTTTAGCCTCAACTGCTTGATGCAAACCATCGGACCAGCGACGACCCTGCATTAAACGCCCTGTGAACTCATCAACAATGATGACCTCATTGTTTTGTACTACGTATTGTTGATCACGGTTATAGAGAGTATGCGCACGAAGTGCTGCATACACATGGTGCATCAAGGTAATATTTTGAGGGGCGTACAAAGAGTCGCCATCATTTAATGCGCCGAGCTCAACTAAAATCGTCTCCGCCTTGTCATGCCCACGCTCTGTTAAGTAGACCTGCTGCGATTTTTCATCGATCCAATAATCACCGGGCTTTTCAACGCCAGTACCATCAGATTTTTCTTCGCCGATTTGACGCTCTAAATAGGCAGGTAATGCGTTAATCTTGATATACAAGTCGGTATGATCTTCCGCCTGACCAGAAATAATTAATGGGGTACGTGCTTCATCAATCAGGATGGAATCCACCTCATCAACAATCGCATAAGCTAGACCACGCTGAACACGCTGACCCAAATCTTGGACCATGTTGTCCCGCAGATAATCAAAACCAAACTCATTATTCGTACCGTAAGTGATATCAGCTGCATAAGCTTCTTGCTTGGTGGTGTGATCCATCTGAGATAGGTTGACACCTACCTTCATGCCCAAGAAGTTATAGAGTGTTGACATCCACTCAGCATCTCGCTGAGCCAAATAATCATTTACCGTAATGACATGAACGCCTTTACCAATTAGGGCATTTAAATAGACTGGGAGCGTAGCGGTTAAGGTTTTGCCTTCGCCCGTTCCCATCTCGGCAATCTTGCCCTGATGCAATGCAAGGCCACCCATCATCTGCGCATCAAAATGGCGCATCTTCATGACGCGACAGCTGGCCTCTCGAACAACCGCAAAAGCTTCTGGTGCTAAATCATCCAATGACTCACCTGCAGCCAAACGTGCTTTGAACTCAGCAGTTTTTGCTTGCAGTGCGGCATCATCCAAAGCTTGCAGGCTAGGCTCAAAGGCACTAACTTTAGCAACCGCTTTGCGATACTGTTTTAAGAGGCGGTCGTTACGACTGCCGACCAGGGTTTTAAGAAGACCGATTACCATGGGATATTGAAGTAAATTAAGATCTTGAGTTTATCACCCGCGCCCTATTTTTATATGAACTTTGCCCCCAAACCTGTCCGTAAGAAAGCTGCTCATGAGTGGCTGGAGTACTTGCGCGACTCTGAGGGACTTGGCGGGATTTTGGCAAAGACAGAAGATCTGGTCAAACTCAGAATGGCTCTGAAAGCTGCCCTATTAGCGCTGGACTTGGATAATTTAGCGCCCAAAATTGAGGCTGGATGGCGATCTGGCAGCCAAAATGAGCTTTTTTTGCTAGCGAGCGGGGCTAGCATTGCCTCCCGACTTCAACAAGTTTTACCTAGCTTAATCAATGAGTTAGCTAAAAATGGGATAGTTTGTACAACCATCAAGGTACGCCTCAAACCAGCACCCTCTACCTGGGATATCAAACCCAGAGAGGGTCGTCCTGCCAGTAGTAAGCCAAAAGGCTTTAATGCAGTAGCAAAGGCTTCCTGGGAGTCTTTACTAGACAAATTAGCGCCGGAATCTGAGCTTCGTAAAGCGGTTGAGCGCCTACTACAAAACAAGCCAAAATGAACCTAGAAAAAGAGGGGTTGACTCTCTTTGGAATAGGCAGCGGGGGCCTTATTTTCTGGGAAGCTACTAATTTCGTAAGAACTGGGATCATCTAAAAGCTTTCGCAAGAGCGCATTATTTAGAGCATGCCCTGATTTTTCAGCAATATATGCGCCAATAATTGGATGGCCAACTAAATAGAGATCGCCAATAGCATCCAAAATCTTATGTCGCACAAACTCATCCTCATAACGCAATTCTTCGTTATTGAGGATGCGGTGCTCATCCAGAACAATCGCATTATCTAAACTTCCGCCGCGTGCTAATCCCATCTCTCGCAACGCTTCAACCTCGTGAGCAAAACCAAACGTTCGGGCACGGCCAATTTCGCTTCGATAAGCGTGTTCAGCAAAGTCCACTACAAAGCGCTGACCCGTCTTATCCACTGCTGGATGCTTAAAGTCGATTGTGAAATCTAACTTAAACCCAAAGAAAGGCTCTAGGCGCGCAAGCTTGTCACCCTCTTTCACCTCTATAGGTTTTTTAATCACTAAAAATTGTCGCGGCGCTTC
>JBIISV010000113.1:0-6748 GCA_044340835.1 Polynucleobacter sp.
GCCGCTCGGTTACTCCGGCAGATGGGGGTTGTCAGGAGCACATTGCCAAACGCCTTCAAGAGCTTGGTTTTCATACAGAAAGTGTTGTGAGCGGCCCCGAGCATTTTCAGGTCACCAATCTCTGGGCTATTAAAAAGGGCACGGCTGGCGATCAGGGCAAAGTGTTGATGTTTGCTGGTCATACCGATGTAGTGCCAACAGGCCCGCTAGAAAAATGGACAAGCGATCCGTTTACACCAACTATTCGGGATGGCATGCTCTACGGTCGTGGCGCCGCCGATATGAAAACCTCTCTCGCAGGATTTGTGGTTGCTACTGAAGAATTTGTGGTGACCCATCCCAATCACAAAGGCTCGATTGCCTTTTTAATTACGAGTGACGAAGAGGGTCCAGCGAATGATGGCACCGTCATCATGTGTGAGCGCTTACAAAAACAGGGGCAACGTTTAGATTACTGCGTAATTGGTGAGCCAACTTCAGTAGATCAATTGGGTGACATGATTAAAAATGGTCGCCGCGGCTCACTCTCTGGCAAGCTTCGTGTCAAAGGTACTCAGGCGCACATCGCCTATCCCCATCTTGGTAAAAATCCGATTCACTTATCAGCACCGGCTATTCAATCACTGGTAGAGACCGAGTGGGATAAAGGTAATCAATATTTTCAGCCTACGAGTTTTCAGATCTCCAACATTCATGCGGGTACTGGCGCGAATAACGTCATTCCTGGTGATTTAGTAATTGATTTCAACTTTCGCTTCTCTACTGAGAGTAAGTCAGAAGAACTTCGTAGTCGCCTAGAAGCCATCCTGATTGCCGCAGATCTCGACTTTGAAATTGATTGGGTATTAGGTGGTAGCCCCTTTATAACGGGTGATGGCGCCCTTGCTGGTGCTTTACGCAAAGCGATCAAAGCAGAAACCAAAATCGATACCGAGCTTTCAACCACTGGTGGCACTAGTGATGGTCGCTTTATTGCTAAGATCTGCAAAGAGGTAGTGGAATTTGGTCCAATCAATGCAACTAGCCACAAAATTGATGAGTGTGTGATTGTGGATGATGTTGTGCCACTCAAGAATATCTATCGCAAGACGCTCGAGCAGTTAATTGCTTAGCTTGTAAAGTCATCAACTTCATTCATTTTTATTTATCTCATGGACCCTGCGCCCCAGCAATCTCTGACGCTTGATCAATGCATTGATCAAATTGCAGCACGATTAGAAGTGGCAGATTTGCACTATGGTCATGGTGCCATTGATGCCCAAAGTGAGGCCCTGTGGATTGCTAGCAAGCAACTCAATCTTAGCCCTACCGATGCACTGGATCACTTAGATCAAGCGATGAGTACTGCGCAGATTACCAAGGCATTTGAACTAACAGAAACCCGCATTGTCAGCCGTAAACCCTTGGCTTATATTTTGGGTGAAGCTTGGCTCATGGGCGTACCATTTTTCTCGAGCGAGCAAAGTATTGTTCCGCGCTCATGGATTGCGGAGCTCATCGTAGATGGCTCACTAGAATCCTGGTTACCTGCAGATGGCAAGGCGCTAGATCTGTGCACGGGTAATGGCTCATTAGCTATTTTGCTGGCGATGGCTTGCCCCGACATTCATGTGAGTGCTTGTGACATTAGCCTCCCTGCATTAGCCGTAGCTTCACGCAATCTCGATCGTCATGGCCTGACTTCACAGATTGAACTTTTTGAAGGTGACCTCTGGAATGCATTGCCAGAACCCCATGATGACAATCGCTTTGATCTCATCATCTGTAATCCACCATACGTCAATACCAATTCCATGAATGCCTTACCCGCTGAATATCATGCAGAGCCTGCTCTTGCATTGGCTGGTGGCGCTGATGGCATGGACCTCATTCGGAAGATTATCGCTGGCGCTCCAGATTATTTAACTGAGCGTGGTGCCATTCTGATTGAGATTGGCAACGAGTATGAGCACTTTAAAAAAGCCTTCCCGCAGATCCCAGCAATTTGGATGGAAGTTTCTGCCGGTGATCAGCAAGTACTCCTCATTCAAGCAGAAGACCTGCACTAAATAATACGATTAACTTAGTTCTGCTGCCGCTGAAATTGCTTGATCGATGCGCTCTACTGGTATCACTCTTAATCCCGGAATCTTTGTTTTAGGCATATTGGCCTTTGGAATAATTGCCACAGTAAAGCCTAACTTGGCCGCCTCTTTCAAGCGCTCTTGACCGCGTGGGCATGGGCGAATCTCGCCAGCTAAACCCACCTCGCCAAATACGATCAACTCTTTTGGTAAAGCTTTGTTCCGAATAGAGGATTGAATGGCGAGCAGGACAGCCAAGTCAGCCGCTGGCTCTGAAATTTTCACACCACCAACCGCATTTAAGAAGACATCTTGATCAAAGCATGCTACGCCTGCATGGCGATGCAAGACCGCTAAGAGCATCGCTAAACGTGCCTGCTCTAAACCAACCGCTAGGCGGCGTGGGTTCGGAATATGGGCCGTATCTACAAGTGCCTGAATTTCTACCAACAAGGGGCGGCTACCCTCTTGCGTCACTAATACACAAGCACCAGGCACCATCTCCGCATGCTGCGATAAGAAAATTGCTGAAGGGTTGGCAACACCACGCAGACCTTTTTCAGTCATGGCAAATACACCCAACTCATTGACAGCACCAAAACGATTTTTGATTGAGCGTACTAACCTAAATGAAGAATGAGTATCCCCTTCAAAATACAGCACCGTATCGACAATGTGCTCAAGTACACGAGGGCCAGCCAAATGGCCATCTTTAGTCACGTGCCCGACCATCAATACACAAATGCCACTAGATTTAGCAGCCCTAGTTAACTGAGCCGCGCACTCTCTCACTTGCGCAACTGATCCTGGAGCGGAACTCAGCACTTCTGAATACAAAGTCTGAATAGAGTCCACCACTAAAACCTGTGGTTTCACGGTATCCATAATGGAGAGGAGTTTCTCCAGTTGAATTTCTGCCAACACCTCTAGTTGAGGCGCATCTAATGCAATCCGTTTTGCTCGTAAGGCAATCTGAGCAGCAGACTCCTCCCCGCTGCTATAAAGGACATTCATCCCAGCAGCACTCATTTCAGCAAGGGCTTGGAGCAACAGGGTGGACTTACCAACGCCAGGATCGCCACCTAATAGGACAACACCCCCAGGCACTAATCCACCACCTAGCACGCGATCAAACTCTTCAACACCAGTGCTGAAACGCGGTAAATCTTCTGCGCTAATTGCGGAGAGTTTCTGACGTGGCAATGATTGCGCTAAACCCTGAAAACGGGTATTCGAGCTGACCTCGGGTACGCCCTCTTCCAGAGTATTCCATGCCTGACAGGATGGGCATTGCCCTTGCCACTTAGCAGAACTTCCACCACAGGATTGGCAGATATAGATTGTTTTTATTTTGGCCAATGGATTAATCGAGCTGAGTGCCCGCTTTATTTTCTTGAGCACGCTTAGGTGCATCTTTACGACGTTGTTCTAGATCTGCTGCACGAGCAGCAGCAGCTTTTTGCTTTTCATCAAACTCTTTTTGATTGGCTGAGCGCTCAGCAGCTTTTTCAGCCGAGGCGCGTTCAGCAATCTTGGTAGCATCACGCTGATCCTTAATGCTGGCCCGTAACTTACGCTGCACCTCATGTAACTCTACCTCTTGCGCACGAATTGGATCTATCTCTTTTCGGTACTTAGCACGAGAGTCTTTAAGACAATCATTTACCCAATACTTTTGATAGCACTCAGAGCTAGTTTTCTCCCAGCGATATTTAGCCCAGTCGCGCTGTAACTCGAGATCACGTTCAATCTTATCGAGTTGCTCTAGTTGAGCCTCTTCTGTAGGAGTCGCCAGCAACAGGCTGCTGAAGGAGCAAGCCAATAAGAAAGTCCCTAATGAAAGTAGTGGGCCAGGGCGTGGGTTTCTCAAATCTCTACCTTTGCACCGAGCTCAACCAAGCGATTGGTTGGAATCCTAAAGAAGTCAGATGGCTTGGCTGCGTTTTGCATCATCCAACCAAACAACTTCTCTCTCCATATGGCCATTCCGGGGTTTGCTGATGGAACAATGGTGTCACGAGAAACAAAGAAGGAGGTATCCATGACATTGAATTCAATCTTTTCTTGCTTTTGCAATAAGTCTAAGACTTTATTGATGTCTGGAGACTCCTTAAAACCATGTACAGCTCTCACTAAATAAATACCTCCTCCGAAGTCCTTCATCGTAATGCGCTCGCTATCGCTAACATAAGGCACATCCCAAGTACTTAATTTGATAAAAAAGATACGCTCATGCATCACACGGTTATGCTTTAAGTTATGCAGCATTGCGATTGGCACAAAGTCTACATGAGATGTCAAAAAGATAGCAGTACCTTCAACGCGATGGGGTGGATGGGCTAACAAGCTATTAACAAAAGCTTCTAGTGGAATAGCGCCTTCTTCCATTTTAGCAAGCAACAGCTTGCGTCCACGATACCAAGTAATCAAGCAGGTAAAAATTAATAATCCTAGCAATAAGGGGTACCAACCACCATCTTTAATTTTAATTAAGTTAGCAGTCCAAAAAGCAAAATCCAAGGCAAAGAATATGATCGTCAAGGACAATACTAAGAAGAGATTCATCTTCCATACGCGATACATGACTACGCCCAATAAGATTGTAGTAATCATCATGGCTGAAGTCACAGAGATACCGTAAGCGGCTGCTAAGTTCACTGATTCTCTAAATTCAATAATAGTGACAACCACCATGAACAAGAGAGCCCAGTTCACCACCGGAATATAAATCTGCCCTTGCTCAGAGTCAGAGGTATGCATGATGGTCATACGCGGCATAAAACCGAGCAAAATCGCTTGACTCACTAAAGAGAATGCACCAGAAATGACCGCCTGGGATGCAATGACCGTGGCGGCAGTAGCCAAACCTACTACTGGCCACAAGGCCCACTCTGGAACCATTAAGTAAAAAGGATTTGAGACTGCCTCTGGATTGGACAGCAAGAGAGCGCCTTGACCAAGATAATTAATTAAGAGGCTTGGCAAGACAATAATAAGCCAAGCATAACGCACAGGATTTTTGCCAAAGTGTCCCATATCTAAATAAAGCGCTTCTACCCCAGTAACAACCAAAACGACTGCACCCATCACGATGTATGCGGTAGTTGGATAATCCATTACAAAATTCACCGCATACATTGGGTTGATTGCGCCGATAATTTCTGGCGCTGCGCCAATATTAATCACCCCCAATACAGCGAGCGTCACAAACCAAGTCAGAGTAACTGGGCCAAATAGATTGCCAACGGCAGCAGTACCATATTTTTGAATCAAAAATAAGGCCACCAAAATCGCCAAGGAAATGGGGATGATGAATCGATCTAGCCCCGGTGCTGCAATTTTAATTCCCTCAACAGCAGACAGAACAGAAATCGCTGGAGTAATGACAGACTCACCTAACAACATGCAAGCGCCCAACATACCCAGAATCATCAAAAAGAAATAGCTTTTGGATTTGCTATCAAAAGACCTGAGCGCTAAAGCCATTAAAGATAAAACACCGCCCTCACCTTTATTGTCAGCGCGCATCACAAATAATACGTATTTAAAGGTCACTACCAAGATCAAAGACCAGATCATCATGGCTATGACACCAAATAATGCTTCTGGAGAAAATGTGATGCCATGCTCCGGATCAAAGCACTCTTTAAGAGCATACAAGGGGCTAGTACCAATATCACCGAAGACCACACCTATCGCTGCAAGCATCATCGCCGCAAGACCTTTTTTATGGCCATTGCGATCGTCATGCAGATCAACTGGTTTTAACATCGTGGAATTAGAGAACTCGGGGTTACTAATTGACATTTAAAAGCCTTTGGTGATTGTTGCGTGGCAATATGTTACTCCTTATACAGGCTGACTCTGAAGTCTTATTTCTTTGAAAAAACTGCTTTTTTAAACATCAAATTAAGGCATATCTCGACAGGAAGGGTGAAAAAATGGTAGAATTTCAGCTTCAGACGCGGGGTGGAGCAGTCTGGCAGCTCGTCGGGCTCATAACCCGAAGGTCGTAGGTTCAAATCCTGCCCCCGCAACCAAACAGCAGAAGGCTTCTAGGTCAATTGACTTAGAAGCTTTTTTGTTTTAAAAATAAAAACTTGTATTTTTGGAAGAAGAAGTTGCTTTTTGGCTTTCTATGCCCATTTTCATACTCCAGAAAGGATGGGGGTTGGCTTCTTAATCAAACTTCTGGCTTGCACCTGGAATACCTACACTCAATACTATCTGCAGAATTTTTGCTGCTAGATTGAATGCATTCAATTTGTCGATCTTCGGGCTTTTTGCTCCTCTTAACATCTTGTGTCCTCAAAAAACTCAAATTAGAATGCATCACAAATTACGGAGAAAGCAATGATTAGCAGACACTCAAGCTTAGCTCGTGGGATACATTGGTTTACCGCATTGGCTATCCTCGCCCTGGCAATTTTGGGCTTTTGGATGACGGAAAGGGCTGCCGCTAATTTATGGGACAACCTGACTAATACACTCTATGGGTGGCATAAATTAATCGGCTTTACAGTCTTACTCGCCACGATCTTTAGATTTTGTCTTAAGTTAAATTCTAAAACTCCCCCATATCCCAACAACATCTCTCCTTCTTTAGTCAAAGTCGCATCGATAGTGCACTACATGCTTTATGGCTTATTGTTTATGGTGCCTATGCTGGGATGGGCTGGCGTTAC
>JBIISV010000114.1:0-6668 GCA_044340835.1 Polynucleobacter sp.
GCCTTTATCAATCAAGAAATCATCAGCTGGATTTGTCAAAATGTATCCAAGCCTATGCGCCAAGGAAAACCAATGTGGACTATTCATGGGAGCCCAAGCTGGAGTCAAGCCAATATTGAACTGAGTAAGGAAGATGCCCAAGCCCAAATGATGGCATGCCTGACTAGACTTGGATTTAACAGTCACGCATCTGATATCAGTATGCATCGCTGGCTCTACGCCAGTGGCTCACTAGCACAGCCAATCCATTTCCTCTTACTAGGCAATATTAATCTGGGACTCTGTGGAGACTGGCTATATGGAGGAAGGGTTGAGGGCGCATGGCTCAGCGGGCTCGAGATGGCACACGAAATACAGCAATCCGCTAGAAATGTTAAATATTGTTAATGATGAGAAACCACCCCAGCCTGACCTCAGCCTCAGGACTTAGGCAGCCTAGTTAGGCTAACCAGGGTGGCTTTTATCTCTTAAACAAGGACGCTACAAGTCTACGGAGCATCACCATGATCAGCTACCAGCCCAGCAGTCTCAATACCATGAATTGCGCATAACTCATCATTAGGAGAGGTATCTCCACTAATACCAACTGAGCCAATAATTTGGCCAGACTGACTACGAATTAATACACCGCCTCGAGCAGGAACTACCTTACCCTCAGACATTGCTTGCAAGGAGTTTATAAATAAGGGCTGGGCAGCAGCCCTCCTCTCAAACTCACGACCTGCAAAACCCATTCCTAAGCAACCCCAAGCCTTCCCTAGGGCAATATTGAAGCGCAATAAACTAGTGCCATCATCCGCCAGGTATGCCTTCAAGTGGCCTCCTGCATCCAAAACAATTACCGCAAGCGGCTTAAACCCATTACTTTTTCCACACTCTAGTGCAGTCTGAGCAATAGTTAATGCCGACTTCAAAGAGATTGTTTGAACAGAGATTGGCACAGTTATCTTCCTATGTATAAAAAATTGTATTGCTAATAAAAAAACTACAAGCAAAAAAGTTAATCAATCGTTGCGCCCGAATCCTTAACGATCTTATTCCACTTAACATAGTCGTTAGCAACCGTAGTGGTAAATGTTTTACTATCGCCACCAACTACTACACCGCCTTCAGAAAAAATCTTTTCTTTAAATACGTTGGAATTAATAGCAAGATTTGCAGCGGCGTTGAGTTCATTCACAATACTGGGAGATGTTCCCTTTGGAACAAATAAGCCATACCAAGTCCCCATATTAAATCCGGGATAGCCAGATTCCCCAATCGTAGGTACATTAGGCAAAACTGGAATTCGCTTGTCAGATGAAACTGCAATTGGTCTCACGGTTCCAGACTTGATTTGGCCTAAGGCTGAAGGTACTGAAGACATCATGACTGCAACCCGTCCACCAATCAGATCTGTAATTGCAGCGGCTGCACCTTTATATGGGATATGAGTAAATTTTACGCCACTAGACTTTTGGAAAATCTCACTGATCAAATGTGAGGGAGTGCCATTACCAGGGGTTGCCAAATCTAGTGTCTTAGAGCTTGCTTGGGCTGCTTTTACAATATCGGACAAGGTCTTATAGGGAGAATCGTTCGCTACGAAAATGATGTTTGGCGCTTCAGCCAGCATCACAATAGGAACAAAATCTTTAATCGGATCAAATGGAATTTTTTGATATAGCGCAGGATTAATTGCAAATTGAGCTGTTTGACCAAGCAAGACTGTATAGCCATCAGGCTTTGATTTAGCAACAATATCCGCTGCAATATTGCCATTTGCTCCAGGCTTATTTTCAACCACAATGGATTGCTTCAGGGTAAGAGATAAACGCTCTGATAAAGCTCGAGCAATGACATCCATCCCACCACTTGCAGCGCCAGGGACCACTAATGAAATCTGTCTATCTGGATATGTTTGTCCAAACACATTCTGGGTCAGGCACATTAAAAATAAAATACTGAAGAAATTGGCGCGAGTTTTATTTAACTTCAATTGCATCTTCTTGTCTCCTTAATCATCCACATTAATGAATGTTTTTTTATGTGCGGGGGCCGCTTTAATTGCATCTGATTCTGTTCCAGATTCTGGAATAGATCCACCAAATAAAAGACCCTCTTTAATTCTCGGTAAAGTAATTGCAGGGTCTCGAATTGGCAAACCATGGGAAGGCGCAATAATCTTAACATCATACTTATCCATCAAATACTGCAATCGCTCAACATATAAGCGCATATCGGTAAACTTCGTCCAAAATAACGCTCTATCTGCAAAGACCGCAGATACCTCTGGAATATCAAGCGAAATTGCCTCTTCAGCAAATAGGCCACAATGCCCATCTTCATGGTAGTGGCTATAAGCAAAACCATCACCAGGAAATAAGACGTGCTCCTTAGTATCAAATCCCCACCAAGTGGTCCTCAAATCACGAATGACTGGCTCAACAACAATAAATTTTCTGCCGCCAAGATCAATTTCATCACCCTCCTTCATCGATTTCATTCGATGGGCATACTGAGGAAAAGCGAGGTGATAGTCACACATGTCACCACACAAAATAGCCTCTGGATAGCGATGTAATATTCTTCCTAAACCACCGGCATGTGGTGTCTCCTGATGGGTAACAAAGAGATGTTTGACTGGCGGGATATTGGACGGTAGTGCATCTAATTGCTTGGCGATCAAAGGAAAATCCTTTGGGTGCCCTGTCTCAATAATCATTGATGAATGCTCACCAACCATTAAAAAAGCGGCGTTATAGGTGTGATAGATCTTTCCATTAGCTCTTTGCTCTAAGCAATCACCAAGCCAATAAACGCCACTCGCAATCTCTCTTGGGAGATTCTTTGGTCCAATTGTCATGATTTATCCAATCCTGTCTCTAAATACATACTTGGCTTGAACCAGACTCTTGTCTAGCTGACGTAAGGCCTCATCCAGCAATTGATACTGACGCTCTACCAACTTTTTACCACATAGAACCCGTCCATATCCAGGGGCAATATTTTCGATATCATATTTTTCAAATACGCCGGCTAATTTTTTTCGTAAGCTCGTTGTCTCTCCACCCTCCAACCACCAATATCGAGTGTTTACAAGAAAGCTTTTGATATGCTCGACAGTTGTTGCATCATCACTATCGCCATAAACCCAAGGGCCATCTTCCTGGCTGCACCATTCATGAGTGAATGAATCAGAAGTGAATAGGGTGCGGGTGGTTTTGTCATATATCCAACGAGTAGCGATTAATCGTATTGGAGCCTGAAAAGCTTCCAAAGGATAAGACTCATCTCCACCAAGATAAATGGTTTGAGCTCTAGTCACTACGGTTGTTTTAATAGACAAGGGTTTTGGGTTTGGGGTATCAGAGCGGCCACCAAAATCAACCCATAATGCAGCATCAGGATTACTGGAATAGCACTGATCAACAATAAACTCCTCCGCAATCGCCTCGACATTGGATACAGACATAAATTCATTTAGTCGGAGTGGATATATCGACAAAGGCTTAGTAACATCTAAGACTGAATGTAGCTGTTTTAAGATGGCTGGCCAATGGGCTAAATAGCCAGAATCTAGCATTAATGCTCCACTAGCATTTTTCAATATATAAGAATTAACGACAGAATATCCCTGAGCATTTGCCGGATAGCAGCTTGCCAAACCATCTAACTTAAACACATTTTGTAGGGCGTAAAGGCCGCCTTCCTTGATTACCTGAATATGGTCACTTGCCATTAACTTGATTACCTTTTAAGCCAAAAATAATGTAATAAATTTTTAATTAAGGGAAATTTATGCCCCTCCGTCTCATAATGCAAAAATAACATTTTGGGATTTTTGAGCCATAATCACTATATAAGCTTTTAACCTTGGAAATTTATCATGCTGCGCCTCAAAATAGCAATGATTTCCTCATGAATTAATTTAATCAGATAATGAAAAAATTTCATTTAGATTTCTAGGGTAATAAAACATGAAAACTAGACTGCCTTCGATGACTTCATTAATGTCTTTTGAGGCAACAGCAAGAACGCTGAGTTTCACAAAAGCTGCTGCTGAACTTCACCTTACGCAAACTGCTATTAGCCACCAAGTTAAAAATCTAGAAGATCTACTTGGTCATAAATTATTTATTCGTAGCGCCGGCAATCTCTCAATAACAAAAGCAGGCGAAGAGTATTTAATCACTGCGCGCGAAGTGATAGTGAATCTATCTAATGCAACTGAACGTCTCATTGATCAAAATAACGACAATATATTGGCAATTGAGTGTTTTGGTATGTTTGCAGTCAAACAGCTTATACCTAGACTTCATGAGTTTCAAGAATTACATCCCGAAATAATGCTGCGCATTAGAACTTCACAGCAGATAAAAGCGAATCCTATTCATAACTTTGATATCGCCATTTGGCATGGCAATGGAAATTGGTCGGGGGTAGACTGTGAACCTCTCGGTAGCGAGGAGATATTTCCAGTCTGCAGCCCTAATCTACTTGGTGGCAAGCTAAGCCTAGCAAGCCCTACAGAGATGGCTCAGTACCGAATAATTAAGGCAACATCGCCTGTGGCTAGTGATGAATGGGAAAGCTGGATGGCTTTTGCCAATGAAAGTAACTTAGAGTTTCACTCCACCATTCATTGCGACCATCTTGCTACGTCTTTGGAAGCGGCAGTCTCAGGACTAGGAATAGCGCTTGGTCGGTCAAGTCTTGTCGAGGATAACTTAAAAGATGGGTCATTAATTGAGCCGCTGTCAATCAGAGCCCCCTCATCCAGTAATTACTACCTAGTATCACCCAAAGGCGGAGATCAAAATAAAAAGACGAAACTATTCAAGTCGTGGCTCATAAAAAGTATGGGGCTTAATTTAAAGAGCTAAGTTGTATCACCAAAGCAATACTGGTTTGAAGAATTTTCTTAGAGCCCTTAAAAATCATTCCCGCAATCCTCAAATAGCTGTATCCAAAAACATCATTAATATAAACCCAACGATAGCTCCGATCGTTGCATGATGCTTCCCACTGGATCGATGGGACTCAGGAATAATTTCATGAATGACTACAAATAACATTGCTCCTGCTGCAAACCCTAAACCCAATGGCAGCATGCTGGGATTCAATCCAACCAGAAATATTCCAAGTAAGGCGGATACTGGCTCTACCAAACCCGTCAACATACTTAAAATAAATGAACGGGTTCGGCTATACCCCACCCCTCTCAAGGCCAAAGCTGCCACCAAACCTTCGGGAATATCCTGAATAGAAATGCCTATAGCGAGCGCTTCAGCAGATAGCCAATCTGCACCAGCAAAAGCAAATCCAATAGACAGGCCCTCTGGAAAATTGTGGAGTGTAATAGCAAAGACAAATAGCCAAGCTCGCTTCACTGCTATTGAACTTGGGCCTTCTCGCCCTTGATCAAAACGCGCATGGGGCATTAAATAGTCTATTAAGGACATGAGAAGTGCGCCAAACAAAATACCGCATCCCACTATGAGGCTCGAAGAAAGCGAGGAAAGCCCGCCTTGTTTGGCATGCTCTAAGCCAGGAATAATTAAAGAAAAGGAGCAGGCCGCCAGCATGACACCTGCACCAAAACCAAGCAATACCGCATAGGTTTTACGTGAATACTGCTGGGTAAAAAATACTGGTAGCGCTCCCAAAGTAGTGGCAAGAGCTGCGGTCATACCACCGAAGAGTGCTCCGTAAAACTTCTCTCGATCTGGAAGGAGGGAAAATTGATACAACATCCAAAAGCATACTAACAATACGATTGCAATCGATGAGAACGCTAAAAACCGAAGGAATGAATGATAGGGATCCCTTTCTCCGCGCTTGTGTAATTGTGTGCCCATGAATACAACTCTAATATAAGTGTGAACTTGAAGGAATAACTTCAGATATTAACTTATGAGAGGCACTTACTAAAGAAATTCTAAAAAAGAATGGGGTAACTAACTAAGCTCAAAACCTATCTTTGCACGTAATGGGGCCGCCTTATCACTAATGAGCAGACTTGCAAAAGCAGAGGCCAATTGGAGATTTTGAGAATTCGAGCAAATACCCAGACAATAGTCCGTAGCAAGCTCAAATTCTTTTGGCAACATGCCGATCAAACTCACTCCAGCAGTAATATTAATTTCTGTAACTTGCGTACTACCAATTAAGCCCGAGTCAGGCGATGCCGCCATAGCAGCCATGGCAGTTGCTCCATTTGGAAAAATATGTAACTCCTTCTCCTTGGCCTTCTCAAGGCCCAATGCTTTGAGCACGTTAAACACATGTATGCCAGCTGTCGCTTTTTCTGGGTCGGGAAAATAGATTCCCTGAGCATTACTAAACGCCTTAAATAACTCATCCCTATTAGCAATTTTAGGAATCGGTTCCCCGGTCTTAATTGCTACACCAGTTCTTACAATGCCCAAAGAAGCTAAGGAGTTAGCAGCGACTTGGCCCGATTGAATTAATCCCTCAATCATTGACCGGGTTAATATCACCAAATCACATGGCTCACCAGCTAACAACAGCTCACGCATTGCGCCCACCGCACTAAAGGTCGCTTGTATCTGACATGCTTGTTGTTGCTCAAACTGTGCCTGAAGGCCCTGCACCAGGCCAGCAGCAGCACCCCCACTTAAAATCGATAATTTCATGCCCTGCCTTCAATATTGATCATCAGATAT